>JBFWRL010000138.1:0-15496 GCA_050248915.1 Candidatus Sericytochromatia bacterium
TTAAATATTGTTCTGCTGAGCATCATCGTGATTTTACTCGTGATGCTCTTGGCAAAAAACTGAACCGGAAAGGGAATCGCAGCACGTGTCCGCACCAGATAAATCCGATCTTCAAAGATCCTCGTCCAGTGCTTCGGAGCCCAATTTGGAGCCCGGTTCTAAGCTGCGTAATCGCTACCGGATTGACGCCTTTTTAGAGGTGCGCAGTGGGGCCAGCTTGTACCGCGCCACCGATGAAGTCACCAATTTGACGGTGATTGTCAAAGAGCAGGGCCGCAGTGGCAAAAGCCGTATTTCTCAGGGCTTGCTCAAAAACCCCTGGTACGACGAATTTACCATTTTGCGCTCGATCAGCTATCCGACCGTGGTCAAAGCGGTGGATATGTTCGAAGAGAACCAGCGCTATTATTTGATTATCGAGCAGCTCGAAGGCCGCGATTTGGGCTTTTTCCTGACCAAAGAAAAGGTCACTGTGCACCAGTCCTGCGACTGGATGATTCAGCTCTGCCAGTCTTTGAGCCAATTGCACCGCCGCAAAATTGTCCATCTCGACCTCAATCCGCGCTGCATTGTGGTCACCCACGACTTCCAGCGTGTGCGCCTGACAGGCTTTAGCCGTGCCTTGCAATTGCCGATTATGTTCCCCCTGCAAAGCAATACCCCCGGCTATTCTGCGCCTGAATTGGAGCAGCAGGGCAAACACACGATTGACGAGCGGGCAGATATTTATTCCCTGGGTGTGATCTGGCACGAACTCGTGACCGGCTGCAGCCCCCTGCGCCACCGCCGTGACGAAGACGGACTGGTGATCTTCCCTGAGGTCACGTATTATGTGCCGGATATCAACCCCCAGATCAACAGCATCATCATGAAGATGATTGATGTGGAGCCCAAATACCGCTACCAGAATATCGACGAAGTCAAACGTGCGATTCTGGGGCTTTTCCACAATACGCCTTTTTACGCCAGTTTTATCACCGATGTGGGCATGGTGCGCGAGGCCAACGAAGACAGCTATTTTGTGCAAGATTGGCACTATGTCAGCCAGACCCAGCGCCAGAGCTATGGTATTTTTATTGTGGCCGATGGCATGGGTGGGGCCCAGGCCGGGGACTACGCCAGCGCCCTGGCGACCCGCGAAGTCTCGCAGGTGATCAACCACCGCATTGAACAGCTCAAAGACAATCCGGGCCGCGAGATAAATATCCCCGAGATCCTCGAAGAGGCGATCAAAAAAGCCAATCGCAGCATCTACGATGCGGCCAAACGCAACCCCCAATACCAGGGCATGGGCACCACCGTGACCGCTGCTGTGGTCTATCAGGGCATGATGTATATGGGCCATGTCGGCGACAGCCGCGCTTATTTGATTGCCAAACAAGAGATCGAAAAAGTCACCCGCGATCACTCTTTGGTGGGCCGCCTGCTCGAAATTGGCCAGATCACCGAAGAAGAGGCAGCTGTACACCCCCAGCGCAATTTGATCTACCGCTCTTTGGGCGCTTATCCCAACGTCGAAGTCGATCTCTACGAGCGGCCCTTTGTGCCCGGCAATTGTCTCTTGCTCTGCTCTGATGGCCTGGTGGAACATGTCAAAGACCCCGAGATTCACCAAGTGGTCACCCAGGCCAAAGACCAGTGGCGCTCATGCAATCAACTGGTCAATATGGCCAATATTCGCGGCGGCGACGACAATACCACGATCATCATTGTGTATATGGATGATTTGCGCTGAGCGCAAGCAGTGGTAAGCTGGGATCACTTTGAATTTCCATCTTCAATTATTTTAGGAGATCCCCACATGTACCATGCCTTTTTTCAGAACGCCGCTAAAATGCTGCTCAATATTGGTGCTTGGCTCGACAAAGCCGAGGCCCATGCTGCCGAGCGCAAATGTGATCCCGCCAATTTTCTCAATTCGCGTTTGGCTCCCGATCAGTTTCACTTGACCAAACAGATTCAGACAGCCTGTGACAATGCCAAATTGGCCTCTTCGCGTCTGAGCGGTCGCCAGGCCCCTGTCAACGAAGACAATGAGACGACTGTGGCCGAACTCAAATCCCGCATCAATGCCACTGTGGACTATCTGCGCAGCTTTCAGGCCGACGATTTTGCTGGGGCCGCAGATCGCCAGATTGTCTTGCCGTTTATGCCCGATCTCTACATGACTGGCGATGAATATTTCCAAGAATTTGTGATTCCCAATTTTTACTTTCACCTGAGTATGGCTTATGCCATTTTGCGTGAAAGTGGTGTCAACCTCGGCAAACAGGACTTTATGGGCTCTTTGCCCCTGAAGCCCCTGCAGAAATAGACCCGATTGAGAGAAAGAGGTGAATCCAGATGCGTAAATTGATCTTGCTTGTGAGCTGTGTTGGGCTGGCTGCTTGTAGCCCCGCCGCCAACCAGGCTCCTGCTTTGTCAACGACCGAGATAGATACCGTTATTGCCAGCAGTAAAAAATCCTGCACGGATGAGTTGACCAAGCAGTCGGGGGCAGAAGCTGCTGAGAAGATCTGTGGCTGTGCTTCGACCAAGGTGGGTGAGGCACTCAAAAAAGATCCTGCGGCAGCCTCTGATGACAAGAAGCTGAGCGATCTTCTGCCGGGAGTGATCTCCGCCTGTGTGAAAGAACTGGCGGCATCGCCAAGTCCTTCTCCCAGCCCAAGCGCGTCTCCAGGCGCTTAAGCTGGGCAAGGCTTACCAGTTCAAGTCCCTTTCATACCCCAATTGAATCAGCTCAGGGCCAATCAGGGCCTTGAGCTGTTCTTTGAGCTGGGGGCTGAGATGGTTTTGCCAGTCTCCCACCAGGCCCCGGCGGTGGCTGCCATAATTCAACTCTTGGGGCTCCATGGCCTGGCCCCGCTTGCGACGGCCTTGGGTCTGAAATTCAAAGTCTTCCAAGCGCAGGGCCTGTTTGAATTGTTCTGGAGCGAGGCTGTAATAGGGCTGCTCCAAGAGACCCTGGGCACTCAAGAGCTTGAGATACGTCGCTTCGGGGGCTTGGTGCAGGTCTTCAAAACGTACAACATAGACCTGTGGGCTGTTGAGGCAGCTCAGATAGTGCTGGGCCAGGGTTTTGAGATCGGGAAAGTCCATCAGCTTGTTAAACGACAGGTATTGCCAACCCCTTTCGGCCAAGCTCAGCAAAAGTGCCTCTTTGTAGACTTGGGGATATTCCGTCTGGTAGCGCTGATGGTCCAAAAAATAGCCCTTGTTGAGATAGGCAAAATAAAAGCTGATCAACACATCGCGGGGATCGCGAATCAGGGCGATCAGGCGGATATTTGCCAATTCTAAGAGCGGTTCAAGCGGCACAAAGACATGGCAATGCAAGAGCCGCGCCTGGTAATAATCCAGATCGGCCAGTTCCTGCAAATAATAGGCTTGGATCTGCTCTCTGCTGGGGAAGCGCAGGTGGGGGTCCATCATACTGAGCCTGATTCTTGCCACAGGATCGGTCAGCGCGTTCAGGGGGAGGGGCTCGACCTGTTGCGTCTCGTCGGGCCAGCGCAGCCCAGACATGATCCGCCGGTTTTCGTCTGGATAGCCACACACTGCGGTCTGCCGTCCGAGGGCCTTCAACAGGCTTGCCAAAACAGGCCAAAAGCGCAAGGTGCCCGACCGGGTCACCGTGTGAATCAGCAGGGGCTGATGGGGATCAAAATCCCGGTTGGGCCAGTGGCCAGCGGGCAAAAAAGGCAAAACCCAAGTGCCTTTAAAATTCAATTTGGGCAGCAGGTTGCGGGTGGTGCTGAGATAGTCCCCAGGGGGCAGACAGAGCAGATAATACAGGTTTGTCTCAGCAGGCAGAGGGCAATAGCGCAGGTAAATAAAAAAATTGGTATAACTCTGCGGGGACTCGTTATACAGCGAAATATCTGGGAAATGCCCCAAATAGTCTTGGGGCTGGGTATTGGCCGCCCAGTCTGCCAGATCTCCGGCCCAGGGGGCGTGGCCGAGCAAAACAAAGGCACTCTCTGGCGGGCGTTGCTCTAAAAAGGCGATCAATTGGCTCAAGAGATAAACGTCGTTCTGAGCCTGTTCAATCAGTCCCAGACCGATCACGTGTTCGGCCAGCTCTGGCAAAGGGGCCTGCATAAACGCGTTTAATTTTTGGGGGTGAGTTTTTTGGCCATCAGGAATTCCTGGGCCATATACTCCTGATACAGTGCCAAAATCCGCTCTTTGCGCCCTTGGCCGACTTCAGCCAGGGGGCAGGTGCTGATCTCATTTTTCACCAGGGCCATCATCACATCTGTGGCCCCGTTGACCAATTGACGCACAGCATGAATGCCCATTTTGCTGCTCAAGACCCGATCAAAGGCCGATGGCGAGCCGCCGCGCTGAATATGGCCGAGCTGGGTAAAGCGAATATCCAGATCTTCGATCCCGCGTTCCCCGAGATAGTCCGAGAGTTCGGTTTCCAGTTCGGCATTGCTCAGGCGGGTAAACCCCTCCGCTTTGATCACAATGGCGTGTTTTTTCGAGCGCCGGAAGGCCTTGTGGATCAAATTGCAAAAATCACCTGGTTCAAATTCGGCTTGGTTTTCGGGGATCAAGGCAGTCAATGCGCCACAGGCCATGCCACTGAGCAGGGCCAAATAGCCACAATCACGCCCCATCACCTCAATCACAAACAGGCGGCTGTGGGAGCTGGCGGTGTCTTTGATCTTGTCGACATTGTAGATAATCGTATTGAGGGCGGTATCGACTCCCACACACATATCTGTGCCATTGAGGTCATTGTCGATCGAACCCGGAATGCCAACGACAGGAATGCCACTTTCGAGGAAGAGGGCGTGGGCACCTGCCAGCGAGCCATTGCCCCCGATTACCACCAAGCCGTCAATATCCCGGTGTTTCAGGTTTTGGTAGGCCTTCATCAGGTAGGGTTTTTCCTGAAAGCGGGGGTAGCGGGCCGTGCCCAGAATCGTTCCACCCAATTGCAGGGTGCCCGCAATGTCTTGGTTGGTGAGCGGCAAAATATTGCCGTCCACCAGCCCGCGAAAGCCATCGTGGGCGGCATAGACCTGGATATCGTTGAAGCTGGCTTCGCGCACCACGCCGCGAATGGCGGTGTTCATACCGGGGGCATCGCCCCCGCTGGTCAGAACGAGAATCTTTTTCATGCAACAATCACTTTGCTTCCGTTTAATAAGGGTTGAATCAGTTTGACTTTTTCAATCAAATCGCTGAGGTCGGCGGGGTTGTGTTTGACCTCCAGCGCCAGAAAGGGCTCTTCGGGGGTGACCACGTCTTCTCTGACCAGGGTTTGCAGGGTGCCATCGACCGAGGCGGCCAGGGCCGTTACGTTATAGCCCCCTTCGAGTACAAAGCCAACGCGGCCTTTGCAGTGGCGCTCGGCGAGTTTCATCACCTCGGCGGTCATTTCCGAAAAGCCCCGCGCCGTCAGACCCATATTGGTGATTAAATCTGCCAAATGGGCGTCGTAACCCGCAGAGACCAGAATCAGCTCGGGTTTGTAGGCCGCTGTGAGGGGTTCGATAATTTCTTTAAAGGTGCGCAGATACTCGGCGTCGCCGTAGCGCATCGGCATGGGAATATTGACATTGGTGCCAAACCCCGCGCCCTCTCCCCGGTCTTCGAGGGCGCCTGTGCCGGGCCAATTGGGGGTTTGGTGCCAAGAGACAAAGAGCACGCGCGGATCGCTGTAAAACATGTGTTCGGTGGCATTGCCGTGGTGGGCATCCCAATCGAGAATCATCACCCGTTGCAGGCCTTGCTCCAGGGCCCGGCGGGCCGCCAGGGCGATATTGTTAAACAGGCAAAAGCCCATGGTATAAGCAGGCATGGCATGGTGCCCCGGTGGGCGGGCCAGCGAAAAGGCACTTTGGCACTCGCCTGCCAAGAGGGCATCGACCAGATTCACAGCCGCTCCGGCTGCCAGCATCGCTGCTCGGTAAGAGCCCTCCGACACCACAGTATTTTCGTCGATGCGTTGGCCCTCGGCCGCTGAGCTGCAAAAGCGCTCCAACATGCGCACATAGGCCGGATCATGCAAGGCAAAGAGCAGGTTTTGATCAATCGGGGTGGGCGTGCGGCGGGGCAATTCATCCCACAGGCGGCTCTCGCGCAGGCGCTTGAGAATGCTCTCCAGGCGCAGGGGCGACTCCGGGTGATCGGGCGTCTGGTGTTTAAAGTATTCCTCAGAATAAAAAAGCAGGGGTTTTGTCATTTTACTGCGTTCCCGTATCTGGCTTGGGCTCTTTTGGTAAATGTTCTTTTGGTAAATGCTCTTTGGGGGGCTCTTTTGGCGGCTCTGGTGAGAGATCTCGGCTGGAATTGGCAGGCAATTCCCTGAGCCGATCGGTCTGTTGGGCGCGCTGGGGGGGCAGCGGGCTGGTGGGTTGACGGCGCGCGGGCAGCATTTCGGCCAGCCCTTTTAAGGGTTTGCCGGGTTTGGCAAAGGCCTGTTTGCCAAAGAGCTGATCGGGGGTTTTGATCTCCTCTGGGGGAGGGCTGGGCAAAATGGTCACACCCTGAAACAAAACACTCGGGTCCAGCATCGGAACCTGGCCAGCCGCGCGCAATTGCTCAGGGCTCAGCAGCTCGGTCGGTTCCTGGTCGGGGGCGGACTGAGTGACTTTGCGGATAATATCTGAGAGCGTCCGGGGCACCGGCCGGTATTTTCCCACGCGGCAATATCCTTGATCCTGAAATTCTTGTGGAAACGCTTCAATTATAGCGGAGATTGGCTAACGATACCAGGATCTTGCTCACAGCTTGCTTGGCCCGCTGCTCGTATTGACAGGCACAGTCGGTTAATGTAACTTTTTAGTAAATGTCTGAGCTGGAGACACAATGGGTCAAAAACGAATTCAATTCATGCTCGTGGAAGATGATGCTGTCATTGTAGAGGGTCTGACGTGCTATTTTCAGGATCGCAGTTATCAGGGGTATGACTTGGAACTGCTGGGTTGCAGCCGATTTGGAATGCCTTTTTTGGATAGGGTTGCAGCCCAAAAACCGGATATTGTGGTTGTGGATATGGGCCTGCCAGATATTCATGGGATAGAATTGGCCAAACTGATCAGGGCTTTGCCTGATCCACCCCAGATTCTCTTTTTGAGTGGCCGATGTGATTACTTGGATTTTGAGCAAATGATTCAAGCGGGTTTTTTGGGTTATATGAGCAAAACAAATATCCTTCAATTGCCCGAGGCCCTCTTTTGCTTGTATCATGGCAAGCCTTGGATTGATCCCGAAGTGCTTCAAGTGATGTTTGACCGCTCTCAAAAGGCCCCGCGAAAAGAAATCACAGCCTATACACCTCAGCCAGCCCCCCTCTCTAGACGGGAGGAAATCCGCCAAGCGATCACGCCCGGTCAACGTGCTGTGTTTGACCTTTTCTTGAAAGGCTTAAAACCAAAACAAACGGCCTTGGCTTTGGGGATTAAGGTCTCCACGGTTAAAAGCCATTTGACCCATATCCGCCAGATCATTGGCTTTTCGACGCTGGATGAACTGCGCGATTTTTTAGCTGAATAAAATTAACCCCGTCTCCACCGATCGGAGGATGTGCTTTTTTTGTTTTTGCGGTTCAATAGATTCAAACGGTTTTTTTTGACCTGGGCTGAATCATGGGGGAAAGCAACGTGAAACCACTGAAACAGAATTTATTTACCAAAGCGGGTCTGGTCTGGCTCTTGCTGGTGATTGTGCTCTTGTCGTGTACGCAGCAGCCGCTGCCGGTGGGGCCGGGTCAATCGTCGAGCGATTTTCGCATTCAAAACCAGTTCCCTTCTGATGTTTCTTTGTTGCCACAAGACACCACCTACAGTTTTGGCAATGTCAATGGTGATAGCCCCCTCGCTGCTGGCTTTCGCATTCAGGATTATCCCGTTGTATCGGGTTGCACGACGGGCTGTGTCAGCCAATTAAATCTGAGTCTCAGTTGGCCCGCGCCTGCTTGGCAACCTCAGGGAGATACGTTTACGCTAGCCAATGTTCAAGATCCCAGCTACCAATTTCCTCACTATTCGTTTTATCAATATGGCCTCAATGTTTTAGAAACAGGAACCAACACTCAAGGCCAACAAATAGCAACCAAAATTAGGTTGGACTTTTTTATCAATATTGAAGCGCTTTTAAATGGGGCTTATGGCTATCAACGCCAAACCTTTCTTTCAAATTTGGTTTTGAAAAGTACTGATGGGATCCATTTTTCAATGGAAACAGGTCCCTCGGCAGGCCTTATGTACAACTGGAATAACCCCGTTCAGAATGGTGCCTGTTCTGCAGGTGGCTGGGGACAAGTAAACAATATGCAGGTCTCTGCTGTTTCATTTACGTTAAACCCCCTTGCCGAAAATGGACAGTTATTGGTGAGCTATCAAGGGACTGGCAGTTACTCGTATTACAATCAATTTATTGACAACGATCCCAATGCCTGCCGTTTGCTGGGAGATCAAGGCGGTTTTGCCGCTTCCCTCAATACCACTTTTGCGGTGACTTTTGTCAAACAGGATCCTGTACCGACGCCGACGCCGGTTTCAACACCGACGTCATCACCATCATCCAGTTCCTCTCCAGGGGCTTCGCCGAGTCCTTCATCGGGTCTACCCGCTTCTTGCTCAAGTTATTGGGGGCCAGAATGCCGATGTCCTGCCGGACAAACGTGTGAGGTGACAGAAAGAACGGAAGCGGGTGAAAAATACTGCACCGTTCAAAGCTTAACCAATGGAGGGCAAACCAAAAACTGTTTCCCCTGTGGGCCAGGCAAAACAATCGTGTTTGAAAATCACCAACCTGTGCGCTGCAGTGATGGCTCATACAATGTTCCCCCCGGAGGTGGACCGGGTTCAGAAAGTCTGCCTTTTGGAATTAAAGGTGCTTATGCCTCAAAAAGGAGTGCTTTAGTATGTACGTTTTAAAATCCAATTCATTATCGATAGCACGCCTTTATTTTGGCCTTTTGGCAATGTTGCTTCTGAGCTTGGCCTGCACCCCTCAGCATTTAAATGGCAAAAATACCTTGTTGCAGAAATCATCCCAAAGCCAATTATCTCCTTTGCATGAACCTCATTTTGGGATTAAAAGCCTGGCATACAAGCCAGAAGAAGAAAGCAATGTTATTTTTCTTGCTGCCAGCGATAATCAGCCTATTCGGGTGGCAACCCGGCGGGATATTCCGCAAAATATGGGTATTGATTTACAAGACATGACCATGAATGGGGCCAATTTACCCACCGAAATACAACCCGCTTTGAGCGTTGAAGAAGTTAAAAACAGGCGCAAGGCCTTGCTTAAAGAGGGGCGTCGGTTTTTAAAAGAGGTCTTCAAATTGATTCAGTCGGAGTTGCGCACTGATTTTTTGGCACGCAAACACGCATTACAATCAGATAAAGAATTATTACCCGGCAAAGTCAATAAACCTGAGCGCAAAGATCTTCAGGCAGAAATGAAGCGTCTTGAAGATCAGTTTCATGATCGCAACAAAATCTTGAAAAATGCCTTTAAATCGGATTGGCGAGATCTTGAAAGTCGGATCAAAACAGTCTTGCCGAAACCTGAAAAAGGGTTTAAAACGCAAGCGCTGAATAGTAGTCTGTTGGGCGGTTTATCAGGTTTAATGCCGAGCCTTGCGCAAGCGGCACAACAATTAACATCCGATTTGCCTGCTGATAGAAGTGAAGCATTGAGACATGCTTTGGGAGGAATCCAAGAAAAGAACCAGCCTTTGATCAGCAATATGATCTGGCTGAATGAACGAGATAACCCTCATAGAAATATTTATCAGGATTCTGCTGTCTATAAAATGATTAATGGTTCAGGTCAAGTGGGCACCTTGATTCCCCCTGTTTCTGAAGTCGTGGATCAGTCGATAGCAAGAAAAACATTAAATTCAAAAATCTTCATTGACGAAAGTATTCTCTATTTTAATAGCTTAAAAATTCCCAGCTTTAACTCTCAACTAACCATTCAAGACATAATTGGGAATTTGAAAATAGATTTTTCTAATAACCCTGAAGCAAAAGCCTTTATAAATAATGACTGTAGAAACTGTCCTCCCAGTATAGAAACGAGAATTTATCCAACTGCAAGCACTATATTCAAAGGCGATCCTGACAATGGCATACCTGACATAGGTGTAGGACTAACTAGTTTTATCGACATCAACACAAGCCAAGAGTTAGAAAAAAATCAAAAATTTATCATGAGCATTCGACTTAAAAGCTTCAACCAAAGGGGAGAAAACCTTTTCAACTGGCTAAAAAGCCAAGTTAGAAACAACCCACTTTATCATGCGAGCCCTGCTTCTGGGGACTATATTATCAATGAATTAGATGTGATGTCAAAGCGTTATATCTTAGATGGAGCAGATCTGGTTTTGTCTCTGGAAAGCCCTGAAATGTGCCAGACTCCTGACTACATCCCAAATCCAGATCCAAACCATCCTACGCCACCACCCACCCATCAGTCAATAAGCCCAGAAATGAGAGTTGGCTCAGATATCTGGCTAACAGATTTGATTAATTTTAAAGACCTGTCGAATGAAGGCGAAAAATCGGCCATAATGGCTATTAATGAGGATAATTTATTGGTGCAAGGCACTTATAAGCTCAGGTTAAAAATAAAATACCCCCATTATTACTCAGAAATAAAAGAATTTTGCGGAAAAGTAACTTCTGATAATGAGTGTATTTTATATGAGCAAGATGTGGCATTTTTAGACTACAATACCCCTCAAGGACCTGTGCCAGGAATTATTAAGCCTTCTGCTAATTTTACTCCAAGCTTAACAATTGAACATGTGGCTAATTCTCCATCATATGAACGTAGCTATATTGGGTACTATATTAAGCGAAAAGGAAGTAATCCTTTTAATGTTGATGTAAAACTCGCTGAAATCGATGTAGCTATTTGTAATCCTCTTTGGGATTTGCGTTGTGTTGATTATAAAAAATCTTTGCTTGAATTCAACCACCAATCTTTGGATACCGGTGTTTATTCTGTTATAGCTAAATTTGCAAACCCACAAAACATCCTAGAATTAACTTTCAACAATACTGAACGGCGCTTTGCGGCCTTACATCTTCAATACGCAACCTTTGCGCATTTAACCGATAAACCCCTTTATTTAGATGGCTGGGGTTTACCTGAGGCTAATGCAAGTCAACAACCTAAATATCTCCTTAGGGGCCTCAATCATTTTGGCTATTATTTTAATGCAGATCAATCGCTCCCCAATCCACCACTCCAGCCTATACCGAACACGCTACCTGCGCACAACCAAGCCGTTCAAGTGGGTTCTGAAATTGTTTATAATGCTTTGTCTAAGATGAAACAATCTCCAAGCACTTTTTTGAGCGAAGGATATTTTTCTGAAGGCGTTCAAAATACAATGGTGGAATTAATCAAACCCCATGCAGAGGGCATGAATCAAGCCTTTGATGCTTTTCGCTTGGTCAACTTCGATTCAGCCAATCCCAAACCTTATTTGCAAATAGGGTTTGTGGCAAACTTACACAATCTCTACACGGCCAATAACAACCTGCTTAATAATGGTAGCAGTCAGCCTGTATATCTCGAAGTCGTGGATGCAGCCACTGGAAATGTTCGCGCACGGTTTCCCAGATTTGTAAAGTTGGGCTCCCAGACCTATGCATCTGTTTATTGGGATGGTCAGCCCCACAACTTAACCCCCGAAGAAGAGGACAATCTGCCTGATGATGCCGCACTGGATGCCGATGGCGCGCCCAACTATTTGACGGGCGAGTATTCGATCCGCCTTAGCCTGCCTCCCGATGAAGAGCAGGACCTGGTGGCTCAGCCTCATTTCGACTTTAACTTTAACTCACGCCGCAGCTATCGCCCGTATACAGATGTGACATGGCCTACCATTTCTCCGGTTTCGAGTGATGTGCAAGTGAAAATACAAGCATCAAATTCGACAAGTGATAGAGATTTTCCTTCAAATCTTTCGCTGAATGATTTGCGCAGATTGATTGAAGATAATAAATCTAAAATTGCTGATTTGGTGGTACTCAATGAAACAACAACCACTGATCGATTAGCTTTAATCCCTTCCTACTATAAAGAAGTCAGTTCTTTTACTATCACGCAAAACAATCAATCTCAAGACAATCAGCCATTACGATACGAGGTCAATACTTCTGACCTGCAAGATTTTATAAAAAAATTAAAGAACATTAACAGTAAGTATGAAATAGTCTTACGTGACTTACAGACATTGGCAAACGAAGGAACAAACTCTCAATCAGAAGTAGGGAAAATAGCAAGAAAAAACATTCGCTCTAACTTAAAATTTTCTCGCAAAGAAGTTATTGATTTAGCAAGCAAAGGGGTTATTAAAAGTGGTGTTTGGCTTAAATTTTTACTTAGTGGTTTAAATCTATATGCTGCAGCAGAAATGTTGGACATTCCTCCATCAGCAGAGCCTTATAGCACAGAAGAGATTTTGAGAGGCTCAGTGACAAGCCTTCGCCAATTGGCAACGGAAGCCTCTTCTACTCTTGGAAAAATAGATTCCAAAATTACTCCCGCAAATTTCTTGCAACAAGATATGCTGGCTTTAGATCTGTTGGGTCAGAAAATAAGGGCATCTATACTTTTGGTTCTTAACCAACAAAACAGCTTATTTGAGGATATTTCTAATGATGGTACGTTAGGGCATTTAGATCTTGATAGAGAGTATTATGCGAAAGCAAGAATTCTGCAAACATCAGTAATTGAAAGTAATATAGAAGTCTTTGATTTAATCAGCCGACTGAATCGTATTTGTGATAAGTGTTTTTATCTTTATGGCGGCACAAATTTCATTAACAGTTTATTGAATACTGTGCGTCCTTCTATAGGTACTTCTCCTGACAGAGCAGAGGCACAACCCAAATACTCAGTCACTGAAACAGATCTTAAATGCCGAATTTGTGCCATGAAACCAGACACAAATCAATTTGAAGAAAGTGTTTATACTCGTAGAAGTTTTGAAATATTACTTTCATTAAGAAACGCGATGATTCTTAAAAAAGAAGAATCTAATGATCCATTAATTAATAAGCAAGTAATAGGTTTAGGTGAATTGTCGGGAAAAGTAATTGGTTTTACTTGGTTAAAAGGACCAGAATATAAACTTATTGTGTCGCACAGTGGAGACGATTTTAAGAGGATTATTAGAAATGGAATAGAAGTAGATCAAAGTATTTTTAATGCTGGTGGCAACTTGCCTGCTGGTGAAGCCGAAAAAATTATTAAAGAGAGAATCTCCAAAGAATTAGGCAGTTGGGCCTTTCGTACAGAACTCAAAGCAGAAAATATTATTTTTGCAAAAGAGTCAAAGTATTTATTAGATCCAGATAAAAGTGTTTATCCTTCTTATAAAAGATTAAACAATAAAGAAGTTAATAATGATGCTGAAATAAAGATCTTAGAAACTCTAAATAGATATAGTAAAAGAGAGAGTAAACAGATTAAAAATGTAAATATATTTACTGATAAAGTGGCCTGTGAATACTGCCAGGATGTTGTTTTTAGAATTAATAATCCAGAAGTCCTAGAAGGACTTCACCCTCAGGCTCTTTATCCAGAGCTTGGTACTCATAAAAATTCAAGAACATTTGAAAATGTGCAATTGCAAGGGCAACCCCTTTGGGGTTCTGAAAATTTACACAATGATCTTGTCACAAACGCAATTAATTTCATTCGACAAGTCAAGCAACAAAACTCTCTGTGTAATCAATTCAGCCAATGAGCACACTTGATTCTGAAGATGATTTTTTTGTTCAAGCCCAAAGTGCATTGGATCGCAGAAATTTATCTGAATTTAAAGAAATATGTTCTCATGAAAAGAACATAAAGGTCTTGTCAAATAAATTAATCAAGACAGAGGCAGACCAAGAATACTTTAAATCTGATATGTACCACCTTTTTTTAAATGCACTCTGGTCTGACTATGATGAGTATACTTACCGCCATCCTGGTTATGTATTTCACTCTCAAGAAAACCCAATATTTGTTTTTTCAACACAGCTCTTGGAGTTTGGGGTAAATTTAAATGACTACCCCGATATTCTGCATCAAGCCATCTATCGAGAAATGGACCATCATTATTTTGTTGATCAAGGATATGGTCCAGCTGGAGAAATGCCTGATGGAAGAATCACTGCTTTTTTAGTTGAACAAGGTGCATGCTTAAATTGGATAGGTATAAATGGTACCGTCTTGGATTATGCTTATCAATATAATTCGGATTATCCGAATTGGGATCATCCTCAGGCCATAGAAATTTTAAAACGAGCCGGTGTCAAAAGGATCTTGGATTTTTCAGAAGAGGAATGGCTGAACAATGTCTCATTTGTTGACGTATGCAAACAAGGCATTTTAAAGCATGTAAAAAAATACCTGTGTTTGTTTCCTGTCAACAAAGCGGAGATCGGCAGAAGTATTGCGCTGCTGTTTAATTGGCTACCCGGCTCTCGATATTGGTGGGGAAGCCATGATGAGAGAAAGTATGAAGAGGTGTTGCAATTTCTTTTAAACTTAGATTGTTCTTTGCCAGAGATTCCTTTCCATTTTTACCACCTGCTTTCCACATACTTGACCAGTTTAGACTGTTGGGATCGCACCTCATCTGTACATCAAAATCAATCCAGGTATGAAAAACCACCACAGCCGCTCAAAGAGAACTACTGCCCGATTTTATCTCTCTCTCAGGTAATGGGAATGCTCTTAGAGCATGGTGCTGAAATCAACTGGGTTAAGACCTCTGACATGTTCTTGACTGATTCAGTCACAGAGAAACCCTCAGGTGTTACAGCTTTAGATTTGGTCTTAGAAGGGTTGAAAACGAAACAAAAAACGCTTGATTTTACCAAACAAAACTTTGAATCTCTAGAAAAAAAATTACGAATTTTACATTTCGAAGAGATTAATCTGAAAATAAATCGAATTCAAACGATTTTACAGGCTTATCAAGAGGCTTATGATTTTTTAATCACCCACGGCGCCAAAACCTATGCTGAACTCTCGAATGAGACCGAGAGTATGTGAATTCCAAGCTTTGTGTTACGCTGGGATGGAGAACGCTCGTATCCCCTTTTGCCCAAAACCTAACCCCCAGCGAGGTCTTATGCGCAAACGACTCAAGCACTTATTGCCGCTGCTGCTCTGCCTGCACCTGCAGGGCTGTGTCTGGACCGTTTACAATTGGCGCGAGATCCCCGACCCCGACAATATCGAGCAATACCAATCCAAAGCGGAAAAGCTGGAACACTATCAGAAATACGCCATTCAAGACTTAAAATTCAAGTCTTCGTTTTTCATGGCCTATCAGATGGCATTTTCAACTGTGGCTCAGCCGCAAACCTATTATGACCTCAATTCTTATGCCCCTGTGATTTACCAACTGACGCCAGAAACAGAGCCGCTTTTTACCCAGGCCCAAAACATGCAATTCTACCGAGAGCTCAGTATTTTCTCCAGCCTGACCTTAGAATTGTTTTTATTCTTGCCA
>JBFWRL010000139.1:0-15252 GCA_050248915.1 Candidatus Sericytochromatia bacterium
AACTCCGTGACACTCATGGCACACAGCGAATTTGACCGGGCTGTGATTTGTTCTAACACAGTGGCAATCCCAGCTTCTTCGGGAAAAATGATAGCGTGATACAGATCTCCCTTGTTGGGCGCTCCTTTTAAACAACCCTTTGTTTTTAATTTGTATTGCCAATAGGCAGAATAATAATGATCAATGGGGAAGAGATTTAAATCAAACCCCAGGGGAATTGCAAAAAGATCATAGGGCTTTGCCACTTTGGGCTCAAAGTGGCCTTTTAAAATAAGTCCGGTGAGATTGTGCGACATTTTTTACCCTTCAAAAAGAGAGCGTTGTCTCTCACTCCAGTTTAAACAAAAAACACCTGTTGAAAGCTCTTTTTTGTTTTTACAGGCTTTCAACCCCCTCAAAACCATTTTACATACAATAATAAACATTATTGTATATGTAGAACCCCCTTTTTGGGGTGTTTTAGGCACTTATATTGAATAACTTGGCAACATTTCTACATACTTGACGTTGATTAAATTTTTTAATATACAATAATCTGTTTGCTGTATTTTTGAATTTAAATTCAGAACACATATATTTATACAAAAATTCTTGAAAACTTTCTAAAAACTAATTGAGTATTGATTTGTATTAAAAATCAAAAAAAATCAAATATATTCAATAAAAAAGATTATTCAGCTATATATATTCAATGAATATAACCAATTTTAGTTAAAATTGTCAAATCATATCTATGAGATTGCCAAAACAAAATAATTGCATCGATGCAATTATTTTAAGGCTCACTTAAATATTTTATTTCTAATAACTCGACATGTAAATTTATGGATGTAATTTAAACAGATAGATATTTACCCTTTAAATTATTTATTAAAGTGATTTTACAAGACTCTATTAAGCAATGCAGTTTTAGCCCTATTTTAATCCTGCTGAACGGTCTTTCAGGGGGTTAAGCAAAAATTTTAACTTGAATTTTTTCATTTCCCTTGGCCACAAAATACAAAGGACAGATCTTTATCGGTATCAGAATTTTTGATGAAATTGGAAATGAAAAGTGAGTACGCAAGAAAAAACCCCTTCGGAAAAACCGAAGGGGTTTTTAAAACTGTTTAAAAGTTTTAAGGGGCAATAAATTTAGATGCCATCCAACCAATGGTTCCTTGACTGGTTTTGATTTGTGACCACGTTAACCCATCCGCAGTGACAGTGGCACTTTGTAAAACTTCAATTTCTGTATCAGCAGGCAAGGTTGTGATCAGAGATTGGGTCACTGATGGCCCCGACCGCAAACTTACACCTGCTGAATTCACTTTTTTTAAATTCCCAGCAACAACAGGTGTGGTGCTGGCGGGTGTCTGAACAGCAGGATCAACTGCGGTTGTTGTCGTTGCAGTCTCTGTCGTCACAGCAGGATCGCTGGGTGGGTTTTCAACTGCAACAGGAGCCGTTTCTGTAGTTGTACCAGTTTGCAAGAAGGCCGCAGAGACCCAACCGACTTGACCAGAAGCCGTTTGAATTTTTGACCAGGTATAACCCCCGGCTGTTTGAGATTTATCTTCGAGCACCTTTACTTTTTCATTTAAAGCCAGACGGCCCAAAGCGGTAGATTGGGTGCTGGCTTGCTCACGCAAATTGACACTGTTTTTTAAAACAGTGGCTTCCAAGCTCACAGGCGCTGCTGCAACCACTGGAGCAGTCTCTGTTTTTGTTGCTGTTTCAGCAGGCGGTTTTACAGGAGTTTGGCTCGCTTCTTGTTGCACAGGGGCATGAGTAAAGCGTTCGATTAATTTCATGATTATTGGGGTAAAACAAAGCACACCCACTAAAATCGTTAATAACAAAAGTTTATTTTGATAAACAAAACCTTCTGGAGGAGAATCAGTATTCTCCTGGTTTTCTGAAGGATTTTCAGAATAATTTTCCATTTGGGTTTTCTCTTCTTCCTGAAGCATTTGCGAAATTGTTTTGATATTGACCTCTATCACTTCCAGGTCATTTTCATTACTGGCATATCTTAACGCCTGCTTCAACTCTTTTAAGGCCTGTTGGTAATTTCCGGCCTGATAAAATTCATTGGCTCTTTGATGATAATGGGCCAACATCTGGGTCGGACTATTTTCTGTTTGGGTCGTGTCTTGTGAATGTGGGGGTTGATTCATGCCAGGGAGATCCTTTACTGTTTCGATCGATCATCGTACGCTACTATATACAATAGGTAATATAGAGGGGCATCGGAAAGGGTAAGTATCACATCTTCAGCATAACAAACCAGAATCTTTTCTCAAAGTCCCCCCGTAACAACTTTTTAAGATAAACGAAATGAACCTATTTACTTGGATTGAAGTTTGTTCTGTTTCCAAACTTAAGCGCGAAAAGCGCTTTCTCATTCGCCACCAACAAAAACAGATTTTGTTGCTCTGGCTAGATGAGCGAATTTATGCCATTTATAACCAATGCCCCCACCAGGGTTTTCCGCTTGATACAGGCATGATAGATGCTGAGTCTCTAAATATTACCTGTCCTTATCACCATTGGCGATTTAATTTAAAAACGGGTCATTGTTTAGACAATTCTGCTCTTCTGACGACTTATCCCTCAGAAGAGCGGGATGGCCAGATTTGGATTCAAATTCCGTGTTAAAATAGGACAGCCTAAAATCTTAAATACAAAGGCAGAGATATGGGATTTCTCGAATTTTTGTTTGGTAAACCCCAACGCAAAGACATCTACCGGCAAGAGGTTGCTTTGCTCCCAACAGGAGGTAAAGCATTAAGTCGACAAGCCTCCATTTTGGATCTCAAGGTGGGTGGGGTGGTCACGTTTGACACGACTGATTTTATTGTGCGAAACCGCCATGTTTATGAATCTCATGGATTTGAGTGGTATTCATTTCAATTGGTAGATACTGTCTCTGGACGTAAACTTTGGATTGACGCTGAAGATGATGATGAACTGGTCATTGTTGTCAATGAGTCCATTGAGATGGATTTAGAGCTTCCCATTCCCAACCGCCTGAATTGCAAGGGTAAATCATTTAAATTGGATGAACATGGCTTTGCCAAGGTTTTGATTGAAAGTGAAGACAGCACCCCCAAATATGCCCAGGTTGAATACTGGGATTTTTATGAAAACAGTGATGAATGGACCCTGGGTGTGGAAAAATGGGGGGGGGAAATTGAAGTCAGTTTAGGGCGATACATTGAACCCTATGAAATAGAAATCCTGTCTGCGGGAGCGACACATGCCTAGATTGGTTTTTTTCTTTATTTTCCTGGCTGTGGCAATCATTCCCTTTGCTCTTTTTGCAATACTCAACAATGCCCCTTCAGGTTCATTAAGGTCTGGATCTTATTATCACAGCAGAGGGCCCTCTTTTTACTTTTTACACTTTGATGACGATGGTTATCGGGGCCGTGGTTTTAGTTCCGGAGCCTATCAAGGCGGCGGATTTCGTGGCGGCAAATAATTCAATTTTGAGGAGTCATTAATCATGGAAGAAATGCGCGCACTCACCCCAGGTGTACTCTTGGTGTCGTTGATATATTCTATTTTGGGAATGATATTTTTGATGGTGGCATATAAGGTCTTTGACATTGTCAATGCCTTGGAATTTACCAAAGAGCTTGAAAAAAACAACCAGGCCCTGGGAACGGTCATCGCAGGTTTTTTTATTGCCATCGCCATTATCATTGCAGCAGCCATTCACGGTTAAGTCATGAAAAAACATGTGCATTTACTGGCGCTCAGTCTTTTTTTGAGTGCTGGTTCGTTGCCTGCTTGGGCTGAAGACAATACCCGTGCCTTTTGGCCACAATCTGTGCCTCTGCCAGCGGTGGCGCTGATCGATGATTCCAGTGCTTTGGGGGTGAATCCAGGTGGGGTTGGGGCCAAAGACTTGTTCGAAGTTTACTTCAGTAAATCGCTCAACCCAAATAATTCAGGCCAATTCAGCGCTTATGCAGGTATTCCCAATCTCTCAATCGGCTACCAGCAATTTCAAGCCAGTTTTTTAGGTGAATTGCGGCGATTTTCAGTGGGTTGGTCCTACCCTGTTCAAGACTATCTTTCATTGGGATTGGCTTACCATCTTACCCAAGATCTGGCCAATGCAGATACCAACCTGCATTCTTTTGATTTGGGGCTCCAATTCCGGCCTGTACGCTTTTTATCCATGGGCTTTGCGGCCCGCAATTTAAATGCCCCGCTTTTACAAACTCGCCAAATTCGCCGCAGCTACCTTGCTGGGCTGGGTATTCGCCCTTTTGGTGAAAAAATCACCCTCACGGCTGATGCCCAATGGGACGAAGGCGATAATGTCACAGATATTTCTGGACTTTTTGGCTTTGAAAGTGAACCGGTGGATGGCCTCTTGCTGCGGGGGTCTGTCGATCTCAAGGGTCAATTTTTATTGGGACTCGGCCTACAGTTTAACCATATCAATCTGGGTTATTATCACAGTATCAATGGCAGCCCAAATCAAGATGGTGCCCATCTCAAGCTCAGCAGCAGCACTTTCAGCAATGCCATTCAACAAATTGGCAATCATTTCGCTTATATCGACTTAAATCAAGGCTTAATCCTCGATTCGGGTGAACCCAACCAACCGCTTTTGAGCCGCAATCAACCGGTGTCTTATTGGAATTTTTTAAAACAATTGCATCAAGTCGAAACTTTGCCCCGCTACAAAGGTGTGATTTTGGATGTCAGTGCTTTGCGTGCGGGACTGGGCACAATTGAAGAAATACATACAGCGTTAAAGCGACTGCGCTCTGCCGGTAAACAAATTATCGTCTACCTCAAAGATGGCGGTATGTCAGAGTATTATTTTGCCTCTCTTGCAGACAAAATAGTCTTACATCCCATGGGAAGCCTTCATCTTAAAGGCTTTGCCTATGTTTTGCCCCATTATAAAGATCTGCTCGATCAAGTGGGTGTCGAGGTCGAATTTATTAAAGTCGGCAATTATAAAACGGGCTTGGAATCATATACCAAAAGTGAGTCCTCTGCGGCCACTTTAGAGCAATATGGCGCAATTCAAAAAGACGATTTTGATCGCTATCTCAGCAATCTCAAAAATGCCCGGAATCTTAGCGATGGTGTGATAGATAAAATTTTTCAAAAGACCCTGTTTACAGCCACAGAAGCCAAAGAAACAGGATTGATAGATGCTGTGGCATATATTGACGAAATTCCCCAATTGGCGGCAGATTTGATCCACCAACCCAATGCCTCCTTTGAAGATATCAGTCGCACCCGTTTTCATGAAAATTCGTGGGAGCCCAAGGATAAAATTGCCGTGATCTATGTCTCTGGCAGTATTGTTGAAGGGCGCAGTGGCAGAGGATTGCTGTTTGGCGAAGAATTTGCAGGCGCAAGCAGTGTTGTTGAGCAAATCTTGGCTTTGAGAGCAGATCCACAGGTCAAAGGACTGGTACTCAGGGTCAACAGCCCTGGGGGCTCCGCTTTGGCATCTGATGAAATTTATCGGGCCCTGCAACAATACAAAAAGCACACCAAAAATCCTGTGGTGGTTTCGATGGCAGATGTCGCAGCTTCTGGAGGCTATTGGATTGCGCTGGCCGGTGACAAAATTTTGGCCAATGCCAGCACCATGACGGGTAGCATTGGCATTTATGCCGGAAAAACCAATTTTAAAGGCCTGTTTGACCTCTTGGGGATCAAAAATACCGTGATCAAATCCAACGAAAAAGCAGATTCCACGGGGGATCACCGGGGATATTCAGATGCAGAACGCCAAATAGTGCAAAACAATTTGCGGGAATTTTATCGGATCTTTTTAGAACGGGTGTCCGAAAACCGCAAACTCGACTTTGCCACCGTCGAACAAGTGGCTCAGGGGCGGGTCTATACCGGAAAACAGGCCTTGGAGATCCGTTTGGTTGACCAAATTGGGGGCCTCTCAGAGGCGATCGAACTCACCCGCAGCATGGCCAAAATTAGCAGCCAAGAGATTGAGATCGAACATCTTCCGGGCATGGGCAATTTGCTCACTCAATTGCCTGAATCCCTCGAAAATGCGGCTTTAAAACCTGCTTTGTTGCCTCAAATTAAGGCTGCCATTGAACGGGTGATACCCAATTCCAGCGCAGTATTGGCTTTAATGGAGCCGATTGGGCAAGAATAGGTTTGGGGGGTGAGCAACCGCAGCCCTATAACCGACGCTGGATTTCAGCCACGATGCGTCCGGCCGCTCCCACAGGGCCAAAGCGCTCGTGGCTGACCGCTTGAGCTTGTTTTTGAGCCAGCTCAGAAACAAGCTTGTCACAAAGCAGACGTTTAAGGGTATGGGCCAATATAGCGGGGTGACAGGGTTCAAGCCAATGCAAGGCTGGGCCCAATAAACGGGTCTGGGCTTCCGCAAAGCGGGAGCTGTATTGTAGACCCTGACCACTGAATGAGACAATTGGAATCCCCAGTCCCGCCGCCTGTTCATTGGCGGTCCCAGCCAGACCAATCAGGATTTGGCTTTGGGCCAGAATGGAGCCCCAGGCCCCCTCAATCAGCCTAATTTCTGCTGCAGAGCGCTGCCAAAAAGCCTGGTTTCGCTCTCCTTTTTTTTGCCAGCCAGTAGTGGCTAAAACCTGTTCAAATGCCTGTTTTTCTTTCCCTGGTGCCAAAGCACAGAGATAATCCACGGGCAGTTCCCAGCACTCAGACAATTGCGCCAGTATCAAACGAAAATTTACCAGGGCATCGGCATGACTGCCGGGTGCCACAGCGACAATATATCGCCCTGAAAGAGGCGAATATTGCCAATTGGCATCGTATTCAAGGGCATCCAACATGGGGTTGCCCAGACACAGAGCTGGTAAGCCCCGACTCTGCAAGGCCTGGGCAGTGAGTTGATCGCGGGGAAAAATCCCCAAATGGGCCTGTTTTAACCCCAGGCGTTGCAATGGATCATAGGTGTGGTGCTGGCCAGCAGTATAATAATCGCTCAAAGCACAGCCCACAAAGGCAAACGGCCTGCCACTGCGCCAAGCCATGGCCACAGCCACAATATCCCCCACTGCGATCACAGCATCTGCCGGGGTGCTTTTGAGCCGTCGCCAGGTCTGGGCCAGATGGCCTCCCAGGCCTGCGCGGAAGTCTTTGAGCAGTTTGAGTGGATGTAAATAGGCAAAACCCGCTGATGGCGGGGCAAAACCGGGGGAGAGCAAAGAGATTCCCGCCGAAGTATAAAAATCCCCATGGCCCACCAGCGCCAAAGCAACAAGTGAGTCTTGGGGTCGGGTTTGCTGCCAAAACTGGGCCAATACCGAAGCAATTTTGTCTTCACCACTGCCATTGCTCAAAAACAAGATTTGCTTGGCTTCTCTTCCCCTTTCTGCTGTCATGGCAAAACAATTGCTTGGGTGGTTCTCGTAGAGAACCCAGGAAAATAGGCCTCAAGCAAAGCAAGATAATCAACACTATAAGCAGATTGGGGAGTAGCCCCCTGCCTGAGGCAGAGCCGTTCAACCGAACAGCTCACAGGCCAGCGACCCCAGGCACTGAGCAGACGTTTGGCAGGGACGCCAGCATGGCCCGCCACCCAGCTAAGCTGAATCGGGGAAAGACCAACCGAGCTGGCCTCCACCAAGAGAGCAGGCCAAGCTTGGACAGGCAGAATCAAAGCCAATTGACCGTGGCGATGCAGGTGCTGGGCCGCAAAAGCCAAAATTTCTGACCAATGTAAGGTAATTTGACTGCGTCCCTGGGCCCGTGCGGCCAGAGGTGAAGTTCTGTGGGGAGGGAAATAGGGGGGATTAGACACAATCAGATCAAAACCCGACATGTTAAAGCTGGACATTGTTTCGGGCTTGAAAGTTTGTAGCGACACTGGATGTAAAAGTAGCTGTGAAGCCCAGGCTGAGGACCCAAAATTTAACGCGGCAAGGGCCTGGGCCACCGGGTCAATTTCGAGGGCATGAATGTTGGGCCTGAGACCGTCTGTCACAAAGCGCTGGGCCAACATCAGAGCCAAAATACCTGTACCTGTGCCTATATCCAGTACCTGACTGACTTCCTGAGGCAATTTTAGGGCTGCGCTCCAGGCCCCCAAGAGCAGGGCGTCGGTGCCCACTTTGATCGGGGCCTGGGCCTGAGACAGGCTGAATTGCTTCAACCGAAAGAGATCTTGAGGGGTACTCAGTTCAACCTCTTCAGCTGGAGCGGGTTTAACCCTGCTTGGCATGTTTGTGTTTAAAATCTTCACCAAAGGCGACCAAATGGTGTAAGATGCCCGGCTCCATAGCGGAGTGCCCGGCATCGGGCACTATTTCCAATTGGGCTTCGGGCCAGGCCCTGTGCAAATCCCAGGCTGAGCGCACAGGGCAAACCACATCATAGCGGCCATGCACGATATACCCCGGTATCTGCTTGATTTTGACGACATTTTCAAGCAAGAAATTGTCTGTGTCAAAAAACGAATCATGGATAAAATAATGGCACTCGATCCGGGCAAAGGCCAGGGCAAATTCTTCTTCATCAAAAGCATTCACCAGCTCTTGATCGGGAATCAATTTTGAGGTCGCTGCTTCCCAGGTGCTCCAGGCCCGAGCCGCTTCGAGTCGCACAGCTGCATCGGGGCTGGTTAACCGGGCATAATAGGCTTTGACCATATTTGCCTGTTCAGCAAGGGGAATCACACCCGCGTATTTTTCCCAGGCATCGGGATAGAGCCAAGAGGCCCCCTCTTGGTAAAGCCATTGAATTTCGATTGGGCGGCAGAGGAAAATACCACGCAGTATCAAACCGCTGACCCGCTCAGGATGCGTGATCGCATAGGACAGGGCCAAGGTGCTGCCCCAACTTCCGCCAAAGACCAGCCATTTTTCAATGCCAAGGTGTACACGCAATTTTTCGATATCTGCGACCAGATCCCAAGTGGTGTTTTGTTCTAAATCTGCATGGGGCTTGCTTTTTCCCGCTCCGCGCTGGTCAAAAAGAATGATTTTATAAAACTCAGGATCAAAGAAACGCCGGTATTTGGGTTGTACGCCGCCGCCTGGCCCCCCATGCAAAAAAACCACAGGCATACCCTCAGGGTTGCCGCAGACCTCATAATAGAGGCTGTGACGCTCCGAGACGGGCAAATAATCGGTGAGATTGGCTTCGATTTCTGGAAAGAGGATGTATCGATCATCGGATTTCAGCGGCTGCATGACGGTCTCCTGGTAAAAGGTATTTTTGACAATGTACCATGAGCAAAGAGCGTTCTAAAACTATCCCGACCGAGTCACTTAAGGAGCTTGCTAACCATGAAAAATTCACAAGAACCCACTTTTTGGCAGTTATTTGGCCTCTCACTGGGGCTCTCACTTCTGTTTACGGGTTTGGCTGTCTTTTGGCAGCGCAAACAAAAGCAGCTCAAGCAGCCCAAATATCCAGATACGCTCTGATTTTTCCAGCTAAAAAATAGGGCAGATTATACAGCGTATAGGCATTGCCCGAAGGGGTAATGCTCTCCTGAACCTGATACGACCCGTGATACAGGCGCACGGCCAATCCATGGGATGCTGCGTCGATAAACTGATGTAATGAACGGAGCGTGCCCGAAGCGCCCGCTTTGACTTCAATCGGAATGATAAACTCACCGTGTTGTAAGACAAAATCAACTTCAGCATTGGACTGCTTCTTTTCGCGCACCCAAAAACAGAGTTTTTGCAGCGGATTGACGGCCAGAGCCAGCAATTCCTGTCCCACAATATGTTCAGCGATCAGGCCTCGGTAAAAACCATGTAGGTCTTCTTGGCCAAAAAAGTGGTTTTGCAGTCCGACAAAATAATTGAGCAAACCGGTATCCAAAAATTGCAGCCGGGGTGATTTTTTAAAATCGGGGCGGATCGGAATCTCAATATCTGTACTCGGATAGAGCAAATAGACCAATTGGGCCCGCTCTAATGTTCGCAAAGCTTCACCGACCTCACGAGAGCCATAATCCGACTTGCCAAAACCAGCAAAATGGATGCGTGAACCCGCCTCAAATGGTGCCCTTTCCGCACAATGCCGCAAGATATGTCGGGAAGAGGCATTGCGAGCATATTTGGGAATATCATCCAGATAGGCAGTTAAGAGAGATTGGTAATGGTCATTGAGGGACATAATTTGTTGAGTCGCCTGGTAAGCACCAACAATCTCAGGCATCCCTCCAGTGAGTGTGTATTGGTGAAAGTGTTGAAACAAAGTTGGCAAGGCATATTCTGGGCAAGGCAAGGTGTGATATGCATCAAGCGCTTGTGTGTGCCCCATCGCGGCCAAATACTCTTCAAAACTGAGGGGTTTCAGCCAAAGCATTTCTACACGCCCAACAGGAAACGCAATTTCTTTTTGCTCCAAGACAACTTCCAACAGCGATCCTGCGGCAATCACATGTACCTCAGGAAGATGTTCATAAAAAAAGCGCAATTGCTCTACGGCCTGTGGAGAAGCTTGAATTTCATCAATAAAGAGCAGAACTCTGCCTTTGGGTACTTGTTGCTGTGCCAGCAAAATGGCTTGATAAAGATCTTGAATCGCGGGGATTCTCTCAAACAACTGCGCGTCCTGCCTGCGCTCAAGGTTCAATTCCAAAAAGGTATCAAACTCACGGGCAAAGAGTTGGACCAAAGAGGTTTTGCCCACCTGTCGGGCCCCCCGCAATACCAAGGGCTTGCGCCCCTCTTTGCGCGCCCAATCACGCAAATCTGCCAAAGCCCGCCGCTCAAAGAACTTTCGTTTTGCCACAAAGTCAACCTATTTTTAGATTAATCAGATCACAAAGTCAACCCAATAATAGGAAAATTTCGTCACAAAGTCAATCCAATTCTCAGCAGAATAGCGGGTTCGGAAACCAGTAACACAAAAGAAAAAGGGAAGGGCCCTTCTTGAAGAATGGGCGCTTCCCCCCTGCAATGATCCGTGAATCACAGGAATAATCAGTGAACCACTTGTCTGAAGGGAGAGCCACAGAGTTGCATGCAAACCCTTCCACTGAATGATTCATCTCTATTCAAACAGATTTTGGCCAAGTTGCCTTTGATAGCAGTCAAGACGATCTTTGATCTCGATCAAGCTTTTGGCCCTCACTGCGATTGCCGAATCAGATCTCCCTTATATAGCGGGCTTGAATCCCCGAAAAATAGTGCTACAATTTATTTTGCTGAGAGTCCTGTGCCTCAAGCTGATAGCCCACAGATTGCCCTTTGGCTTGGAAGAAATGCACAGGGATTTAACCATTCAAAAATAAGAGGTAGCTACATGGCTCGCAATGTCCGTTGTGGTTTGATCCAAGTTGGAAACAAAGTAGATACGGAGGCTTCCTGTGAAGATCATCGCAATGGCATGATCGAAGCCCATCTGCCGTATATTGAAGAGGCCGCCGCCAAAGGCGTCCAAATTCTCTGCTTTCAAGAAGTCTTTACGGGCCCTTACTTCTGTCCGTCTCAAGATTCCAAATGGTATGGGCTTGCAGAAGCCATTCCCGATGGCCCCACCACCCGCTTGATGCAAGAGCAGGCCAAAAAACACAAAATGGTCATTGTGGTGCCGATCTACGAAGAAGAAATGACCGGTGTCTACTACAATACTGCGGCTGTGATTGATGCTGACGGCACCTATCTCGGCAAATACCGCAAAAACCACATTCCCCAGGTCAAGGGTTTTTGGGAAAAGTTCTTTTTTAAACCCGGCAATACTGGCTATCCCGTCTTTGACACCGCCTACGGCAAAGTGGGTGTGTATATTTGCTATGACCGCCATTTCCCTGAAGGGGCACGTGCACTGGGCCTGAATGGCGCAGAAATTGTCTTTAACCCCTCAGCCACTGTGGCCGGGTTGAGTGAATACCTCTGGAAAATTGAACAGCCTGCCCATGCGGTGGCCAATGGTTATTTTGTTGGCGCCATCAACCGCGTTGGCACCGAAGGCCCCTGGAATATTGGCGAATTTTATGGCCAATCGTATTTTGTCAATCCGCGGGGTCAGTTTATCGCTATGGCCAGTCGCGACCAAGATGAATTGGTGGTTGCAGATTTGGATCTGGACATGATCAAAGAAGTCCGGGATCTCTGGCAGTTCTACCGCGATCGCCGTCCCGACAGCTATGGCCCCTTGGTCGCTCCCTGAACCCCATATAAAATTGTTTCAGACGGCTTCCGCAAGGGAGCTGTCTTTTGTTGATCTCCGCTTCGAAAAGAATTGAATCCCCGAGTCAGCATCTAAAAGAGGTAAACATGAACACAGAAGAATTAATGGCCCGCCGCAAAAAACACGCAGCCCATTCCAATTTGCACTATTACGAAAAACCCTTCCATCCCGTCAAAGCACAAGGCACACGCATTTGGGATGCCGATGGCAAAGAGTATCTCGACGCCATTGGCGGGATTGTATCCATCTCCGTTGGTCACAATCATCCCAAGGTCAAAGCGGCTCTCAAAGCCCGTTTTGACGAAGACGGCATTCAACACCCCAGTGTGCTTTACCTGAGTGAACCCCATGTGCGCCTCTGTGAAGACCTTGCCGCCGTCTCCCCGGAAGGATTGGAGCATGTGATGGTGACCAATTCCGGTTCCGAAGCCAATGAATATGCAGTTATGGCCGCCCGAGCAGCCACCGGCGAGCGCACCATGTTGGCCCTCAAATTGGGTTATCACGGCGGCACCCAGCTCACACTCAATCTCTGCGGGCACTCAACCTGGAAATTTAAGGGCCAGCCCTTCGGGGAAGTGGCCCACGCCATGCAACCCGATTGCTACCGCTGCCCCTTTGGCAAAGAAAAAACCAGTTGTGGCCTGGAATGTGCCAAAGAAGTGGAAAACACCATTCAAACCGTGACCCATGGCAAAATTGCCGGGATCATTGTTGAGCCCATTCAAGGGGTGGGCGGTTTTGTGGAACCCCCAGTGGAATACCACGCCGAAGTCTACCGCATTGTCAAAAAATATGGCGGCATGTATATCTCCGATGAAGTACAGACAGGCATTGGCAGAACCGGTGAGAGCTTTTTTGCCATCTCCCAGAGTGGTATCACCCCAGATATGATTACCATGGCCAAAAGCCTCGGCAATGGGGCTCCCGTCGGAGCCGTGGTCATGAACGAAACGTGTTCGCAGGCCTTGGTTGGCAAAACCCACTTCAATACCTTTGGAGGCGATCCCTATCAGGCTCTACAAGCGGCGATGACCCTCGAAATCATGGCAGAAGAGAACCTGATGGAGAATATCAAGGTTCAGGGTGCCTTCTTAAAAGCGGGCATGTTGGCCTTAAAAGAGAAGCACAGCCTTATTGGCGACGTGCGCGGTAGGGGGCTTTTGGTCGGAATGGAACTGGTCAAAGACCGCGAAACCAAGGAACACGCCACGGCGGAAACAGCCCGGATGATGGAAGAAACACGCAAACGCGGCCTGTTGATTGGAAAAGGTGGCCTTTTTGGCAATGTTATTCGCTTGGCCCCACCATATACAATAACCCGATCTGAGTGTGAAGACATACTCCGAATTTTAGATGAATCTTTCCAGGCTTTGGGTTAAAAAAAGCCTAGAAATGGCAGCCAGGACGTTGTAATGTCCTTTGAACGGATTTTAGTTGCCAACCGAGGGGTCATTGCCCGCCGGATTGTGCGCACCTGTCGGGAAATGGGTATTCCGACCCTGATTGCCGTTCCGCCTGGAGATCCAGAAAATGCCTGGATCTCCGGGGCGGATTATTGCGTCGAAATTCCAGATTTGCCACCGCTATCGGGGTATCTCAATGGCCCAGCCTTGATCGCTGCCGCAAAAAAATACCAAGCAGCCATTCATCCGGGTTACGGCTTTTTGTCTGAAAGGGCAGATTTTCGGGCAAGTTGTGATACCCACGGCGTGCCGTTGATTGCCCCTTCGCGTACAGTTTTGGAACGCAGTGGTGACAAAGCTGCCTGTCAGGCATTTTTGCAGCCTTTGGGTATTCCGTTGATACCGCACCTCAATCTCACCCATTTAACGGGCCAAGCCCTCGAAAAAGCCTGTAGGGACTTTGCCCAAAGCAATGGTGAAAACAGCAACGACCCACTTTTGCTCAAACCAGCCCGAGGCGGCGGAGGGATGGGTATGTATCAGGTCAATGGTCCTGAGAAGCTCCTGTCGCTGGTAGAACAAGCTCGGCACTATGCCCAAAGTCATTATGGCGATCCGGCCTTAATTCTCGAAAAATACCTGCCCCAGGCCCGCCATATCGAAGTGCAATTGCTCGGAGACAGCCACGGCCATTTGGTGCATCTTTTTGAGCGGGAATGTTCGCTGCAAAGGCGCAGACAAAAAGTGGTTGAAGAGGCCCCAGCCAGCTTTCTCAGCAGTGCTGAACGTGAAAGGGTCTGGGACTTGGCTCTGCAAGTGGGCCGAGCCATCGGACTGGATCAGGTTGGCACTGTCGAGTTTCTCTGGCATTCCGGCCAATTTTACTTCCTTGAAGTCAATCCGCGTATCCAGGTAGAACACGCCGTGACCGAAGAAATCACGGGCGAAGATCTTGTCGCCTGGCAAATTCGCATTGCCCGTGGGGAATCTGTGGCAGCGTTAAGTCAGATTCAATCCCTGGGTTGTAGCATAGAAGCCCGTATTTACGCCGAGAATCCCAGCAGTGGCTTTCCGTGTAGCGGAGAGATCGCCTATTTGCGCGGGCCCGATGGTGCGGGACTGCGGGTCGAATCGGGCATTCAATCTGGCAGCCTCATTTCTCCAGAGTATGATCCGCTCTTGCTGAAACTGATCAGTCGTGGCAAGAGCCGAGAAGTGGCCCGATTGAGACTGATTCAAGCCCTCAAAGAATTGCAAATTCTGGGCCTGGAGGTCAATACACCTGCATTAATCGAGGTCTTAAACAGCCCCAGCTTTGTCAGCGGAAGCTACCACGCAGAATCGTATGGCCACTGCCTGAAAACCCAAGCTGCCAAACCTTTACCGGCTTTTGCAGAAGCACTCAATATGACAGCCAACATCCGCTCACCCAAATCAGCCCAAGTGAGTGAAAATACCTATTGGCGACCAGCCTTTATAAAATAAAATGAAGATCTCCCAACTCAAACAGACTCCCCTGGCTCAGGGCTGGTTCGCGCTTCAATTTCTCTGGCATGCAGAAGCAGATCTGAGACCGATCCAGCTGCTTTTTCAACCAACTTTGGGCCAAATCGTCTGGGAGGGCCAGTGTTATCAGCTCGATGCAAAAATTCCAAAACTGGAAAACAGCGCAAAAACCAACATTGCGGATCACCTGACTTCGCAAGTCAGAGCGCTG
>JBFWRL010000140.1:0-15103 GCA_050248915.1 Candidatus Sericytochromatia bacterium
ATTAATCAGATCAACGGTGAGGAACCTATCCCAAACTTCAAAGGAATTATTTCCATTTGTGCGGTTAATAAAAATGAAGTATATATTATCGATAGTTTTGCTAACCAAGTCAAAAGTATTAAATTTTGAGGCTTCAATCAAATTAAAAGAATGAAGCTTTAAAAACCATTCTCAAAGCCCAAGTAAATAACCCACTGTATCTGCGATTTCTTTTAAATCGCTGGCGCTGATTTTTCCGCCAGTGGCTTTGACAAAACGCTGCAGAGAGACAGATTTGGCTTGGGTGCAGTCTGCTGAACTGGGTTTTTGAAGTTTGTTTTCACGATTGGGTTGCAGGGGGTAATAATAATACACAGCAGAATGAAAGTCTTTCATGTCCCGGATCGGAACGACATAGCGGGTTTTGAGTTTGGCCATGCTGTTGATACTCAAGACCAAAGCTGGGCGTGTTTTTTGAATTTCTTCACCCACTTGGGGATCACAACTGACCAGCCAAATTTCCCCGCGTTGTGGATTTTGATGGGTCATTGACGGTCTTCTAAAATATCTTCGTTGTAGACGTCTATTTCTTGAAGCTCTGAAATGGCTTGGGCCTGTATTTGCAGCAAATGCGCTTGAGCTTCGGGCGAGAGCTGTCTCAGTTCAGCCGTTGTCAAACGCTGCCGGCGGGAGGGGGGGCTTTCTGCGAGCGCTGAATTCACCAAGTCCAAAATGACCTGGGAGGCAGACTGGTTTCGGAGTTGTGCCAGATGTTTAATGGCAGCCTTTTCTTGGGCGGTTACTTTCATGCCAAAATACAGAGGTTTGGCTTCAAACTTAATCGGTCTGCCAACTTTGGGTTTAGCCATGTGTATTTACCTCCATCTGACTTGAGCATAACAAATCTTTTTTGGATGTTGCAACAAAATAAGTGATTCATGAATAAAGTTACAACAAGATTGTTGCTCAACAGCCGCTTCAATGGGCTTTTGGCTCAATTTAAAGCGGCTGTGCACCCCCAAAGGGTCGGTCTCTAATCCACCACACACTCTTCTTCGCAGCGCTCCTGTTTTTGGGCGGGAGTTTCCACGCCAGGGAGCGAACGGGGTGTACCGATTTGGCTCAGGCGCGGATAAATCACAAAACCCAGCAGCATCATGCCCACAAAGGCCAAGACGCCCGGATTCAAGCTGCCCAGATTGGCCAATGCAGGCCCTGGGCAGAGGCCACTGATGGCCCAGCCAGAGCCAAAGATCGCTGCGCCACCAATCAGCTTGGGATCAATTTTGGCATGGCCCGGCAGGGCAAAATGGTCGCTCAGAATCGGGGCTTTGCGTTTAAAAATCAGTGGATAGGTTACAAAGGTGACTGCCAGCCCACCACCCATGACCAAGAGCAGACTGGGGTCCCAACGGCCCGCCAGATCCAAGAATCCTTGGACTTTTTGGGGGCTCATCATGCCCGAGATCCCGAGGCCGATGGCAAAGATCAGACCAGAAACAAAGGCGCTCAGATAGATTTTCATATTAAAACCTCGCAACTCCGATCAAATGACTCATGACAAACATAACCACCATACCCACTGCGATAAAAGTGATCACCGAGCCCAAGGAGCGCTGGGAGCGCCGGGCCAGACCACAGATGCCGTGACCGCTGGTGCAGCCATTGCCCATGGCGGTCCCTACGCCGACCAATAAGCCGCCGAGTGCCATTTGTGCGGGGTTTAATTTGAGGCTCAGCGCTGTCGCTGCCGGCAGGGCATAGACCATCGCTGCGCCGCCGAGTACCAGACCCAAGGTAAAGGCAATGCGCCAAAAACGCTCTTGGGGGGTGGGGCACTCGCCCAAAATACCTTTGGTAATACCGCTGATGCCCGCAATTTTGCCATTAAACAACATCAGCAGGGCGGCGGCTGAACCGATCAGGCCTCCGCCAATGAGGGCGGGAATCGGGGTGAAATTTTCGATAACCATTTGCAGTACCTACTCCTGTGATTACTATACCCAGTATAGTATATTTTAAAAACCTTTTCAAGCAGATCGTGGCAGACCCTGTCGGGCCTATTTTTCTAAGGGGTACCCGGCTTCGTACCAGGTCAACATGCCCCCGCCAAAATTAGTCACATCGTTGATCCCGGCTTCGGCCAGCATTTGGCAGGCGCGGCCACTGCGGCCCCCGCTGCGGCAGATCAGGATATAGCTGCGGCTGGGGTCCAGGTTGGCGGCTTGCTCAGGCAGATCGTCCAGTACAATTCGCGTCACACCAGGAATTGTTCCCATCTCCCATTCATCGGGGCGGCGCACATCGATCCATTCATACTGGTCTTTTTTGGTTTGGTAGAGTTCATAAATATCTTTGAGATACAATTCGTGAAAAGACATTCAGGTTTCCTTTTCGCAGTGATTTTCTTGCAGGGATCTTTGCTTGTTTAAGCCGGACTGACTTCAGACAGATTACCGCATTTGAGATTGGCAGGCACGGCCTCCATGATCTTGGCGGGTTGGGCCAATTTGAGATTGTCCATGATGTCAACAAATTCGGCTTTGCTCTTGCCACCGCCCAACCGGGGGTTGTGCTGTTTTTCCTCGCCGATCGTGCTGGAGGTCAGGCCGATATAATTGTGGCCAGGATAGACCTGGGTCTGATCGGGCAGGGCAAAGAGTTTTTGGGTGACCGAATCATAGAGTTGGCTGGCGCTTCCCTCCTGAAAATCCGTGCGTCCGCAGCCGCGAATCAGCAGGGCATCACCCGTGAAGACCCGATCTCCGACTTGATACGAAATACAGCCATTGGTGTGGCCCGGTGTGGCCAAAACGCGAATTTCCAGCTCCCCAAGGCGAAACAGATCGCCGTCTTGGGCCAGGTGATCGGCGCAGGGTGCGCCGCCTTGGGCCGAGACCACCGATTTGGCTTCGGCAAACTGGGCTTTGAGACGGGTCACACCGGTAATATGGTCGGCGTGAACATGGGTTTCGAGCAGGTATTTGAGTGTGAGTCCCAGTTCTTTGAGCACCTTGGTATCGCGCTCGGCCTGTTCCTGAACACTGTCGATCAGGGCCGCCTCTCGGCTTTGCTCATCCCCGATCAGGTAGGTATAGGTGCTGCTTTCTGCGTCAAACATCTGTCTAAAGATCATCTCTGTTTCTCCCTCTTTGTTTTCGCCTTGTTTTAATGGCCGCCACTCAGGCCGGTATTTAACAGAATAAACACACCCATCACCAGCACAAACCAGCCAAAGGCGGGTTTGAGTTTGTCGCTGGGCACAAATTTAGAGGCCCAGGTGCCGATCAGGGCCCCAGCCACAGTAAAGACCGAGAAGCCCCCCAGAAACACCCAATCCAGTGGAGCGCCGCCGAGATCCCCTAAAAATCCTACCAGGGATTTGATACTAATGACCAGCAGGGAGGTGGCCACTGCCACTTTGATATCCAGTCCGGCAAAGAGCACCAGCACGGGAATCACCAAAAATCCGCCACCGGCTCCCACCAACCCGGTCAGTACACCGACGACCAACCCCTCCAGAGAGACCATTAGAATTTTTTTGAGTTCGGAGTCGTGGCTGTGGTCTTTTTCTGCTACTTTTTCTTTACTGGGGCGAATCATCGAGACCGAAGCCACCACCATCATCACTGCAAACAGCGCCATGATCGCCATGTCTTTGCTGATCGCCATTCCCCCGATTTCAAACAATTGTTTGGGAATGGCGGGCACAATAAATTTGCGGGCCGTAAACACCCCGATCATGGCGGGAATCGAAAAGACAATCCCCACTTTAAAATTGACCAATTTGGCTTTGATATACCCGGCCATGCCAAAGATGCTGGTCAGGCCAACAATAAACAGGGAATAAGCGGTGGCCAGAACCGGGGGAATTTTAAACAAATAGACCAAGATCGGCACCGTGAGAATGGAGCCGCCGCCGCCAATGAGTCCCAAGACGCCCCCCATCAACACCGCGGCGAAGTAGCCTATGATATTGAGCAGATCCACGATAAAGTCCTTTCTAAGCGTTGCGTTGTGATACACACATGCTTTTGCAGATATTTTTGCCGAATTGGCATCTCTTTATAATATACCCCCTATGGTATATTATTGCAAATCTTTTTAAAGGAATAGACATGATTTCTTACTCAATGGGGTATAAGTATACACAATATATTTCTCATACCCTGTATAGTATTCTAAGATACAGAAAGATTGTTGTTTGAAAGGCAATGGAAAGGCTTATACCCATGGAAAATTCCAATACCGAACTGATTCACCGCTTGAACCGTGCCCAGGGACAGATAGAAGCGATTAAAAAATCGCTGGCTGCCGGAGACACCAAAGACTGTGTCAAAACCCTGCGCTTGCTCAAAGCAGCCAACAATGCCCTGAAAAAATTTGGTGAAGCCTATGTGGCCCAACACTTACACGAGTGTATTCGTTCCAATGTCTCCAGCGAAGATATGGAAAAAGGCCTGCAGGAAGTGGTCTATTCGGCTTTTAGTCTTTAGATCTGACCATCAGATAGTCTGAACACGGGCTTTCGGGGTATGATGATGTTTGCTTAAATTTGAAATTTCAAGGAGCAAACCATGACGGTCACCACGATCGAAGACATTCATAAATACCCTGACCAGACGGTCACCCTGCGTGGCTGGCTCTACAATAAACGCGAAAGCGGCAAGCTGGTTTTTTTGATCCTGCGGGATGGCACCGGCTTCATTCAATGTGTGGCCTTTAAAAAAGAATTGCCCGAAGAAGTCTGGGAAGCCGCGAAATCCGTTACCCAAGAGTCGTCGCTGATGATCACAGGCAGTGTGCGCAAAGAAGATCGCGCCCCTTATTGTGGCTACGAAATGGGCGTGCAGAGCATTGAAATTGTCAGCAAAGTCGAGGGCGAATACCCGATCAGTTTAAAAGAACACGGCGCTGATTTTTTACTGGAGCACCGCCACCTTTGGCTGCGTACACCTTCGCAAATGGCTGTGATGCGCATCCGCGCTGAGGTCATGGCAGCCAGCCGTGATTTTTTTAATGATCGCGGATTTGTGAATATCGACGCCCCAATCATCACCGCCAATGCCTGTGAAGGCACCACCAACCTCTTCCAGATTGACTATTTTGAAGATCAGGCCTATCTCTCTCAAACGGGCCAACTCTATATGGAAGCTGCCGCTCTGGCTCTGGGCAAGGTCTATTGTCTGGGCCCCGCTTTTCGGGCCGAAAAATCCAAAACCCGCAAACATTTGACTGAGTTCTGGATGATTGAACCCGAAGTGGCCTTTTTGACCTTTGAAGAAAATCTGGCGATGCAAGAAGAGTATGTCTCCTACGTCATTCAGCGCGTCTTAAAAACCCGTGCGGCAGAACTCAGATTGCTCGAACGCGATACCAGCAAATTGGCAGATATCACCGCCCCTTTTCCCAAGATCTCTTATGATGATGCCGTCAAATTATTGCAAGAAAAAGGCTCTGAAATCCAATGGGGTGACGATCTCGGCGCGCCCGATGAAACCCTTTTGGGGGAACATTTCCAAAAGCCGGTTTTTGTCCACCGCTTTCCCAGTGCGATCAAGGCCTTTTATATGAAACCCGATCCCGACAGGCCCGAAGTGGCCCTGGGCGCAGATTTGATTGCCCCCGATGGCTACGGTGAGTTGATCGGCGGCGGCCAGCGCATCGACGATTACGATTTGCTCGTGCAGCGCATTCAAGAGCATGATTTGCCGATGGAGGCCTTTGGTTGGTATTTGGATCTGCGCAAATATGGCTCTGTGCCCCACGGTGGCTTTGGTCTGGGCATTGAGCGCTTTGTGGCCTGGATCTCCGGTGTTGAACACGTGCGCGAGACCAGCCCTTTCCCGCGTACGATTTACCGCATTCAGCCTTAAACCATTCAAAGCAGGGCTTTAAAGCCCTGCTTGTGAGCTGATGCTTAGCCCGCTCTCGTTGGGGGCTGGCTGAGATCCACGTTTTGCATATAGCCCGATTCGTCTTGGACGAGTGTGGGTCTGGCTGCAGCAGGACTTGGTTGGCCAAGATCAAAGGTTTGCTCGTAGTCTGATTCGTTTTGGACGGGTGGAGGTGGCGGCGCAGCCGCTGCGGCCTTTTGTTGGGCGCGCTGGGCTATTTCTTGCCCCAAAGCCTGTCTTTGCCAATGCATTTGGCGTAAATCTGCTTCTGTTTTGCCAGCTTTTGTCAATTCTTGAACCGCAGCAGCAGGCAAATCCAGTGTTTCATTAAACTTTTTCTTGACCTGGCTTTTATTCAGTTCAGGATGTAGATTTTTGATAGTGTCTTTCGACGCTCTATCAGGCTGAATATCTTTTTCTCCCACAGTAACAGTGAGTCTTTCAGTTTCAACACCTTGTTTTTCAAGTTGTGAAATGGTTTGGCCTGTTTTACTTAAATCTGGCCGGTAGTGACCACTTTGATCTGAAAGTATTTCTACCTGTCCTTCGGGAAATTGGGATTCGATGATATTGTGTAGAATTTGGGGCAAGGTATCCGCTTTAAATTGATTAAAATGTTCGGCTCGGTATGCCAAGAAGTCGCTGCGTTGCTCACTGGGTGCATCTAAGACAAACGTTTCATTCAGTAAATCTGTTCTTTTATGGTTGAGTTCAGAAATTTTTGCGTGGTTTTCCACCTGACTGGCATCTAAGCCATCCAATTCATTGTTGATATTTTTGAGCTGGATCGCTTTATATTCTTCGAGGAAACGGCGCTCTAAAGATGTATTGGCATTGTTTTGAATCGTTTGCATGCTGGATTGAAATTCCGATTCAATCCGAGATTCGATTTCTGCTTTCTTTGTGAGGATGGCTTCGCCGCGTTTTTGAGCGGCTTTGGCGCTTGTCCCTGTAATTTTTCTCCCAGCGCCGGATATGTCTTGGCTATCTTGGAAACTGAGTTCATGACCCAAAGCATTTAATTGAGAACCCACCCTCAATTCTCCCGCGCCCCCAACGGCTTCGCTGTCCAACATACTGGAGTGGTGAATTTTGGCGTCGGCAATAATGCGATGTCCATCGGGCAGTTTGACGTCTCGTCTGGTTTGATCCATGGCATAAAACTCCCCAGAGGGGCTCATCACAAAAATCATCCGATTTTGTAAAGAAGAGCCGATTTTTTTGGCTGTTCTCATGTCATATGCGATGTCCGAGTTTAACAATCCCAAATGAGATTCAATTTTTGTTTGGGCTGTTTGAATGGCCTGCTTTGCATTTTGGATGTGTTCTGGAGAGGCATTGGCCTTTTCCAGTTTTTCTACTTCTACATAGGCATCCCGCAAAACTTTATAGTCCTGGGTGAATTCTTTTTTGAGTTGTCTTAAGTTATGCAGCTCTTCTTTTAGCGCTTCTTTCTCTGCTGGCGGTGCCTGGCGAAGTCTGTTGCGGGTGTTTTCAATTTGCTGATCCAAATTTTCAAAGGCTTTTAACAGCGTGTTTTGGGCTTTTCCGTCTGAAAAGTGCACCGCGTTCAGCGCTTGTGCGCCCTCTGTCGAGAAGAAGGTCGTTTTATTGTGCTCTCCATGATGTTGAAAGACTTCTTCATGGACTTTGGCAATACCATGGGTCACCCTTTCTCTTGAACTTTCTATTTTTACATGGTGAGGATGCATTTCTTGGGGGACAATTTCTGAGTGATCTGTGGGTGCTGGTGTGGTCGGTGCTGGATTGGCGGGTGCTGGTGCATGAACATTGATATTGTCGACATACAGGAATGGCTGCTGGTCTGCTTCGGGATTGGCGGGTGCTGCCGGTGCATGAACATTGATATTGTCGACATACAGGAATGGCTGCTGGTCTGCCGCGGGATTGGCGGCTACTGGCGTAGGGGCTGCTGGTAAAGGTGTCGCTGGTGAGGGGGGGACTGCGGGGCTGTCAGGAGGCAGTAAATAAAAAGATTCAACCACCGGGGGCGGTGAAGGGGTTGTTGCTGAAGGGGTTGTTGCTGAAGGGGTTATTGCTGAAGGGGTTATTGCTGAAGGGGTTGCTGCTGAAGGGGTTGCTGCTGAAGGGGTTGCTGCTGAAGGGGTTGCTGCTGAAGGGGTTGCTGCTGAAGGGGTTGCCGTCGACGTGCTGCGGTTAAAAATGGAGAGATTTAGGGCTCTGAACCCCTGTGTTATTGGGCTATTTCTAATGATCTGCAGCAGTCCTCTTCTCCGCTCGGGCGAGGTTAACTCTCTTTGGCGACTCACAGATGCAGACTCTGTGTTTTCAAGGGTGTAAGTAGATTTTGTTGCGGTGGTAGAACTGGCTTGGCTTGGTTTGGCTGTCTCTTTGGGGGCTGCGACGGGAGCGGTTGCTGAAACACCAACGGGGTTATTGACTCTCATATACTCTCCTTTTTAATCCAATCGTTCTTGTAAAGCATTGATCCATTTGACCCAGGTTTCATATTCCTCCAGCAAGGCCGAAGGACACAGGCCTTGCTGATCAAATTCATCCAATTGATCCGCAATCTCTTCACTTTTGTCGAGACATTCTTCCAATCGGGCTTCTGAAAAGTCTGTTGCGAAACGCTCACCTGATTGGGTCAGCTGTTTTAATACAGATATCACCCAATTAAATTCTTTTTGAATGGCGGCTGAGATCTGAACCAAAACCTTGGACTGTTGAACAATGGTTTTGTATTGCTTGAAACTTTTTTCAAATGGACGTAAGAGCATGTGCAATTCCAGTCCATTGGTGTCATTTTCAAATTTTGTTATTTCATTTTTCAGTGAATGCAAAAGCTGCTCTAAGTCGTTTAAGCGCAGTTCCATTTGGCTGAGCATATGTGCTTCTGACGTCAGACAAATCCAGTTCTGGGGCAATTTTGTAAGATCCAAACACGCTTTTTGGATCTGGGGTTTGAGTTGCTCAACCAACAGATCGGTTGCTGAAATTGACATTTCACTTTGATTTGCATTGGTGTCTGTGTCCGGTTGGTGAATGCGTTTTAAGAGCATTTGAGCGTCTGTGTTTTGCGGGTCGATGAGCAACACCTCTGTTAAAAAGGGGCTGGCTTTTGGGTATTGACCGAATAAGAAATAAATATACGCGAGCCCAATATAGGGCTCTGGTTGTTTGCGGTTGTAGCGGAGTGCATCAAGGAGTTGTTCGCTGGCTTTTACCAGCGTTTCTCGGTTTTCAAAGTTTTCGGATTGAGCCCGCGCCAATAACTGCAAGCCAGAATCCACCAGTGTTTTTCCGTTGTTGTGACGCTGCTCTTTGATTTCTGTTACTTTTGAGTGGATGTCAGACAGTAAATTTAGGTTCATTCAAGATCCTTAAAATCAAGTCAAAATACCCCTTAATTATAATTTGAAAAACTTGATTTGCCAAAATGTCAAGATTTTTTAGGGGGTCTCTTGCAAGTACAAAAAAGAACCCCCCTGGTTTATTTAACCAGGGGGGTCAATAATTGTGTCAATTAACGACGGGCAGGTGCACTGCTCAATGTTTTGGCAACGTTGATGCGGCCATGGCCAAAATACTTGTCGAATTTGGCATCACCGAGATCGTCGCTGGTGGCTTCGATATGGGCTTTGACCTGTTCTTGTTTCAGATCGGGCCATTGGCTGCGAACCAGGGCTGCCAGACCGGCCACCGCAGGGGTTGCCATGGAGGTGCCAGAGATGCTGCCATAGTCTTTGCCGGGCATGCCGCTGGCATAGGTCGGGAAGGTGGCCAGAATATCCACACCAGGAGCGCTGACGGAGATCCAGGGGCCAAATTGTGAGAAGCGGGCGATTTTATCGTTGCTGTCGGTGGCACCCACAGCCATCACGCCGGGGTAAGCAGCGGGATACGATTTCTGTTCGCGGCCTGAATTGCCCATGGCGGCAACCACAACGGCGTCTTTGCTCAGGGCGTGTCTGACGGCATCACCGACGACAGCGGAATCAGAACCGCCACCCAGGCTCAGGCTAATGACCTTGGCGCCATTGTCTGCGGCCCAGGCAATCCCACCAGCCACATCGGCCCAGGTGCCAGAGCCCCGGTTGTCGAGAACGCGAACGGGCATCACTTTGACGCCAGGAGCATAACCCGCTACGCCAGTTTTATTGTCGGTCAGAGCGGCAGAAATGCCTGCGCAATGGGTGCCATGGCCTTGACCATCGTTGGGATCTTCGTCTTTGTCCACGAAGTCATACCCTTTGATCAATTTGGCCGCCAAATCGGGGTGTTTTAAATCCACACCGGTGTCCACAATGGCCAGGACCAGATCGGGGTTGCCTTTCTGGATCGCCCAACCGGCCTGTGAGCTGGTTCTTTTGTGGGCGTACTGCTTTTCGAACATTTCGTCGTTGGGGTAGCTGGGTTCGTCGGCGGCACGCAGTGCATTGGCAGCAGAAGCCTGTTCAGGACTCAGGCTAATAATGCCGTTGGGTTCTGCGTAGAGAACGGCAGGGTTGCGACGCAGGGCTTCAATGGCCTGTGCTTCGCTGCCCAGGGTGGGGGTCTTAACGAGATGGATACCGAGGGAGGGCTGCCCCACCATTTGCACAGTGCTCAGACGCAGAGCGCTGAGTGCTGTCTGGGTGGCGCTTGCACCTACCCCGGCTTTGAATCTGACTATGATTTCTCCAGGAACGGCTGCGGTATTTGCATGAAGAGATGCTTTGAGTGGAGTGCGATTTACCTGGGCGGACGAGGTGGACGCGGCATTCACTGAAGAAGCCAGACGCTGACCGGTCAGTGCTGGATTAACACCCGACTGACAGGCTGCAAGCGATGCCAACAAGCTGCCGCTGGCAAGAATAAGACTGGTAAAACGAATAGAAGGATGGGACATGTGCTTCAAATCTCCTGAAATAAATCTTAGCTATTGGTTATTGTAAGATTAAAAAGACATTAAGTCAATCATTGATTTAACATTTTTTTAATTATTTTTTAAAATATCTGGCTTTTGTTTGTTTGCAAGCAAGGCTATACTGAAACCATGAAAACACTTAAAAGCTTGCAAACATGGGTGTTTTATGCGCTTTTATTGGGGGCTCTGCCGCTTTTTCAGGCTCAGGCGCAGACCCCTGATGTATTGGCACGCCATTGGGCCCCGTTGATTTACCAGCAAACCGATTTGCGTTTGCCCGCAGCCGATTATTTGACCCGCTTTGATTTTGACGGTGACTTTAACGGTTTTAATAATTGGGAGAATCTTGAGCGTTTTCCCTTAACAGGGGCCGTCTATTATCACGTGGTCGAAACCGATGTTTTGTATTTTATCTATTTGGGCCTGTTTCATCCCCGCGACTGGGAGCCTGGTTTCGACAATCCGTTGAGCAGCCACGAAAACGATCTCGAAGATCTGATCTTGGTGATTCACAAAGATGGCTCTGCCTATGGGCGGCTTGTAATGGTCGAGACCCACGCCCATTTTGACTTTCATACCTATGCCGCTCCTGCACTCAAATCCAAGCATGCTGTGATTGAGGGCCCTTTGCCTTTGGCGGGGCACCAGCCCCGCGTGACAGTGCCTCCTGGGGGCCATGGCATTTACCCGCTTTTTGAAGCGCGTCCAACATTGCCGGGTATTCTCTATCAAGTGGGGGACCCCGCCGGGGTGCCATCGGAGCCCTCTCTGAAATACCCGGTCGCGAACTATGTCTTGCTGCCCTTCGACGCCCTTTGGCAGCGGCGTGAGCAGATCGGGCCCGGTTTGCCCTACCGCAGCTTTGGTGAGTTTGGGGCCAATGACTATACCTGGCTGAATCCCGCCTCAGCCCCGTGGATCCACGACGATCCCAACGACGGGCCTGTTGGACCCGGGGATCTCTTCAGTGATCCCGACTACGCTCTGCGCAAGCATGTCTTGGGCTTGCCAGAGGGGCAGATAGGCTATCTCAAAGAGCCACTTTATACCCACCGTTTGGCTTTGGGCGCCGTGCAGATTTTGAGTCCGGTGACAGCGCCGCGCCTGGAGGTCTGGCAGGGAGAACAGAAACTCTGGGAAACCCCACTTTTGCCCGGCCCAAATGGGGCCTGGATGCCCGAGCGGGCCCTGCGCTATTGGACCTTGCCTCCCGATGCTGAGCTGAGTTTGCGAATTGTGCAAGATTCCCACTCTTTGGCCAACTTGGCTTTAAAAGACTCTGGGGGTGAGTTTTTGCCTGTGGGGCAAGGGTCTGTTTGGCTGCAAGCCGCTTTAAAGCGGGGGACATGATACAATAAACCCTATGCCTTTCCAAATCAAACAGATCCAAATTAAACACCCCTTTGCAATCGGCTTTCTCAGCCTATTTTTTGTCTTGCAAGCCGCTCCTGCGGGTCAAACCCATTCTGGTTATTCCGATCAACTGCGGTACCTCTATCAAAAATCGATCAATTGCAAGCTCTGTCACGGCCCCAATGGGCTTCGTCCGATTGGCTTGGATTTGGCGCGCATGAAACCAACGGCACTTCATTTGCACCGTCTGATCAAGTCTTGGGCCGCTTTAGACAGCGACCAAGATGGGGTCAGCAATGGCAACGAACTCAAACTGGGCTGTGATCCCAATCGGCTGGAAGCGGAGTCGTTTAGTGGTAAATGTGGCTCTTTGATGCTGAGTCAGACCCAAAGCCAGATTCAATAAGAACCCGCAAAGATCCCCGCAAAGAGTGCAAACAGAACCAGTACCAGTGCATTTTCGGCGTTGATACCAAAGAGCAAGAGGCCCCCAGACAAACTGATCCGCCCTCCCAGGGCAAAGAGGTTGTCGCGAAAGTTGCGGCTGTCTAAATTTGACTCTTTTTGCCAGAGCCAAGACAGGCCCAAACCTGCGGGTAGGCTCGTAAATAGCAGTGCGTAGCTCAATGCGCTGAGCTGGCTTTGCCCCAGACCCAAAACAGGGATCAACAGCAAAAACAGACAAAACGAAGGCAAGATCAGGCGCAGATAAAATTGACCAATTACCAATGAATGGCGCAGCGGAAATTGGGGTGCGACGTTGTGTAAGAGGGCCTGCGGTGGTTTTTCGGGCCGGTCCTCATTTTGCAGGGTGCGGTAACGCAAGACCGGGAGAATCGCGACGCCAGACCAGAATGCCGACCAGCCCAGCAAAAGGTAAAGTGGGCCAGAAGGTAACAGCAGTCCTGCCAAGAGCAAAAGACCTCCCCCCCCCAGCCCCAAGAGCAGCATCAGATAAATTTCTCGCCAGGCAGCTGGCCAGCGTTGGTACCAGCTCGGATACCTGCGCTGAAGCCGCAGATAGCCTTGGCGGATGGGTGCCAGTTTCCATTCCAGCAAATAGCCCAGGACCACCAAAATCAAGGCCACTGAGCCGCTCAAAAAGAGGTTCATGGCCAAAGGGGTTTGATTCAAATGTTGACCACTCTGAAGTGCCAAGCTGGGTTCCGCCTGGAGCAGTTCCGCTAAAAAATCTTGGGGCGCAGGCAAAAAAGACAGACAGACTGTTTCAATTGCCAGAAAAAAGAGTGTGGCCAAAAGCCACACCCAGAAAACATAAATAATCACGTGCTAAAAACGTCAGCAGCGAGACAGAGATCAGGCCCGTGCTTTGGAAAATTGGGAAGAGATCTCATCATACGTTGAGAGGTTCTCTTGCAACTCTTCCAGCAGCATGTCCATGGCCTCTTCGTACTGGGCGTCTCCGCCTTCTGTTGCCGCTTCTCCAGCTTCGCTGGAAGCCGCGGTCGCCGCTTCAGCTTTGGCTGCTTGCCGCTCTTCATAGGCTTGCCGAGCGAGTTTTTCGTAGTGGTTTTTCTTTTCTTCGAGGTCAGCCAATTTTTGCTTGAGGGCATTCAACTCATCCAGGTATTCGCCGGTTTGCTGATTGCCACCTGCGCGCATGCGTTTTTCCAAGGCATAAACCTCGGCTTCGCGGTTGGCTACTTGGGTCGAAATCCGGGAAATAATACCGTCTTTGGCCTCAAGCTGATAGAGAAACTCTTGGTTTTTATTTTCAAGATCGCGAATAAACTGATCTTTTTCATCGATCATATCGCGCAACGTATCCAATTCAGCTACTTCCTGCTGATGTTCGTTGCTTTGACCTTCGTATTGCTGTACCAGTTTTCTCAGGACGGCGACTTCTTTTTTCTGTTCAGCGATATTGTTTTTCAGATCTGAGAGAAAATCTTCTTGATCGCCTGTCTCACCCATCATTTGATTGAGTTGCTGCTGCAGAAAATGATTTTCTTTTTGCAATTCGCGGTGTTTGGTCAGAAGTGCCTGAACAATGACCTGCATTTCTTTTTTGTACCGGGCCCGTTGGGCCTCTTTGGTCTTTTGCAACAAATTTAATTTTTGGCGAAGCTCACTGATCTCCACATAGGGATCCTGTTCTTCCTCTGCTGCATAATCACCGGATTCCTCCAGTTCGTCTTCAGCATCAAAATCCTCAGCCATTCAGCTCTTCCCTTCATTTGATCAAGATTTATCTGATTATCTTTTGGTTGATTTCTTGGTTGATTTCTTGGTAGATTATCGAAGAAAGCACAGTATATCCCCGTTCATTATAATACATGCTTTTGCACCTTGTTGAAAAAATTTTTACATATTCTTGCCCTTTGCTTCTGGATCCCCTGCACTTTCTTTGTTAAAAAAAGATTAAAAGTGTTTGAGAAAAATTAAATATCCATCAAAAAAATGTTTTTTAGCTCAAGACTGGCAATCAACTCTGCGATAGGTGGACGTGTAAAGCCATCTTCATTTTTGAAAATGGCCATTGAGAAATCCATTCAATTCTGAATTCATTGAGACGTTGAGTTTTATCACCAAGGGGTTAGTTGAGAAACCATGACCAGCATTTTCTCAGGACAACTTTATAATAATTTCCTGAAAGACAATAATTACTACCGACTCGAAACCTACGATGTCAACCGCTTTCAGCGCACGATTGAGCAGATGTCCAACCAGGGCTTGGCAGAAAAAGAACTGCGTGAAGGGCTGGAGTACCAGCAGGCCAAAATGGCCGATATGCAGTCCAAACTCAACGAACTGATCGAAAAACTCAATAACCTCTATCGCCGTTTTATCGACAACAAATCTGTTTTTCGCAAAGTGTCACAAGAGCCCGAATATTTTGGCACCAGCTCCGTTCTCAATGTCATTCAGAATATCAACGCAGCCCCTGATACCAACGGTTACCCCACCGGCGGTGCGGGCATTACCTCCGACGACGAGTACGAGAAAATTCGCGAGTACTCCT
>JBFWRL010000141.1:0-15093 GCA_050248915.1 Candidatus Sericytochromatia bacterium
TAATGAGACTTCTCAGGTGATTGGATTTCTATCCCGTACCTGTTACTATTCTCTTGTTTTCTAAATCCAGTAGTTGCTGTGGAGATAAAGTCATGTTTTGTCCCGGTTGTAGTGGTGTTTTGCAAGAGGTATCGGTTCCGCCTGTGCTCGTGGATGTCTGTGTACAGGGCTGCAAAGGCATTTGGTTTGATCGCGGCGAATTGGAAAAAGTGCTTAAAAAGTCTCCCGATGCGGATCAGCTCATGAACAGCACGGGCTGGGAGGTCAAAGTGCCCGTCGCAGGCGCCTTACGACACTGTCCGCGCTGTGTGGGCACTGGGCTGAAGACCTTTCAATGGGGCACTGAATATCCGGTGGAACTGGATGTCTGCCCTGGCTGTGGGGGCTATTGGCTAGATGCCGGAGAGTTGTTGTTGGTGTCAGAAATGATGAAACAGGGCGAAAAACTGCCCGAAGTCAAACCTGTTCTCAAACCCGGCGTCTCGTTGGAGAGCCGAGATTATGCCCCTGGCGAAATCCTGGCCTGGGAAGTGGCGGCAGACGTTGCGCAAACGGCACTTTGGTATGGGCCCGATCTGGTTTATGCAGGCATGCAAACGGCCGATGCTCTGCCAGGTGTGGCAGAGGCCGTGTTAAATACCCCTGCCGCTGCTGTCGAAGGGGCCGCTGCCGTCATGGAGGGAGCCGGTGCCATGGTCGGCGGGCTGGCCGAAGGGGCTGGGGCTGTCGCTGAGGGCGCTGGCGCTGTGGCTGAAGGCTTGGGAGAATTGGTGGGCGGATTTTTTGAACTATTGGGCGGTTTATTTAATTAAATGTTTGCGGGCATCGACACAGGGGGCACCTTTACCGATTGCATTCGGTTTGACCAAGGCCAATTGCGCGTCCAAAAAGTCCTGTCTACCCCTCAAAATCCGGCTCAAGCGGTTTTGGCCGGATTGGTGGCATTACAAACCCACACCCCCGTGGGTGCCTTGGTGCATGGCACGACTGTGGCCACCAATGCCCTTCTGGAGCGCAAATTGGCGCGAACGGCCCTGATCATCACGGCTGGTTTTAAAGATCTGCTCACGATTGGCCGGCAAAACCGTCCCTTGCTCTATGCCTTACACAGTCTGCTTCCCACCCCTTTGGTCGATCCAGAAAATGTTTTTGAAATCGACGAGCGCATCGGCAGTCAGGGTGAGATCCTCAAAGCGCTTAAACCTGAGCAGATTGCTGAGTGCCTGGCCCAATTGCCTGCCGAGATTGAAGCCGTTTCCCTCTGTCTGCTCTTTAGCTATCGCAATCCAGTCCACGAACAGGCCCTGTCCGCTGCTCTGCGCGCAAATGGCTATTTGGTCTCTGTTTCGAGCGAGATTTTGCCCGAATACCGTGAGTACGAACGCTTCTCGACCACAACCGCCAATGCCTGCCTGATGCCGATCATGCAAAGATATATGGCATCGCTGTCTGCGGGGCTGGGTGACTTGCCCTGCCGCCTGATTCAGTCCAATGGGGGCAGTTTGTCGCTCAGCGAAGTGGCAGAGAAACCCGTCAGTTGTGTGCTCTCTGGTCCCGCTGGCGGTTTGATCGGTGCCTGGGAAACGGGCCAACAATTGGGGCAGAATCAATTATTGACCTTGGATATGGGGGGCACCTCCACAGATGTGGCTTTGCTCAATGGCCAATTGCCCCTGCAAAGTGAGGCGCTGATCAGTGGCCTTCCGCTCAAATTGCCGATGCTGGCGATCCACACCGTGGGCGCTGGTGGCGGCTCCCTGATCTCGGTGGATGCCGGGGGGGCCTTGCGGGTGGGGCCCGAAAGTGCCGGGGCCGATCCTGGCCCGCTCTGTTATGGCAAGGGCCAGGTTTTAACGGTCACCGATGCACAGGTTTTTTTGGGCCGGATTCCCGCCACACGTCAGCTCGGCGGGCATGTGGCATTGCAAAGTGCGCCATTGCAAGCGGCGTTTGAAGCCTTGGGCCAAAAACTGGGCATCTCGGCCCAGGCTGTCGCTTTGGGGAGTTTATCGGTTGCCAATGCACGTATGGAGAGGGCTTTGCGGGTGGTCTCGGTCGAAAAAGGCCAGAACCCAGCTGCATTTACCCTCTTTTGTTTTGGCGGGGCAGGGGGGTTACATGCCTGCGAATTGGCGGAATCTCTCGGCATTCGCCAAATAATTATTCCTGCTCATGCCGGTGTCTTTTCGGCTTTGGGCATGCTCTATGCCCCTGAAATTCGCGACTATGCCCGCACAGTTTTGGCAGAAGTGACCTTGGCAGAGAACGAGGCCTTGGCACAGTCCTTTGCGCGTTTACAGGCCCTAGCCGAAGTGGATTTTCAATTGCCCTTGGGGAGTTTGCAAATAGCTAACAATTCAATGGGCTTGCAAAGTCAAGCCAGTTTGGAGCTGCGTTATCCGGGGCAATCGTATGAATTAAACGTGCCCTATTCGGCCCACGCTGTTTCCGATTTTCATCAATTACATCAAGAACTTCACCATTTTTCCAGGCCTGAACTGGCACCGGAATTGGTCACGATTCGCCTGCGGGTCAGCCGCGAATTGCCCAAACCACAATGGTTGCCCCCCCCTGTGACTTCTCAGGCCTTGCACCCGGCTTTTACCCAGATTGTGGGCTTTGCCCAGGGCAACTTGTTGACCCCTTTTTACGAACGCTCAGAATTGCCCAGGCAGGTTCGTTTGTCTGGCCCGGCGATTGTGCTCGAAGACACGGCCACCACCTTGGTCGCGCCCGGTTGGCAATTGACCTCCGATCACTTTGGCCATTTACATTTGGAGCAAGGCCGATGAAACAGGATCCCATTCAACTCGAAATTTTTAAACACCGCTTTCGCGCCATGGCCGAAGAAATGGGAGCTGCGCTGTGCCGCAGCGCATATAGCTCGAATATCAAAGAGCGCAAAGACTTTTCCTGCGCGCTTTTTGATGCGCAAGGCCAGTTGTTGGCCCAGGCTGAACATTTGCCGGTGCACCTGGGTTCGATGCCGCTCTCGGTGCAGGCAGCCATTCAGGCCCTGCACTTTGAACCCGGCGACTCTGTGTTGCTCAATGACCCCTTTGCTGGGGGCACCCATTTGCCAGATATCACCATGGTTGAAGGGGTCTTTTTAGACGGAGAACCCACGCCGCGATTTTATGTCGCCAACCGGGCCCACCATGCTGATGTGGGGGGAATGACGCCGGGCTCAATGCCGCTTTCAAATGAGATCTTTCAGGAGGGACTGCGCATTCCGCCGCTTAAATGGCGCAAACGCGGTCAGGTCGATGCCGACCTCTTGGCGTTGATCCTCAACAATGTGCGCACGCCTTTGGAGCGTGAGGGGGATTTGTTGGCCCAACATGCTGCCAACCAAATTGGCAGCAAGCGATTGATGGCCCTGTGCCAATCGGTGGGACCTGAAGTGGTCTCTCAGCAGGGATTGGCCCTGCAGGCCTATGCCGCGCGCATGATGCGGGCCGTGATTGAACAGATCCCCGATGGGGTCTATGCCTTTGCTGATGCCCTTGAAGACGATGGGCAGGGGTCGGGCCTCCTGCCGATTGCCGTTACACTCACCATCGAGGGCAATCAAGCAAAGGTGGATTTTAGTGGCACTGCCTCCCAAAGCCGGGGCTGTGTAAACACCATTCTGGCCGTCACCCTCTCTGCGGTCTTTTACGTCTTTCGCTGCCTGTTAGATAGCGAAGTACCCTCCAACAGCGGCTGTCTGGAACCGATTGAAGTGATTGCGCCACTCGGTTCTTTGGTCAATGCCCGCTTCCCCTCGGCGGTGGTCGGCGGCAATGTCGAAACCTCTCAGCGTCTGGTCGATGTTTTGTTGGGGGCCCTGGCCCTGGCCCTGCCAGAACTCATTCCCGCTGCCAGCTGTGGCTCAATGAACAATTTAATCATGGGTGGCAGCGCCGGGGATCAGCCTTTTGCCTATTACGAAACGATGGGTGGGGGCCACGGCGGCGGGCCCTTGGGAGCAGGGGTCTCGGGCCATCACAGCCACATGACCAATACCCTCAACACCCCGATTGAGGCCCTGGAACTGGCTTTCCCCTTTCGCGTCTGGCGCTATTGCCTGCGCAGTGGCTCTGGGGGCGCAGGCCTCTACTCCGGCGGAGAGGGCCTGTTGCGCGAATTGGAATTGCTCACCCCGACCTCTGTCACCCTATTGACCGAACGGCGGGTCCTGGCACCGTATGGCCTGAATGGCGGCAAGCCCGGTGGTCTGGGGATCAATACGCTGATTCAGCAGGGCCAAGAGACTCCCCTGCCGGGCAAGGTGCAATTGCAGTTGATGCCGGGCGATCGGGTGCGGGTTGAAACACCGGGGGGCGGGGGCTGGGGGCAGATTTAAATCTGGCTTTTTGTACCTGAAATCACGTCTGCCCCTTCTGACCTACTTGGCTTGAGACCTTATCTTGGTTACCATAGGGAGTGGTACGCCCTGGGCCTGGTTCCAGACAGATTTTTCTGACAGAATTTCTGTCCGAATTGAAAACCAGTCGCCCACAGATTGAAAATATGCACAAACTCTTGTTTAAGTCCAAGCGCGATTTAATGCGCCTTTCCCCCATCCACTTTGGCCTTTTATTGCTTTCTTTAGCCCCATTGGCGGCCTGCGCTCCCGAAGAAGTCAAACAATACCGGGTCGCCAAGGTCTCAGCCGCTCCCGCCATGGCCCTTTCAAATGCCTCTAGCGACACTTCTGCTGAAGACGGCTTGAGCTATACCGCCCCTGCTGATTGGCAAAAAGTGCCTGCCAGTGGCATGCGCAAACTCTCGTTCAGCCTCAAAGGCGGCGGAGATTTTTCGCTGGTGACCCTGCCTGGCAACGCGGGTGATCTCAAAGGTAACCTCAACCGCTGGCGCGGCCAAGTGGGCCTGCCACCTTTAGAGGACCCTGCTGAAATTGCCAAAAGTGTCAGGGCTTTCACCGTTTCTGGCACTGAGGGCATTGCCCTCGAACTCTATGCCCCCGAAGGTCAGCCCGACAAAGCCATGCGTGTGGTTCTGGTCGAAAAAGAGGGGGCCAATTGGTTCTTTAAATTGGCCGGCCCGCGTGAATTGGTCAAAACCCAGGCCAAGGCTTTTGAGACCTTTATGGCCTCTGTTCAGATCAAACCCGGTGCCGCAGCCCAGATGCCTCCCCTCTCAGCGGGTCAAACCATGCCCGGTCAGCCACCTGAACAAATGCCCGGACAAAAGCCTGGCCAAGCCAGTTCCGACCCCCACACCAACGGGGGCAATTCAGATATGAGCGCACCGGGTTTGCCACCGATGCAGCCCCAGGCTACCCAGACCAAACTGACGTACACCCTGCCCGCCACCTGGCAGGAAAAACCCCCTGGCAATATCCGCGTGGCCTCTTTTGAGGTCAAACAGGGCGAAGCCGTGGGAGATGTCTCCATTGTCAGCCTGGCTGGAGATGGCGGCGGTTTGCTCAACAATACCAACCGCTGGCGCAAACAGCTCGAAATGGTGCCCACCGATCAGGCCGGTCTCAAAAATGCCGTCAAAGATATTCAAATTGCCGGTCACAAAGGCTATTTTATGGCGCTATACAGCGGCCTGGAAGGCCAGGGTATGTTAATTGCCATGGTCGAACAGGGAGGCCAAACCTGGTTTATTAAAATGGTGGCCCCTGCCAAATTGATTCAAAGCCAAGAGGGCGATTTTCTGGCCTTTGTGAAGTCGATTGCCTTTCACGATCCCTCCCAAGTCAAGAGGCAAGCCACATGATTGACGCTCCTGCTGCCCCCCTGGCAGAAAAAAAACGCAAGCCCAAAACACCCTTGCAACAGCTCATGGCTTTCTTCGGTTCCCTCGAACTGACGGTCACCCTGCTGACCCTGAGCATTTTGCTGATCTTCTTTGGCACCCTGGCCCAGATGGATCAAGGGGTCTGGACCGTGGTCAAAGACTATTTCCGCTCTTGGCTGGTCTGGGTCGATTTCCAGATCTTTTTTCCTCGGGACCGTTCTGTGCCGGGGGCTTTGCCCTTTCCCGGCGGAAATACCTTGGGCTCACTGCTTTTGATCAATTTAATGGTGGCCCATGCCCAGCGCTTTAAGCTCAGTAAACAAAAGATTGGCCTGACGATTATCCATTCGGGTTTGATTCTCTTATTGGTGGGAGAAGGCCTGACGGGGCTCTTAGCAGATGAGAGCAATATGACCATCGACGAAGGTGGCTCAACCAATTACAGTGAAGATATTCGACATTCTGAATTGGCCTTTGTCGACAGCAGCGATGCCAAAACAGACCTGGTCACGGTGGTGCCTGAGAGCCAATTGCGCAGTGGCAAACGCATCCAAGATCCCAAATTGCCCGTGGATATTCAGGTCGATGCCTATTACAAAAATTCGGTTATGGAAAAAGACCCTGCTGGGGCTGGTTTTAAAGCCAAACAAGCCCCCGAGGTCAGTGGGACACAGTCAGCGGAAGGGGGCATTGATATGCCCACAGCCCTGGTCACGCTTTACCCCAAAGGCAGCGACAAAGCCCTGGGCAGTTATACCACTTCGGTCTGGCTCAAAAGCAGCAATGACCTCGAGATTGCCGGTAAAAAATTTGCCCTCAACCTGCGCTTTGAGCGCACCTACAAACCCTATACCTTTTACCTCAAAGATTTCCGTTTTGACCGCTATCCCGGCACAGAAATCCCCAAAAATTTTGAGAGTACGGTGCGCATTGTCGACACCGAACACAAGGTCGATCGCGAAGTGAAAATTTGGATGAACCACCCCCTGCGCTACCGGGGAGATACCTATTACCAGGCCTCTTACAAACCCGATGAATCGGGAACGGTTTTGCAGGTGGTCAAAAATCCGAGTTGGCTGATCCCCTATATCTCCTGTGTTTTGGTTACCCTGGGACTGCTCTTGCAGTTTGGTTTTTCTCTTTCCCGTTCGCTCAAACGCCGTGCCAAAAGGAGTGCGACATGAAAACCCTCGAAAAATACCTGCCACTTCTACTGGCGCTGATCTGTCTTTTGGCGTTCGGCCGCAGTCTGGTCGAAAAACCCTATGCCAAACAGGCCTTTGATTTGAATGCCTTTAGCCAGATGCCTGTTCTGCACAAAGGCCGGGTTCAGCCTTTGGATTCTTTTGCCCGCAACAACCTGCTCTTTATTTCTGATAAACAGATCTACAGCGATGCCGAAGGCAAAAAACAACCGGCAGTTCAGTGGTTGGCAGAACTCATGAGTGGTCGGCCCGAATCACGCCAACACAAAATCTTTCGCATTGAACACGATGACGTGCTGTCTTTGATGGGGCTCAAGCCCCGCGAAGGACTGCGTTATTCCCTAGAAGAATTGGCACCCAAATACCCGGCCCTGATTCAACAGGTGCAACAAGCCTTTCAAAAACCCGATGCCAGCCGCGATTTGGTGGACCTCAAAACCATCGAACTCTACGAACAGCTCGAAGTGTTTCGCCAGATCATGGCCTTTGAGATTCCTTTGGTTTTGCCCGCCTTAAAAGCCGAGGGCAACGATTGGCTGCCCCTGGGAGGCGAAAAAAGCGATCTCAACCGCAGCAATTATGCCAATGCCTGGTACAAAAGTCTCAAGGCTTACCAAAACAACGATATCGTGCTTTTTAATGCCACCACGTCTGAATATCTTCAGGGGCTCAAAGTCTCTCACCCAGCTCTTTTTCCCAGATTACAAATCGAACAGCGCTTCAATTTGAGCATGCCCTTTTACCAATCCATGGTCTTGTTTGTCTTGGCATTTTTGCTCTGTGTCTTTGGCTGGATGTTTTGGGGCACAGCCTTAAACCGTTCGGCTTTTGGACTGGTTTTGATTGGCCTGGTGATCTTTACTGGCGCGCTTTTGACGCGCATGTATTTGCAGGGCCGTCCTCCTGTCACCAATTTATACTCCTCAGCGATTTTTGTCGGATGGGTCGCCGTCTTGATGGGATTGGGCATTGAGTGGTTCATGAAAAATAGTTTTGGCACCATCATGGCTGCTATTACGGGGTTTTGTGCGCTCTTGGTGGCCCACAATCTGGGCAGTGGTGGCGATACCCTTGAAATGATGCGGGCTGTACTCGACACCAATTTTTGGCTGGCCACCCATGTCACCACTGTGACCATGGGCTATTCAGCCAGCTTTTTGGCGGGTTTTATGGGCATGATTTTGATCATTATGGGAGTCTTAAGCCGCAAATTGGACAAAGATCTGTATACCAAAATTTCTGCCATGATCTATGGTACTGTGGCCTTTGCAACCCTGTTTAGCTTTGTGGGCACCGTGCTCGGGGGCATTTGGGCCGATCAAAGTTGGGGCCGATTCTGGGGCTGGGACCCCAAAGAAAATGGGGCCGTGATGATTGTGCTCTGGAATGCCATCATCTTACACGCCCGCTGGGGAGGGTTGGCCAAAAAACGTGGGATTGCCCTCTTGGCGATTGGCGGCAATATTATCACCGCCTGGTCGTGGTTTGGGGTAAATATGTTGGGGGTGGGGCTGCATTCTTATGGCTTTACCGATAAAGCCTTTATGGGGCTGGCAGGATTTGTGGGACTGAATTTGATCGTGATTTGGTTGGGCACGATTCCAGAGGAGCATTGGCGCAGCTTTAAAGGGCTGCCTGCATCTCACAAGGAGCCTCAAATTGAGCTTCCCGGAAAATAAGCTTTTCGCCTTTTATGTTCTCTGCTGTTATAATGCCCTGCGAGGAAACGCAATTTCATGGATCTCAAAGCCCTCTTAAAAACCCACGAACAGGTTGCAAGCAAACGCAAAAATTTGGGTGCGCAGGCCTGTGAGCAGGGGTATGGATTGTTGGCCAAAGCCGAAGAAACCGGTTTTAAAGACAAATCGCTCTTAAAATCTGCTTCAGATGCCTTTATTCGTGCCATTCGCCAAGAGCGGGGCAATGCCGAAGCCTATGTCGGATTGGGCTATTTGCTCTTGCTGATCTCTGATTTCGAAGGCGCAGAAAAACAACTCAAAGCGGCCCTGCAATTTGACCCAGACAATCGCGATGCAAAAGCCCTGTTGGAGTTTAGCCAACACAAACGGTTGGGCATCCCACTCAAAACTGCCCAGCCCGAAACCGAAGAGTCGGAGCAATTGTTGATTCAATTTGTGGAGCGGATTCAATCTGCCACACGAAGATGTAAAGCCTCGTTGCTCAAACAACCCCTGATGGACACCGCTCAATTGCAGGTTTTGCTCAAAGAGCATGGCGAATCCCAGTGGCGTTTCCAACAATTGGAACACGAATTGGCTGAATTGGATCAGACCTTGGATGCAAATTCATTAAAGGGATTGTTAACGACTTTTTCTGATCTGCTTCGGCACCAAACCAAAATGATCCAAACTTCACTGACTTTTCAGAAATTGGAGCAAGCGCTTTTTGGGCAAATGGAGCGGGTTCGCGATGCCATCGTCAATTTGCCCCATTTAAATAGCAAAGATGCCATTCATACTTTTGAATCGGAAACCCTCGAAGATCTGCTCGATCACTGCGATAAATTGGCTGATCAATTGGATACCGTTTCAGAACAAGGCCATGATATCCGTGCCCTTGAAAGGCAATACGAGACACTGGTCCAAATGATTGAAAATCTGCAAGAACAGATCGATGGGAAGCTTGAACAGGGCCCTTAGGTTTTGGCCAAACCGTTCATCAAGAGTTCCAAGGTCGACTCCAAAAGTGCCTCTGGGTTTTCCGCGCCGAGGTTGTCCCATTTTAGCTGTTTGTTGACCAGCAAAGAGGTAAATCCATGGATCTGCCCCCAAAAAGTGAGGGCAATTAACTCAGGCGGTGCCTTACGAAGCTTTTTTTCTTTCATGGCGGCAGTAATTGTTTCTAAAAAATACATAAAGGTCTCATCGGTGGCCTGGGCCAAATGGGGATACAGGGCTTTGTCTTCAATGGCAGATCCAAACATCAGGGCAAAATAATCGGGGAATTCCAAACCAAACTGACAATAGACCCGGGCCTGTGCTCTGAGTTTTTCCAGGGGCTTGCTTTCAGTTAACGCTGCCAGACGCAGAGACATTTTTTCAAACCCTCTGGCGGCAACCGCGGCGATCATCTCCTGTTTGTCGGCAAAATGTCGGTAAGGCGCAGCCGGACTCACACCCACAGCCTGGGCGATGGCTCTTAAACTCAATCCCTGAACCCCCTTCTGGGTCACACATTCCAGTGTGGCTTCGAGCAGGGCTTCGTATAAGTCGCCGTGGTGATACGGTTTGTCGGCCAAAACTTTTTTGAGACGCAACGAGCGGGGTTTAGGGATTTCTGCCGTGGGTTCTGTGGGAGTCAGCGATGAGAACTGGGCCAATTGGTGATCCAACAATTGGGAGAGCTGATCCAAGTCTTGGTCACTGACAGCAGAGGCCGGGGATTTTTTTGTTTTACCCACGGGATTCTGAACTGGCCAGGTTATGGCGTGCGGCCTGCAAGGTATTTAAAAGCAGGCAGGAGATGGTCATGGGCCCCACACCGCCAGGCACGGGGGTAATCCAGCTGGCTTTGGGGGCCACAGTTTCAAAATCGACGTCGCCACAAAGTTTGCCTTCGCTGCGGTTCATCCCTACATCGATCACCACAGCCCCAGCTTTGACCATATCTGCCGTCACCAATTTGGCCTTGCCGACAGCTGCGACGATGATATCTGCTTGGAAACAGAGTTCGCCTAAATTGGGGGTGCGGGAATGGGCGATCGTCACGGTGGCATGTTCCTGTAAGAGCAACATAGCCATGGGTTTGCCCACGATATTGCTGCGTCCGATCACCAGGGCCCGTTGGCCTGCAATTGGTATGTCGTGGCGTTTGAGCAAATGCATTACCCCCAGAGCGGTGCAGGGCACCAAACTGGGGGTGCCATTGAAGAGATGGCCTGCATTGATGGGATGAAATCCGTCCACATCTTTTTCGGGGGCCACAGCTTCGAGCACTTGGGTTACATCGATCTGGGGAGGCAAAGGCAATTGCACCAAAATACCGTGAATATCTGGCCGGTGATTGAGCGTCTGAACCTGCGCCAACAAGGCTTCCTGGGAGATGTCTGCTGGCAAATAGACCATTTCTGAGAAAAAGCCCACCCGCTGACAGGCCTGCTCTTTGCGACCAACATAAATCTTTGAAGCGGAATCGTCTCCCGCCAAAATCACAGCCAGACCGGGCCGAATGGACAGGCGTTCCACTTCAGATTTCAGGGACGCTTCCAGCTCGGCAGCAAGGGCTTTGCCATCGAGCAGGGCCATTATTCAATCCACCAATTGGCACTGTTCCAGGTGGCACCCATAAAGGGATTGGGGTGATAATTGTGAACCCTTTTTTTGCTGGCTTCCAGGACGGTGTCATGATAGAGCGGAATCGCAGGCAAGCGTTCACTCAAGACCGCAGCCAATTGAAAATAGAGACGGCGCTGTTGATTGATATCACTGGCACTTTCCAGCGATTGCAGCAGGCTGTCGGCTTGGTAATCGACAAAACGGGTAAAGTTATTGCCTTTGGGGGGCATTTGGCTGGAGTGCCAGCGCTTAAAGGAGGTTTCGTCGGGATGGCTGCTCCAAGAGGCCAAGGCCAACTCATAATGTCCCCCCGGCAACATGTCAGCCAAGAGCATTTCTTCGGGCACGGGTTTGAGTTCGAGTTTTACACCGATCTGGGCAAAGGCATCGCGCAAATAACTGCCGACCAATTGGTGTGACTTATTGCCATTGACCATGGCCAAAGACAGCGTCAGCGCTTCGCCTTTTTCGTTGTAGCGCTGGCCGACCCCTTTGGGGCTCCAACCCGCTTCGTTTAACAGCTTGGCCGCGTGTTGGGGATTAAAATTATAAAAGCTGGAACTGCGCTCGTTGTATTTCCAAGAATCTTGGGGTTGATCGCTCCATGCGGGTTGGGCCAAACCCAGCAGACGTTCACTGATCGCTTTGCGATCGATCGCATAAGCCAAGGCACGACGGACCCGCAAATCTGCCAAAACAGGCTGTTTGATATTAATTTCGATATGTTCGATTTTGCCCGTATTGCGCAGGTGCAATTCGAGTTCGGGGTGTTCTTTGAGATAGTCATAAGAGACAATCGACATGCCTTGAACAATATCCGCCCCCTGAACCCAATCCACCACACCCGGAATGGCACGGTAGCCTGTTTCCTTGAATTGGTAGCGAATTTGGTCCAAATTGGGTTTGGCACGGTGGTAAAGGGGATTGGCATCAAAAATCGCCATTTGGCCTTTTTTCCAGTCTTTTAACACAAAGGGGCCAGAGCCCACAGGGTGACTGTTCCAGGGATGATCTTCAGCAAAGTCCCAATATTTGCTGCGGAAAGAGTGTTTGGGCAGAATGTGTTGAAAGAGGTTGTAATATTCAGGATACGTTTCAAAGAAAGTCACACGCACCGTTTGCGGGTCAACCACTTGGACCTGGCGAATTTGTTCATAACCTGGGGTTGGGGGGTATTTAAACCGGGGGTCTGTGTGGGCCATCCAGGTAAATTGAACGTCTTCTGCGCTCAAGGGATGCCCGTCTTGCCAGAGCAATTGGGGCCGCAGCATGTAAGTGACTTCCATTTCACCATTGGGCAAATTGCGAATCATGCCGTTTTGGTAAGTGGGTACCACTGTCAGTAAATCTGGTTCGAGCTGAGATTGGCTATTGCGACGAATCAAAGAGCTGAAAATCAGGTTGTATAGCTCTCTTGCCGAATCGCTATTGTCAAAGACGGGGTTGAGTAGTCGGGGTTCACCCACAGAAATAATCCGCAGCACGCCACCCCTTTGCAGGGCCTCGGCTGCTGGGGTTGTCGCATGGGTCACGGTACCCAGGCAGACAGCGGCGGCCAAGAGGCCAGAAAGAATTTTGATTGAATGGCGCATATGTTTAAATTACCTCACTCCTGCATTAAACGGCTTCAAAGGTGGGATGCCCAAAGACTTGGGACCATTTTTGCGCTTCGTATTTTAAAACGCGGGCGCGCTGGGTATCGGCCAGATACAATCGGCCTTGGCTATCAAAGGTTATATCAAATGGATGGGACAAATTCTGTAATTTTGGATCCAGTTTTGGCAAAGGGGCTGAAATTTCACCTTCTTTGAGGTTCAGGACGCGGTTATTGGCTGTATCAGCCAGCCACAACAGGCCCTCGGCATCAATGGCAGCACCGTTCCAGCAAAGGGGGTAATTCTCGTCATCGAGGCTTTTGCCCGCAGGTAAATCCAGGGTTTTGAGCCATTCACGGGTTTCGCTGTGAAAGACCTGAACCTTTTCGCGGTCGTAGAGATAAACCCGCTTGGCTTTATCCACTGCCAGACCACAATAATAATTTTTTCCACTTTGGGGCATGGTTGTGTTATTGCCAAAGGCACCTTCATGAAATCCCTCCGCATTAAAGACATGGATGCCTTCGATATGCAGATAGAGCACATAAAGTTGGTTTTGGGCATCCACAGCCAGCGAAATTGGCCGCAAAGGCCGGTTGGCTGCGGGGGCTGAATAGGTTTTGAGCAATTGCCAATCGGGGCTAAACACCCCAATTGCATCCTGATTTCCAGCCACATAAATATTCCCATTGGGCCCCACGCAGAGGTCGGTGAGATCCCAGCGGGCCTCAGGATGCAAAAACTGTCCCATGGCCAATTGCCGTTCAGTGAGGCCTCTTTCAAAGCGACCAGTGGCATCAAATTGAAAAATCAGGCGATTGTAATTGTCGAGCAAATAGAGCTGCCCTTGAGGACCCGTTGCCAATGCCACCAAGCGCAGAGGGGCTTTTCCACCCTGCCAGGGAAAGAGCAGATCAAAGAGCACAAAGTCAAATCCCAACATGTCTGCACTTAGCTCATCAATGGGGAGAACAGCAACATGAAAATAGTCAGGTGCTTGGGCTGCTTCAAGGGCTTTGCTGAGTGCGGCGGCTGCAGCGGGGAGATCTGATTTTTGCTGCAGTTGCTCTTGGGCCAACAACCGCCAGACGCGTGCGCTATCCGCTCCCGTACTGGGGAGCGTGGGAGCGGCTTTTGCCAAGAGATCGAAGGCGGTTTCGACTTGGGATTGGCCCAACGCCAAAAGGGCTTGGAGATAAATCGCATCTGCCTCTAAGGGGTTTGCTTTGAGGCTGCGCTCCAGACAACTCTGGGCACATTGAGCATCTTTATTGCGAATGGCCAATTCTGAGCAAGCCAAGAGATCACTTTGATTGGATTTGGGGTCTTCAATGCGCTTGCGGTAGAACGCAAATTGGGTTTCTTCCCATTTTTGCAAGCTATGGGGGTCCGCAGTGGCGGCGGTGAATTCGGGGGACTGATAGGCAAGACGGCTGCTCATTTAAAACTCAGGCGCTCCTCACATGCACAAACTCATTCATGACAACACCCATTCATGACACACCCTCATGCCAAACGATTCTTAACAAACGATTCTTAACAACGATGGAATCACCGAGCATAGGTTTTCAGGCAGGGCTTAAATCAAGGGCATTATACCACACCTGTTGCTCTTGACTTAAGGGCCAAAAAACAAGGGATTGAGAGCTTTAGAGTACGCAACTTTGGCAGCAATTGTTGCGCAGTCGGTTGTGAATGGATAACACGTGTAATTGCACCTGTGAATCGGGAAAGAGCTGCCTCAGAAAGGTGAGATGCCTTTGGGCTGGTTCGGCTTCTTCGAAGAAGCGATCCCGCATGAGCAAGCCATTTTGTTGGTAAGTAATCAGAAAAACCTGTTCTTGAACCTGTGCCATTTTGCCCCGTTTTGAACGCCATAGTACTTTAGTCATAACAGAAAAGCCCAAGGGTTTTCCAGAGAAAAGGGATTAAGCTTGGGCTAAATTCACGATTTAAATATTTCTTTATGCTCAGTTAACTTATATTTAGTCTTTTTTGGGTCAGTTGGGATGACTTTCAACCGATAAATCACTGTGATTCAATTTCCCGATTAAATAGCATAGAAGAGAGAAAATACCATGTCTAATTTTGCAATTTCAAATCAAACCGCCTTGATCACTCCCGCAACTACGGCTCCTCAAAAAACAGACAAACCAGCAGTTCAGGCTGAATCAAAACCCGTCCCTGCTTTAAACAAAGATCAACTCGAATAGACTGGCAAAAGTGTGGGCAAAGAGGCCGCTG
>JBFWRL010000142.1:0-15068 GCA_050248915.1 Candidatus Sericytochromatia bacterium
ACAGCCGTGTTAAAGCCCAAAACGCCATTGGGGCTGTCGATGCGGCCTTGGATTATGTCAACACCGTGCGTTCACGTTTGGGGGCCTTCCAAAACCGGATCGAATACACCATTCAGAACTTGCAGGTTTCCAGAGAGAATCTGGCCGCCTCAGAATCGCGCATTCGCGACGCAGATATTGCTGCCGAGACAGCCAATTTGACCCGTGCGCAGATTTTGGTTCAGGCCGGCACATCTGTGCTGACCCAGGCCAATATCTCGCCCCAATCAGCACTCAATCTGCTCTAAGGTTTTCTATTCCAAGAATTCTGATTCCCTGGTCATTTTTTGAATCTGACCAGGGAAGGCCTTTGGGCCGCCAGAAAAAACAGACTCTCAACCAGGTTTCCGCTGAAAGCTGGCTGTCTGTGGCGTTCTTCTGATAGAATTTTTGAATGACACTGCCACTGCCCGATACCTGGAAACGCATTCACCGTCTCGAAATCAAGGCCCGCCATCTGGTTGAACAGGTGCTCAGTGGGCAGTATATGAGCGTGTTCAAAGGTATGGGCCTGGAGTTTGACGAGGTGCGCCCCTACCAAGAGGGCGACGATGAGCGCCAAATTGATTGGAATGTCACGGCCCGCACGGGCCATTTACACATTAAACGCTTTGTCGAAGAGCGCGAACTCTCGCTGTTTTTATTGGTGGATGTGAGCCCTTCGCTCTTCTTTGGCTCGCAAAAACAACTCAAAACGGATCTGATTTTGGAGTTTTGTGCGCTGATGGCCTTTAGCGCGATGCGTAACAACGATCGGGTCGGGCTTTTGACCTTTGATCAAGAGATTCGCACTTTCTTGCCGCCCAAAAAAGGCCGCAGACATGCTTTACATATTTTGCGCGAAGTGATGTTGCAACTCAATCAGCCACCCGAACAGCCCCGCAGCACGGATATGGCTGCAGCCTTGCGCTATGTAAACCATGTATTGCACCGCCGGGGGGTGATTTTTATTCTCTCCGACTTTTGGGAAACCGGCCCGCTTTTTCCTTTAAAGGTGCTCAGTCAGCGCCATGATTGTATTGGCGTCTTGCCCCAAGATCCGCTGGATCTGGTTTTGCCCAAGAGTGGCTTGGTGGCCGTGCGCGATCCTGAGAGCCAAAAGCAGCGCATCTTTGATTTTTCTTCCAAGCGCTTCCGAGAGCGCTATCAGACTGAGCAAGAGGCCCATTTTCTGGCCCTCAAACAAAGCCTGCGCCAAATGGGGGTGGACCAGATTATCCTGCCCACCGAAACCGAATCGTTGGTCACTTCGCTGCTCAAGTTTTACCGCTTTCACCACCGCTGAATCTGTCTGTATTCAGGCAAAAAAAAAGACTGCCAAGGCAGTCATCAGGTTAATCAGATTAAGGTTAAGGGTAATTAATAAATTAATTACAAATGTCTTGAGGGCTTAGGCAGCGCTGCCATAAGCGAGGGTCTGCATCAGGCGCTGAAAGTCAAAGAAGCTCATCACATACCAGACAAAGAAAAATGCCAAGCTGCTCACAGCCGTTAAAACGGGGGCTTCAAAGACGGCCTGAAAAATCATGCCAAAGAAAATGGTGACAGCCAACGAAGTATAGACGCGGGTGTCGAGCGAAAACAATTTATTGACCAAAGCCAAGAGGCGGTCTTCGGTGGTCTGAATTTCGGGTTGGGCGGCAAAACGCTGAAAATGCAAGCTGTCGGTGTGTTGAAAAGCCATATAACTTTCACCGCCTGACTGCCTGTCCGAGCTGCTATTGCCAGACTTCAGAGCGGTTTCTGCAACTTGGAAGCTGCCTCTGTTTTGAATGGATTGTGCTGCACTCAGATTCATAATCTTTGTTTAACCTCTTTAATAATTCCCTTAACTTACATAACCAAATCTTAATCTTCTTATTATTATCTTAATATCTTTGGAAATAAATTGCAAGTCCCCTCAGCAAAAAAAATCTGATTTTGGCTTAAATTGGCATCCCTCAGCGGGATTGCTATAATTGATCACAATGTCACATCCATCTGATCCCCACGTATTGTGGAAACAACTTAAACTTTTTGAACAACGCGGCGACCTGGCCAAACAAGCTGAAATTCTCGAAACGGCTTTGCCTTCGGTCCTTCTCCCTCAGCAAATTCAATCGGTTTTGCACCTGACTCAGCAAAATGCCCATGCTTATGCCGAACGCCACCCCGATCCTGTTTTTGTTTTGGACCAAGAAAAAATGGCGCTCAAGCTCTGTCTGCCCCAGAGCGGAGAAACCCAAAAAGAGCAGCTTTTGCCCAAAGAAGCCGGTGCCAGCGATTCGGTCTCTTGGTCCCCTTTTGGTCAACTTGACTTGTTGCTGTTGTCGGTTGAAGAGGGCAAACTCAAAGTGCTCAAAGAATATGCCCAACTCTCACCTTTGCAGCAGGCCTTGGGTCTCAATGGCAGTTATGCCTATCTGAATCTGCTGGATTTTCAAACCCAGATGCAAAGTGTCTTTTGTCGTTCTTGGACCTTTGGCCAGATCCCGATCGAACCTGTACACACCCGCCCTTTGGACCTCTTTGTCTCTCCGCGCCACCCCGTTTTGGCTTTGACTGATCGGGGCTCTGGCAAATTGCACCTGCTCCAGCGGGACAATTTGCGTTTGACCCGGTCCTGGAAAGTGGTGTTGCGCCCGAGTAAAAAAGCCATTTCGGTGGTTTTTCACCCCGATGGCAAGCGGATTTTCTCCACCTCTCACGAAGTGGGCTCTTTGGTATTGACCGATCGGGCCATGGCCCAGAAAAAAATTCCTGTGGCTGGGCCACATTTGCTTGGCAACCTGGCTTTGCCTCCCAAAGGGGATCGCCTGATGGTCTTGGGGATCAACCCCGAGACCCGCCGCCCAGATCTGTTGATTCTGGATACTGAAAAATTTCAAAAAATCCAGGTCATTCCGCTTGAAGGAGAGGCCTTTAGCAGTGGGGCAGACGCCCGCGACCTGCTTGAACTCAGCCCCGATGGGCGCTGGGCCGTTGTGATGGTCTCGAAAAACCAGCCCAGTTTGTTTACCCCCTGTTTGCTCCTGGTGGATCTGGAGCAGGGACTCATTGTCGATCGCCTGCTGCTGGGGGCCGACAAAAAACCGATCAATTTGGGCTTTCTGGCCCGCGAACTGGTCAATCCCAAGTTTCGCCTCTTGCCCACACTTCTGCATACCCAAGGCATCTCTGTTGAGGTGATTCAAACCGCATTTGGCGTCGACAGGCTCGATTAAAATTGAAGCAATGATATAATGACAGTCAATTCTTTCTGGCGATAATGATGGCGAAAAAACGGCTAAAAATCTATTCCTTTCTGCTACTGGCCACGCTTATGATAAGCGGATTCAGTGCTCTTTCTGCTGTGGCTGTTTTGCTTGGCTCGCCTGCATTGGCGCAGGAAACGGTGCAAGCCCCTTTGCCAGAACAACCGGTTTTGAGTCAAACCACACCCGAGGCCCCCGCCAACCCTGTTGAAATTGCCTCGCCGTTGGCAGAGAGTGCGGTTCCAAATGCTGAGCCCAGTAATGCTGACCCCAATGCCATTTCCTCTCCCCTGGTGCAGACCAGTGCCGAGCCTTACCACGCCCGCTGGGCCCGAGAATCGGTGCATGTGCTTGAAGAAAATGGCATTGCTCTGCCCAGCAATATCAATTACGCAGAGCTGATCAACCGGGGCGATTATCTCAATGTTTTGGCCAAAATTGCCGACACCACTCGCAGCCAACTGGTTTTGCCCCATGAGCAAACCCTGATCGGCGAAATTACCCGTGCAGAAGCTGTTCATCGCGTCATTTTGGCCTTTGGTCTGGAGCAGGCCCTCAAAACCCCAGTGACCCAGGAGAGCCGTTTTCGGGATATTCCGCCCCAACATCCGGCTTATGCCGCTGTGGTCCTGGCTGAAAACCTCAAACTGATCAACGGCTATCCCGACCGCACGATTCGACCCGATGAGCGCCTGAGTTGGGGGGAGGCCCTGATTCTGATTGAAACCCTCTACAGTTGGCGCAAAGCCCTGCCCACCGATGCTCCCCAATGGGTGCGCAATTACCAAAAACGTCAGAATATGTGGTACCAGCTGGTCGATGGCTTTCGCCTCTTGCTGACCTTGGCTTATGTGGGCATTGCTCTGTTTTTCTTTATCAAATCTTATCGCCGCAGCCGCCACCAGCAAGCCTCGCCCTTTAAGTCGCTGAGTTTTCTCTTGGGTGTGCTCACACTCTTGCTGGCTTTGATGTGGATCAACGATATTTTGTTTAATTACCGTCTGATTCCGCGTGAGATTTATGCCATTGGCGGTTTGATCAGTATCTTTGTGGCGCTTTTGATGCTCAAAACAGGCTCTCACATTGACGAAAAAATGTCTGAACCCAAACCCCAGGCGGTGATTGATTCCGGTTATGTCGAATCGGTCAATCACGAAAAAGGCGAGATTTTTATCAAAGATATTCAAACCCAAAGCCATGCCCTGGCGGTGGTCAGCCCCGACACCAAAATTGCCAGCCATCTCGAAGGCAAGTCAGTTGCCGCCTTTTTCTCCGAAATCCGCGCTGGGGATATTGTCAGTTTAAAAGGTGCAAGCTCGTTTAATGGCTCTGTGATCGAAGCGGAACGCCTGTCCATCGTTCAGCGCGAGGTGGTCAAAGCCCAACAACAGCAGATCAATTGGCAAAGCCAAACCAGTCAGAACCAACAGACCCAGCAGATTCACAACCGCATCACGCCCCGCCCGCCCTCTGCGCCGCAGGCTTAAACGATGTCGGGGCCGGTCTTGGTCACGGGCGCTGCCGGGTTTATCGGACGCCATCTCTGTCGGGCTTTGTTGGCCCAAGGCCGTCAGGTCTATGGGCTCGACCTGTGTGTCCCCGCAAAGAAGCCAGCCCTTGGGCCCTTTGAATTACCTGAGCCGATCTGGATTGAAGGGGATATTTGCGTGGCTGAGACCTGGCAAAAATTACCCCGATTTGAAACGCTCTTTCATTTGGCGGCATTGACCGGTGTGCGGTCCTCTTTGAAAGCTGCTCCGGCTTATTTGCACTGCAATCTTGAAGGCACAGCCCGGGCCCTGGATGCCTGTCTGCCTCAGGGGGCTGAATTTATTTTTGCCTCTTCTTCTTCGGTCTATGGGGGCAGTCAAGGCCGGCCACTGAAAGAGAGCGATACCCCTACGCCCTGTTCGCCTTATGCCATCTCAAAACTCGCTGCAGAAATGTTGATTCAGAGTTATACCCGCATGTATCCGCTGAAAGCAGTGGCTTTGCGTTTTTTCACGGTCTACGGGCCTGGCCAACGCCAGGATATGGCCCTCTACCAATTTGCCCAAGCGCTGGAGCGGGGGCAGGCTTTGACTCTGTTTGAACCCGAAACCACCCGACGAGATATTACATATATTTCTGACATCATCAATGGTATGCTAAAAGCAGAGGCCTGGAACTCTTTGCAGTCAGCAAGCAGCTTTGAGGTCTTTAATTTGGGATCAGGACACCCGCTCAGCGTGTCAAACTGGGTGAGTCACCTGGAAGTCGTCAGCGGCCTCAATGCTGTTGAAAAGCGACTTTTGCCACGTCCAGCGGGCGATGTCTGCGAAACCTGGGCCGATCTGAACCATGCAGCATCTCTACTCGGCTATGTACCCACTACCTCACTCACAACCGGCCTGGAAGCATTTTGGAATTGGTTTTCTTGTAGGGGGAAAGTCTATGTATGATCTGAATCTGGATTGGGAAGGCGACCTGCTCAGCGAGGTCCAAGAAGTGCGTGTGCGGCTGGCCAACTATCAGAACCAGCAATGTGGGGAGTTTGTGAGCGCAGAGACACAGGGAAAGCGCTTTCAATTTAAACAACTGACATCGGGTTCTTACCTGCTCTGTTTGCGCTATCAGCTGAGGGGGCGGCATTTTGACTCTTTTTATTTTCAACTGGATGTGCCCGACACAACCCAGTTCAAACTGCAACTGCTGCCCCAGGGAGTGTTGATTGAGCAAATGGGGTTTTTCAACGACAGTGGGGAATTGGTGGACATGTTGATCTATCAGGGCAGCAAGCCTTTTTTGACCTTTGCGCTGGAAGAGCATCCCTATTTGGAGTCTCTGAGCGAGTTTTTGGCCTTCAAATTGCCCCAGTTGGGAGCTGTGGAAGCCAGAAAGCGTTTACATCCCCTTTTGGGCGATTTGGCCCAGGCGCTGCCGATGCTCTCGTTGCTCTGGCCCTATCAACTCAAAATGCTGATCTCTCCCGCTCTGCTGGCCCAAACCACCGTGGAATGGAAAGCCTGTCTGATGCATTTGTTGCGCAATAATTTGATCCTGATGGATCAAGAAGCGCTGTACGAAATTTTGCACGAAGCAGTGGCTTTGACCCAATCTGAGCGCCGCTTTCAAGACCTGCTGGCGCTCATGGAATGGGATTCTGATACCCAAGACTGGAGTGATTATCCCGGCTTTTTAAAGCAAATTGCCGGTCAGGGTATGCTCAAACCGGCGCGGGTAAAATAGGTAAGTTTGTGTTAAAATGGCCGATAAGATTGTTTAAATCCCCCCGCTGAGGAAAGTCATGTCCTTTTTTGCTTCCGCTGTTCTTCGTCCACGTCTTGTTCGCCCCGCTTTGGCGCTATGGGCACTGGGTCTTTTGGCCTGTCAATCAGCGCCAGCCCAGTTTTTTGCACCCCCCCAACATTCGGTCAGCAAGGTGCATTTGCTGGCCAGTACCTTGCCCCGTGTCGCCGCTCAAGGCACTAGCACGCTTACTGGCAATTTTAAGACCCACAGCCAAGTGGCTTCGCGCTTTCTAAAACAACGCCGAGATGTGATGGTCTATTTGCCTCCCCAATACGCGCAAGACCCCAGCCGCCGTTACCCTGTCTTGTATATGCACGATGGCAATAATCTCTTTGACCGCCGGACTTCGTTTGGGGGCAGTGAATGGCAGGTCGATGAAAATCTCGAAAAGCTGATTCGCTCCCAGGCGATAGAACCGGTGATTGTGGTGGGGGTTTACAATACCGCCGACCGCTTGGCGGAATACACCTGGGAAGCCGCTGACCTCGATGGCGAAATGCATGGGGGGCAGGGCGCAAATTATGCCCGCTTTTTGGTCGAAGAACTCAAACCCCTGATCGACAAGACCTACCGCACCCGTCCCCAACGTGAACACACTGCGGTGATGGGTTCTTCGCTTGGCGGACTCGTCTCCTTTTACTTGGGCTTGCACTATCCCCAGGTCTTTTCCAAGATTGGTATGATGTCACCTTCCATTTGGTGGAAAGAGCGGGCCCTACTCAATGAGGTTCCCAAGCTTTCCAAGGACCTCAAGTTTTGGCTCGACATGGGCACCCAAGAGGGGCAGCAGCCACACGTCATGTTGCAAGATGCCAAAGATTTGTCTCAAGCCCTTGAAAAGCAGGGTTTTCAACATTTTCACAATTTGGCCTTTCATGTCGCTCAGGGCGCAGGCCACAATGAACAGGCCTGGGCCATGCGGGTCGAACACCCCCTGCGCTTTTTTTATAGCCCTGCTCGGTAAGGCCAAAACCCGGTTCTGATTTTGGCTTTTGCAGGCGGTTTTTTGCCCTTGCGAAACGGCTTGCGTTTGGTTGCCATGGCCTGCTGATCCCGGTTATACTTGATTCAACTATCACCACGCTCAAAATGAGATTAATCCTAATGACACACCTTCTTCGCGTACCCGAACGGATGCAATATGTTCCCACCGTTGTCGAGCAGACAGGCCATGGCGAGCGCGCCTATGATATTTTTTCCCGTCTGCTCAAATCCCGCATTGTCTTTCTGGGCACTCCCATTAACGATCAAATAGCCAATTTGATTGTGGCCCAATTGCTCTTTTTGGATGCGGAAGACCCCGACAAAGAAATCTCGCTGTATATCAACAGCCCCGGTGGCTCTGTCACGGCAGGGCTGGCGATCTACGATACCATGCAGCATATCCAGTCTCCTGTTGTGACCATTTGTGTCGGCCAATGTGCCAGCATGGGTGCCGTTCTGCTCGCTGGCGGTGAACCCGGCAAACGCATGGCGTTGCCCAATTCCCGGATCATGATGCACCAGCCTTTGGGCGGCGCTCAGGGCCAGGCCACCGATATCGAAATTCAGGCCCAAGAAATTCTGCGGATGAAAAAACGCCTGAATTATCTCCTGGCACACCACTGCAAACGCGATATCGAAACGATTGAAAAAGACACTGACCGTGACTTTTACATGACCGCTGAAGCCGCCAAAGAATATGGCGTGGTGGATCAGGTGCTTGAATCTGCAGCGGTCAAAGCCGCTGAAAAAATTGAAGAAGAGCGGCTCGCCAAAGAGGCAAAGGCCGAAGGGGATGATGCCCCCTCTGAAAAAAAGAAATAAAAAGTGATTGATGTGGCGTAGTAATGGCAAAGTATAAAGGCAACCAACCCAAGTGTTCTTTCTGCGGAAAAAGCCAGGATCAGGTCCGCAAGCTCATTGCGGCCCCCGGCGTGTATATTTGCAATGAGTGTGTCGACCTCTGCAATGAAATCCTCGAAGAAGAGCTCTATGATGGTGAGGAGTCTGCGCGGACGGAGGGCGGTGCCCCTTTCCTCGAACTCAAAGACATTCCCAAGCCCAAGTCCATGCGCAAAATCATCGACCAATATGTGGTTGGCCAAGAAAAAGCCAAAAAGATCCTTTCAGTAGCGGTGTATAACCACTACAAGCGCCTGGCCAGCAATATGAAAGGGGATGAGGTCGAAATTCAGAAATCCAATATTCTCTTGGTGGGTCCCACGGGTTCTGGCAAGACAATGTTGGCGCAGACCCTGGCCAAAATCCTCAATGTGCCGTTTGCTATTGCTGATGCCACCAGCTTAACCGAAGCGGGTTATGTCGGCGAAGACGTTGAAAACATTCTGCTGCGTCTCTTGCAAGCTGCCGACTTTGACGTTAAAAAAGCCGAGCGCGGCATTATCTATATCGACGAAATCGACAAGGTGGCCCGCAAGTCTGAAAACCCCTCGATCACCCGCGATGTCTCGGGTGAAGGCGTGCAACAGGCCCTCTTAAAAATGATGGAGGGCACCTTGGCCAATGTGCCGCCCCAAGGCGGTCGCAAGCACCCCTATCAGGAATTTATCCAGCTCGATACTTCCCACATTTTGTTTATTCTCGGTGGCGCGTTTGTTGGCCTCGACAAGGTGATTGGGGCCCGTGTCGGTCAGAAGAATATCGGCTTTGGCGCTGAAGTTTCCAACCGCAAAAACAAAGACGACAATCTCTCTGATCTGTATGAAAAAATGCTGCCCGAAGATTTGCTCAAATATGGCATGATTCCCGAATTTATTGGCCGCGTACCCGTTTTGGCAACCCTCGATCCGTTGGACAAAGTCGCCTTGCAAAAAATTCTGGTTGAACCCAAAAATGCCATCATTAAACAGTACAAAAAACTGATGGCCATGGATGGGGTCGATTTGACCTTCAGTGATGATGCCCTCGAAGCGATTGTCGAAGAGGCCCACAAACGCCAGACTGGCGCACGCGGGCTGCGGGCGGTGGTCGAAGAGCTGATGCTCGATGTGATGTACGAAGCCCCTTCTCATGCCGATTTGACCAAGTGTACGATCACCAAAGAATGGCTCGAACACAATGGCCATGGCAATATCTTTAAGCTGATGGCAGAAAACAAGAAGAAGATGCCCGTACAACAGGATGAGATTGCCTGACGCCCCCTTATATGGCAAAATCTCAACCTTCGCCCGCTTCTGAAAAATCAGCCAAAGCCCCTGCTGCGCCCCCACCTTCGCGCCGCAAGGCACCTGAAAAGCCGCTTTTATTGACCTTGCCCGTGGTACCCCTCAAAGAGATGGTGGTCTTTCCACGCATGATTCTGCCGCTTTTTATTGCGCGTCAGGCTTCTATCCAGGCTTTGGATGAATCTGTGGCCAAAAACAGCCAAATTGCCCTCTTGGCGCAAAAACGCGAAAAACACGCCTATCCGGGGCCAGCTGATCTGCCTGAAATTGGCATTTTGGCCCAAATTTTGCAAACCCTGCGCCTGCCCGATGGCAGCACGCGGATCATGGTTGAGTGCCGCTCGCGCCTTCGCCTGCTGCGGTATCAGCGCAAAAGCCCTTATTTGGTGGGGCGTTTTGAACTCTTGGAAGAACCTGAACTCAAATTAACGGCCGATCAAGAAGTTTTGACCCGCCTGATGATGAAACAATTCGAGAGTTATATGCAGCTCTCACACCAGATGTTCCCCGAGGCCATGGAACAGGTGCCCGTGATCGAAGATCCCGGTGCCCTGGCCGATGTGATTGCCGCTTATGTCAACAGCCCGATTCCCGACAAACAGGCCATTCTCGAAATTGCCGATCCGATACTGCGGCTGGAGGCCTCGGGCCGCCTGTTGAGCAAGGCTTTGGAATTGGCCAGCCTCGAAAACCAGATCCACGGCCGGGTGCGGGAGTCGATCGACAAACACCAAAAAGAGTTTTTCTTGCGCGAAAAAATGACGGCCATCCGCGAAGAACTCGGTGAAGAGAGCGATCCTGAGATCAAGGCCTACAAAGAAAAAATTGCCCTGCTGCCTGCCGGTGAAGTGCAAGAAAAAGGCCAGAAAGAACTGGCCCGTCTCGAAAAAATGCACGCCTCCTCCGCTGAAAGTGGCGTCATTCGCACCTGGCTCGACACCCTGCTGGCTCTGCCCTGGCAGCCTGAACCTGCGCCCGATGTCGAACTCAAACAGGCCATCAAGGTGCTCGACCGTGAGCATTTTGGCCTGACCAAAGTCAAAGACCGGATTATTGAATACCTGGCTGTGCGCAAATTGGCAGGCAAACCCCCACATACCCTGCTTTGCCTGATTGGGCCGCCGGGTGTGGGCAAAACCTCGCTCTGCCGCTCGATTGCCCATGCCACCGGGCGCAAATTTGAGCGCATTGCCCTGGGCGGCGTCGGTGATGACGCGGAGATTCGCGGCCACCGCCGGACCTATGTGGGCGCACTGCCGGGCCGCTTAATTGAAGCGGTCAAACGTGCAGGCACCACCCATCTCGTGATTTTGCTTGACGAAGTTGATAAACTCACCCGCCACTACAGCGGCGATCCCGCTTCGGCACTGCTCGAAGTGCTGGATCCTGAACAAAACAAGGCCTATCGCGATCATTACCTTGACCTGCCCTTTGATCTCTCGTCGATTCTCTTTCTCTGTGCGGGCAATGTTAGCCATACCATTCCCAAGCCCCTGCTCGATCGCATGCAGGTCGTCTCTCTCAGCGGTTATACCGAAGAGGAAAAACTGGCCATTGCCAAAGACTACCTGATTCCGCGCCAGAGTGAAGAGAGTGGCATGCGGGGCAAAGGTGTGCAGATCAATCAAACCGCCCTGCGCACCCTGATTCGCCGCTATACCCGCGAAGCGGGTGTGCGCGAACTTGAACGTAAAATTGGCTCACTCTACCGCAAATTGGCGCGTAAAGTGGTGCAAGAAGAGACCTTCCCGCGCCGGATTCACAGCCTCGCGGCTCTCAGCGATTTGCTTGGGGCCCCCAAATTTTCTGAGCCCGAACCCGATAAAAACAGCGAAGTGGGTCTGGTACGCGGCTTGGCCTGGACCGAAATGGGCGGCTCGGTGCTGCCGGTTGAAGTGGCTCTGAGTCCAGGCAAAGGCAAATTGGTCATGACTGGCAACCTGGGGGATGTGATGAAAGAATCCGTGCAGATCGCCTTGGGGTTTGTCCGGCAGCAGTCAGAGGCCCTCGGTGTTTCTGCGCGCTCGCTGCAAAACCAGGATATTCATGTGCATGTGCCCGAAGGGGCCATTCCCAAAGATGGCCCCTCTGCAGGTCTGGCGATCTGTACCGCCTTGGTCTCAGCCCTGACGTTGCGCCCAATCAAAGCCAATCTGGCCATGACCGGCGAGGTCACCCTGCGTGGCAAAGCCCTGCCGATTGGGGGGCTCAAAGAGAAGTCTTTGGCCGCTTTCCGCGAAGGCATTACCCTGATTTTAATCCCCTTTGACAATCTCTCCGATCTGGAAGAGATTCCCGCTGAAATTCGCAGCCAGATCCAGTTTGTGCCGGTCAAAGAAATGGCCCAGGTTTTGGCGCAGGCTCTTTTGCCAGCCCCCGAAAAGAAATCCCATTCCAGCCGCAAACGGGTTTAGCCCTTGTCGCTGCGCTGTGAACTCTGCGGAGAACTGAATCAAAGCACTGAAACGCTGCGCTGTGAGCGCTGCCAGAACAGCGATTTTAAACCCGCTTCTGCGCTTTGGCGCTCGCCCTTTTATGCCCTCGAAGGTCTGATGCGGGTGGTGGCCAATGCCGAACTGCTGCGTCTGGCCCTTTTGCCGATTTTATTGACAGGTCTGATTCTGGGGGCCGTTTTAATTTGGGGCCTGAGTTCGGTCTTTGCGGGCCTCAATGCCTGGCTGGCCCAGTCAATGCGTGGTGGCGGAATCTTAATGGCCCTACAAGGGGTTTCGTTGGCCTTTGCCAGCTTTGCCCTGGCAGTGCTCTTTTTGTTTTTATTCCTGCCGGTCTCAAGTTTGGTCTGTTTGCCTTTTCTCGATCAAATTTCGCAAAAGGTCGAGGCCCTGATTCTGGGCAAATCTCAGCAGCCCCCGGCTTCACTGGCTTTGGGTTTTATCCTCAAAGAGATGTTCTTATTGCTGGGTTTTAAACTGGTGGTGCTGGTACTGGGAGTGCCGCTTTTGCTCATTCCCGTGCTCGGTTTTCCGCTCTTTCTCTTTTTAATGGGGCTGCTGACTGCTGTGGATTTTTTGGATTTGCTGCTCTCGCGTAAAGGTTTCAGTTTTACCGAAAAACTCAGTTATCTTAAAGATTATTTTCTGCCTTTTGCGCTTTTTTCGCTGCCGGTGGTGGGTATGGCTTGGATCCCACTCTTGCAATTGCTAATTCTGCCCGGTGCCGCAGCCGGAGGTGTTTTGTTTTATTTACACCACCCAAAGCCAGTGGCTGGAAGCGTGACAGCCACTCAACAAGGGGCCACAGGTGTCTCCGACTGAGTTTTCACTCATCCAGGCCCGGCAGGCGCTGCAAAGCCAGGACTGGCAGGCCGCCGATGTGGCGTTTACAGCAGTTTTAGCGCTTGAGCCCCGCCATTTGGAAGCCCTGACTGGCTTGGCCACCGTCGCTTTGGCCGTGCAAGATTTTGACAGGGCCGTGGCCTTTGCCCAGCAAGCCGTGGCCGCTTTTCCTGAATCGGCATCGGCCCATTATGCTCTGGGGCTGGCCTGTTACAGTGCCCATCGGCCCGAAGCGGCTTTGACCCATTTGCGCCAAGCCACAGCCCTGGATCCAGACAACGCCTTGGCCTGGGTGCGGCTTGGGCAAATTTATACCCGCCACGGCCTGCCTTTTTATGGCTTCTCCTGTTTGGAACGGGCCCAGCAGATCTGGACCGAGCAGGGGGTGGATCCCCTCTGTCTGAGCCAGGCTGCTTGGCGAGCGGGTTTGTGGGGGCCTTTTCAGCGCTGGACCGAGTCGTTTTATCTCCAGATTCCCGATCTGGCCATACGACTTTGGGTCTATAGCCGCTGGCTGGATCTGTTCGGTTATCAGGGCCAGTGTAGCGATGCCGATTGGGAAACACTTCTGTCTCAGTGGGAAAGACAACTGCCGTCGCGCCTGAGTGTTTTGCCCGTGCAAAAGCAACGTTTGACTTCTGCTTCAAGCGTTTTGCGGGTGGCCTGTCTCTGCGATTCTGCCTCACGCAGTTCTTCCCTGCTCGACAGCTTGGTTGCTGCCAATGCCGAACCCGAATCCCCTTTTCAGAGCACTGAGATCCAGTTTTTTACTCCTGTATCTGTCGCCGACAACGCCCTCTGGCAAAGCGCTCTGTCGCCCTCTCCCCAAGCCCTTTTGCCCGCGCTGCAAGCCTGGCAGCCCGATCTGATTGTGGATCAGGTCGGTTTTTCTCGTCCTGAGGTGCTGATGCTGCCGCGTCAACTGCCCCAGAGCCTCTGGCTTTCTGGCACCGATCCCGATTTCCCCAGTCCCAGTTTGAGTGGGGTCGAAAGCGGCGAATGGCCCTGGTTTTTTTCTGTTGAGAACACAGCAGAACCCTTGGCTTATCCCGAAGGAGCCCCTGTGGTTGGGTATATGGGGCCTGTCAGGGCTCTCTCCCCGGAGACCTTACAGCTATGGGGCGATTTACTCTTGGCCAATGCCCAATTGCGGCTCTGTCTCTTTTCTGCGGAGATCGACGACCCCCTGCTCAAACAATACCTCGAACAAATTTTTCAAAGCCGGGGCATTTCAGCCTATCGCCTGCGGCTTCTGGGCAATTGCGCCTCACAAGCAGCGTTGCCTTTTTTCTTTGGGCAGGTCCATTTGGTTTTGGCCCCTCATCCGCGCAGCTCTTGGTTTGAGGCCTGCCAAGCGCTCTGGCATGGCCGCCCGGTTTTGAGTCTGGCCGATCCCCGCTGGCAGAGGCGCAATGGGGTGGCCCGCGTCCTTTCCAGCGTGGGTTGGGAGCCAGGGTTGGCTGAAAACCCGCAAACATGGCTGCAAAAAGCCCAAGACCTGCTGACACAACGCCCCCAACCCGCCGATCTGCGGGCCTTGCTGGTATCGGCAGAAGCCAAACAAGCCGCTTTGTTGAGGCAGACTTGGGTTGAATGGTTGAAAGCAGTGGGGCCACACGATGTTGCCTGAAGATGAATTGGCCCAGCGGCTCGAACGCCATGCCCCAAGTTGGGCCAGTTATTTGCCCGAGGCTGGCCCGATGACGCCCGCAGCTGTGCTTTTGCCGCTTTTTTACAAAGCGGGAGAGGCGCATATCTTGCTCACCATGCGCACCGATCAGGTCAGCCACCACAAGGGGCAGATCTCGTTTCCCGGCGGCAAATCCGAGCCCGGTGATCAGAGTTTGGCGGAGACCGCCCTGCGTGAAAGCTACGAAGAAGTGGGTCTGCGCCGCGAAGATGTGCGTTTGATCGGCCAAATGCAGCCCATGCCCACGCTCACCCGCTTTTGGGTGCATCCCTTTGTCGGTCTAATTCCCTACCCCTGTCCCTGTGAGGTCAGTCCCGGTGAAATTGCGACCCTGATCGAAGTGCCTGGGAGC
>JBFWRL010000143.1:0-14765 GCA_050248915.1 Candidatus Sericytochromatia bacterium
TTCAGATACGGCTGACGTAACTGCACGCGTTGGCACCTTTACAGAGGGGTTAACTCTAAAGGTTGCCCCGGCGTCAACGGGCCAGTCCCACAGCCGGTCTAAATGAGATTAACCCTGATTGAAATCGATTGCCAGAGACAGGTCAAGCCCAGGTTAAAAAAAACTGCAAAATTATTCCGACAGGAAAAAGCAGAGATTATGTTACTATAAAAAGAGCCTGAAATGCTGAATACATCTGGTCTTGAACAAAAAAAATCAAAATTAAATTTAACCTTGGGTTAAGTTGCAGGCTCAATTATCACGGGGGAACTTAAAGTTTATGGATTTCTCTGCGCTTTCAAAGCTGTCTAAAAAAGGGGCTCAGCCCATTCATGATGAGCGCCAACGCCGTTTTGACAAGCTCTATCGCATGGGCACTGAGTACCTCAACCGCAGCAAAGCGACCCAGTTTCAAGATCGCGAACAGGTCAAAAAAGCGGCGATCTGTTTCGGCCATGCCATTGAAAGCAATCGTCGCGACCCCCGTCCCCACCTCAAATTGGGTTATATCTCTCTGATTTTTCGCGAGTACAAAATGGCGGCCCGGCATTTACAAGAAGCTTTGCGGCTGGAGCCCGATCATAAACAGGCCAAAAAATTGCTGGCCCATCTCGAAAAACAGTCGACCCAGGCCATTCGCAATAGCAACAAAGACAAAGGCCTCTCGCTGCAGCAGGTCAAGCGCTTGGCCCAGCCCTCTCAGTCCAAAGGCAAGGCGCTCTATGCCGAAACTCAAACCCTGATTCACAACCAGATCAAAGAGTCCTTTGAGCGCATGCAGGGCATCAAACCCACCCTGGTGCCGATCAATCTCAGTAAATTTGAAGAAATTCATCAGCAATTGGAAAGCAATTATGAGCTGATCAATCGGCAATTGGATTTGCTGGAACAAGAGGGCTTTGATCTGGCCCCGCTGGAGCGTGAACTGCAAAAATTAGAGGTCAATCTCAATCTGATGGAAGACACCTGCAAATTGTCGCGTGAGATGATAGAACTCAAAAAAGCGCTGCAGGAAGAGACTTCCAAGATTCAGGATATGAATGCTGCAATCGAACGGGGGGCCAGCCCTGAAAAATTGGTTGAATATGAGTCGCTTTACGATCAACTGGTCGACCGCTGTGATGAACTGGCCGATGAATTGGATACTTTAGAGGGCTCTGGTTTTGATATCCAGGCCCTAATGAAATATTATAATCAGCTCACAGCCTCATTTGACCGTCTCGGCAAATTATTGAAAATTGAATAAGTTTTATTCAGCTTCGTTTAAAACTTTGCCGACTTGGGTATATTTAAAACAAAATTGTCGTTAATGCATTTGAGGGAATGAAAAAGGAGTAAGAGAGCGTATGTCAGTAGGTGGTATCAATTCAACGGGTCCTCTGTTTATGGCTTCTACCCCCACAATTACTGGGCCCCGTCCGACTGCGCCGACGCCAACCGAAGCGCCTCAAGCCACTTCCAATCCCTCTGCCTTTCAGAGCAGCCAAGCTGTTGGCAACTCCACTTTGGGTGCGACAACAGCCAAAGATGAGGTCTGTAAAGCGGTTGATAATTGTGATAGCCCCGATGGCTCTGTTCCCGAACTCGATGCTGAAAGCACAGGCATGGAAGGCCAAGAACTGGACGGCGATTTCGCCGATGCCACGGGTGAAATGCCTGAAGTAGAAAGTGCTGAAGGGGGTTCTGAAGGCACCCAAGAAGTCTCTGAAGGAGGCGAATCGGGTGAAGCTGAAGGCGCCGAAGAAACCAGCGAAGCTGATGCTCCCGAAGAATCCAGTGAATCCGAGGGCGGTGGCGAGGTCTCCGAATCCGAAGGTGGTGGCGAGGTCTCCGAGTCCGAAGGTGGCGGTGAGGTCTCCGAGTCCGAAGGTGGCGGTGAGGTCTCCGAGTCCGAGGGCGGCGGTGAAGTTTCTGAAGGCAGTGAGTCTGACGGCGCTGAAGCCTCACCTGGGGCTGAGGCCCAGGCCGGTGCTTCTGGTGCTGCCAGTACCGCGCCGCAACCTGCTGCTCAGGGGGGTGCAGGCGGTGAAGGCGGCGAAGCAGGGGGAGACAAACCTGTTCCTGTGAGTGGGTTGGTCAGCAAAACGGCCCTGACCGTGAGCCGGACCATGAATGCCGTGGGAGAATTCAACAAAGCGCCCGATGCCCGTCAGGGTTTGGTCAAACCCATGCCCGCTCCTCAAGGCACGGCACCTGCTTCAGGCAATGTTACAGGTGCAAAATTGAATACCGCCACCGCGGTTGGCACGGCCCGTCACCTGACCAATCTGGCCGATGGCAATTTTACAGGTTCTGATGTGGTGGCCGCCGGTGAACTGGCGAATACCGCTGCGGGTGCGCTGCATACCAAACAGGGCTCTCAGGCCACAGCCGTTCTTCTGCAACGGGCAGGAGGCATGGCTGCTGGTGCGGGTGTCGCTGGTTTTGCGGTTAATTTGGCCACCCGTGATTTTTCAGCCACAGGCCAAAATATGGCCGCATTGGCAAATGATCCAGGCAACGCCGAGTTGCAGTCTCAAGTGGCTGCTGATGTTCGCGGCGTGACAAATGGCGTACAAGACGTGGTCAATGCTGCCCGCTCAGCGGCTCCCACTCTCGAAGCTGCTCGCGGAACCTTGGGTTCAGCCACCACCACTGCGGGTCGCATTGCTGAACGGGCAGCCGGTCCCGCTGCCCATGCCGCTGCTTCTGCCAGTCGTGCCGTGGGCCGCCTGGCTCCGGGTGTCAATGTGGTTATTGCTGCGGTTGATACTGCAGCCGCAGCCGCAGATATTAACAAAGCCATGAAAAACCCCACCCGCGATAATGTGGTCAATGCGGGTTTGAGTAGCATTGTTGCGGCGGGTTCGATTGCCGCAGCTTCCAATGTGCCTGTGGTCTCTCAAGTTGGCGCAGCGGTCTCAATGGCCGGGGATGCCGCTAAATTGGTCTACAATAACCGCGCCGCCATTGGCCGTGCTGCCAGCAGCGCAGCTACAACGGTGACCCGTGCAGCCAGCAGTGCAGCTTCAGCTGTCAGCAACGCAGCCAGTAACGCCGCTTCAAGCGTTCGCAATGCCGCGAGTAATGCCGCCAGTGCGGCTACAGCTGCTGTGAGCAATAGGGCCAGTCAAGCTTATTCTTGGGCCAAGAGCTGGTTCTAAGTGGGAGTTTGAAACATGAAATATGCCGTTAAAGAGCGCAGCAATACTTGGTTAGATGTCTCTTTTCAACTTTCCAGCGCCGAATTGATGATCAAACAAAGGCAGCTTGAAACCCGCATTAAACCCAAGCCCGAAGCTGAAGAACTGAAAAAAATTGTTCGTCAGACCAGCATGAAAGAAGCGGTTCAGGCCTTTCTCAAAAAAGAGAATGTCACAACATGGGGCAATCCCCGTTTTAGTATTGTTCAACCCAAGCCCGGTGATCCCCCTGGCTTGAACTTTATCTCTCGCTTGGCGCTCTTGCCTGAAGTTGTTTTGCCCGATTATAGCCAAATAAAATTGGAAGTTCCGCCGGTTGCCATGCCCACCGAAGAAGCCGCCCAACTCGAAATGTATCGGCTGCGTTACCAATTGTCGAATCCCCATGAGGTGTCTCGGCCGATCAAGTGGGGGGACATTGTCGATCTGTCTTTTGTGGGCTTTGATGCCAAACAGCAGCCGATTCCCCTCAGTGCACGTGAGTCTCAGAGCATGATTGTCAATGGGGCGTTGTTTTATCCGGGTTTTATGCAAGCCCTGATTGGAAAAGCTGCGGGTGAACCTTTTGAAGTGCAGCTCCAAGCCCCCGAAGATTATTTTCATCCTCCCGTGCGCAACCAGACAATCAGCTATCGGGGGCAGGTCTTAACGGTTTTTGAGCCCGAACATGCCCTGACCGACGCTGAATTGCTCAAGCGTTTGGATGAATGCCCAGATATGGAGACCCTCTATCGCCAAATTGCAGAAGATGTCTTGCTGCAGAATCAAAAGGACTGGAATAAAGCCCTGCGTAAAACGGTGGTTCAGTGGGTCAGCGATCAAGCTGAAGTGGCGTTGACCAACGAAATGATTGAAGCAGAATTGCGTTCAGAATGGGAGCGTTTGGAAGCACAGGTGCTTCAGCGCTTGGGTTATGGCGACGATGTCCTTGCCGCTTCTTGGCAGGCTTGGCAAGCGCACGAAGAGCTCTTCACACAGATGGGCTACCGACTCAAAGACGCTTTGGTCTTGCGCCAAATTGCTCTCAAAGAGCAGCTTGTGGTGGAAGACGAGGAGACCATGGCTGTCATGATGGCCATTTCAGACACCTTTGGGGGGCCGAGTCCCGAAGACCTGTTCTTTGAGATGCGGCGCAGCAAACAGCTCGATTCAATTGTTGCGCAGATGGAGTCTGAAAAGGCCATCGATTTTCTGATGGGTCGCCTGACACTGATCTGTGAAGGTGAGATTTTGCTTTCTCCCGATCAACCTGCGCCCGACGTCTTTTCCTCTCCCTGATCGGGTCATCTCATACCTAAAGTGGGTCAATGTCAATGAGTTTAAGTGTTCCTTCTCAACCCAACCCCATTGGTACAGGGCCTTTGGCTTTGGCTGGCCGAACCTTGCCTCCACCTCAACCCACGCCAGAAACCTCCCCATTGCCAGCGACTGAAGCACTTCCAGAGACCTCACGGGTGGCCATTCCCTTTGCCAGCTTGACTTCGGCATCCATGGATCCCCTTTCTGGTTTGACCAATTTTGAACGACCAGCGGCCGAATCCGCCACAGGTGAGGATGAAGGTGCCAATCCGGTCGATGAAGCGGCTTTGCCAGGTGCCGCCTTGGTGGGCAAACTGGGTTTGACAGCCTCCCGCACGGCCACTGCTTATAATGCCATTGCCACTGGCTCAGAGACCGGTATTGTGGCTCCAATGCCCCCTGCAGCAACGGCGGATACGGGCCCCACACCCGTCAATGGCGCCAAAGCCAATACAGCCACCATTGCAGGCACCGTTCGCCATACCACCAATCTGCTCGATGGCAATTTAACGGGCGGAGATGTGGTGGCAGTGGGTGAACTTGCCAATACCGCTGCCGGTGTTGTTCACAATCGGGGCAGTTCAGAAGCGACAGCTCGCCTCGCTACGCGTGCCGGAGGTCTGGCTGCGGGGGCTGGCATGGCGGGTTTTGCCTTCAACTTGGCCAATCAAGACTACAGCCAAGTCGGTCAGAATGTTCAGGCCGTGCTCGCTGACCCTGGCAATGAAGAATTGCGATCCCAAGCGCTTGCAGATAGTCGCGGGCTGGCCATGGGGGTTCAGGATTTGGTCACGGCCTCTCGGGCGGCAGTTCCCACCCTCGATGCGGCCAGCGGCACTTTGGGTACCGCCACCACCACCGCGGGTCGGATTGCTGAACGGGCCGTCGGCCCTGGTATGCGGGCAGCTGCAACCGCCGGTCGCATGGCTGGGCGTTTTACGCCAGGGGTGAATATTGCCGTGGCTGCTTTGGATACAGCGATGGCCGCCAATGATATCAACCGGGCGTTTAACAATCCCACCCGAGACAACGTGGTCAATGCCGCTCTGGGCAGTGTGACAGCGCTGGGCTCTATCGCAGCGGCCAGTAATATTCCTGTGGTTTCTCAGGTCGGGGCAGGGGTATCCATGGCCTCTGATGCCGCCAGATTGGTCTATAACAACCGTGGGGCGATTGCCCGCGAAGCAGGGCGGGCTGTGACGGCGACACGCACCTATGTTAGAACTCAGGCTTCACGGGCCGTGACAGCTGTGGCCCAGAGCCGGCCTGTCAGGCAAGCTGCTCAGGCCGTCGCGGCCACGCGCACCTATGTCAGTAATCAGGCTTCGCGGGCCGTGGCTGCGGTGGCCCAAAGTTCTGCGGGTCGGCAGGCTGCCCGCGCCTATAATTGGGCCAGAAGCTGGTTCTAAAGCCGTTTTAAATTTGCTTTTGGGGCCACTGCTCGGGACTTGAGTCTTGGGGCCCTTCTTCCTGCTTGTTATGTTAAAATTAATTACTTCCAGCGCTTCAACCCAGGAGTTTTTCATGTTTAAATTGCTGCCCCTGCTCTGCAGTTTGGCTCTCGTCGCCTGTCAAATGCCTGTTTCTGGCCTCAGAAATCCTGCGGCACTTCAGGCCAACTCCCAGCCACAGATTCAAACCTTGAGCGGCCAATGTATTGTGCGCTTGAGCGCTGGCAGCAGCCCCGATGTTTTTGCGCGCCGCCATGGGCTGACCCTTAAACGCAGTATTGGCTTGGGGATGTACGTCTTTGCAGGCAGTCCCCCTCTGGCCAGCTTAAAAGCCGACCCCTCTGCTCTCTGGGCCGAGCCCGATTACGCCATTCAACTCCCATCGTTGCAGGCCCGCAATTTGAGCACCCCTCTGCCCCGCCAGGACAACCCCGCTTTGCCCAACGATCCACTTTTGCCTGCTGAATACGGTTTTGCCCTGACCGGCACCGACAAAATCTGGCAAAGCCAGCCGGGTCGCCCTGAGGTGATTGTGGCTGTGGTCGATTCGGGCATTGATGCCAGCCATCCCGAATTTCAGGGCCAACTCGTGGAGGGCTTCGACTTCACACAAAAAGTGCCTGCTCCCGGTGGCGCAGAAGATGGCTATGGCCATGGCACCCACGTGGCTGGGGTGATCGGGGCCCGTGCCAATAATGGCATTGGCATTGCTGGGATTGCTCCTGGCTGCAAGCTGATGCCTGTGCGGATTTTTAATAATTGGGGCCATTCCGAGGGCGGCCTGTCTACTGCTGCTGTGATTTGGGCGGTCGACCACGGGGCCAAAGTGATCAATGCCAGCTGGGGCAGCCCAATGTTGGGCGAAGCTGCCAAAGCTGCTTACGAATACGCAATTGCCAAAGATGTGGTTTTTGTGGCCGCTGTGGGCAATTCAGGCAAAGAAGACACCGAATATTACCCTGGTGCCAGCCCCGAGGCGATTGGCGTTTCTGCGGTCAACTCCGATGATCGCTGGGCCTCTTTTTCGACCTTTGGCGAGTGGGTGGATCTGGCTGCCCCCGGTGCCAATGTGCTTTCGACCTACCCGCTGAAATTGGGCAATGGTTATAAAATTATGGACGGCACGTCGATGGCTGCGCCTTTTGTCTCAGCCGCAGCCGCCCTGGTGCGCAGCCAATATCCCAATCTAACCCAGGCCCAGGTGCGCAGCCAATTGGAGCGCACCGCCAAAGACGTGATCATGACCGGCAAAGACAAATATGCCGGTTGGGGCCGGGTGGATATCGCCCGGGCTGTGCTCGAAGCGCCTTCTGCCCGACGCTGATGCCCGAACAGCGTTTAATTCTGGAAGAAGCCTGCCCAGCTTCGCAGTCTTTGGGCTGGCGCATTCATCAGGCAGCGTTTGCCCAAGAGGGGGCCCAGGCCTGGTTGGATTTTCGCATTCCCTATAGCGTGACGGGCAATATTGCTTTGGCCCGGCAAAAGGCCCAGGTTATTCGCGGCTCTCTGCCCGTGAGCGATCAGCCTGTGTATGTGCTGGAATTGGGGGCGGGTCTGGGTTTTTTTGCTTGGCATTTTATTCAGGCTTGGCAGGAGTTCGATGCTTTAGAGGGGGTGCGCCCGCTGCATTATTTGCTCACGGACTTTTCCCGCAGTACGTTGGCTGCCGTCGTCGACAATCCCTGGTTTGCGCCCCTGATCGAAGCTGGCCATCTGGGGGTGTTCTGGCTGGATCAACCGGCTGCAGCTTATTTGGAACCGATCTCAAATATTCGCTTTGCCACCCCCCAAAAACTCCAGGCCGTGATTGGCAATTATTATGCCTGCACCTTGCCCACCACCCTCTTGCGCATGGAAAAAGGCCTTTTGCACGAAAAATGGGTCAAAACCTGGCTGGAATTGCCTGCGGTTTTGTCCGTTTTAAACTCTGACCAAAAAAACGCTCTGCGGGACTGGATTTTGTCCTTGCTGGTCTCTCAGCCCCTGTCCGATGGCGCCCGAGCCCAGTTTCTGTCTCTCTGTGGGTTGGCCCCCACAGAAAAGCAAGAGGCCCTGGTTTGGGCCGAGGCCCTGCCCTTTGAGCTCTTGTCTCAAATCGAAGAAAGTGTCTTTTATGAAAGCTTGGCACCCGAGCGCTGGTCTGAAAGGGATCAAGCGCTGCTTCAAATCGCGGGTGAAGACCTCAACGAACAGACTTTTCCTTGGACAGACGGTCTCTGGGAGCGGCTTTTTCTGCTGCAAGATTGGCTGGATCCCGGTGCGCTGCTCTTGCTTTCAGACAAAGGTTATTATGTCTCCAGCGGGGTTTTGCCTGCGGATTTGGCTGAGCCGTCTTTTCACGGCAATACCTGGGCTTATCCCCTGCATTTGGATTTGCTCTCCGATTGGCTCTGTTTTCAGGGCTGGAAAACAGCCCATACCCCTTATCCCTTTGATCCCTTACAAACCCTGGTGGCGGCTTGGCAACCTGCTTTTGCCGAAGATGCCTATGCCTGGCAGACAGCCTTTCAGACCCATTTTGTTGAAAACAATGCCAATCTCGATGCCGCACGCCTTGTGCGCGCTGCTCAAGACTACCAAACCCAAGAAGACGATCAGATGGCTGTCGGTTTTTACCAAAAGGCCCTGCGCTACCGGCCCGGAGAACCCCGTATTTTACATGAACTGGCATCGTGTCTGATTCGCTTGGGGGCCTTTCAATTGGCCGAAGAAATCCTGGCCCAGCCCTGTGTCGATCTCTATGGCCAATTTGACTTTGACTACCAACGTGGTCAAATTGCCTTTTTTCAGAGCCGAGCCGCAGAGGCCATTGCCGCTTTCCAAAGATCGCTGCAGCAGCAGGGAGAATATGCCTCGGTCTATTACAGTTTGGCCCTGTCTTATCTGGCCCAGGCGGCAGAAACAGAGGCAGCAGAGGCTTTGCAGCGGTGTTTGGTTTTGGAGCCGGAGCACCGTTCCGCAACACAGCTTTTGCAGCGCTTGCAGAGCCTTTCGGAGCCCTTGAGCTAAATCCCGCAGCTTGATTAAGGAATGATTAATCTCTTGCCCACTTTAACGGGCAGGGATTATATTTCGTTTAAAATTAAAGGTATTTACAAAATATTTTGCAGCTGGGTTGGTATAAGTATGAAACGAATCCTGCTTTAAAGAGGTGTTTCCAAGTGCAAATTTCCAATCCCAACTCCGTTAACAATTCTGTTGTTTCCCGCATCAGTGTAAGTACAACAACACCGTCCCAGGAGTCGGGCTGTAAATTGGTGCCAATTGCCCCCAAAGAGCCGGGCGCTGTCAATGATCGGTTGAAGCTGAAACCCCTGGATGCCAGCAGCGCTTTGTCGACTGTCTCGTTTTATGCCAACCCAGAACATGCCGTAGAAACGGCTTTAAAACCCCGCGTTGGTTTTTCACTGGGGGGTGATTCGCGGCTGGACAATTTTGCCTCCTCACTCAAGTACTTTGGGCGCGAAGGTTTGGAAGAAATCAAAACCGTGATTCAAACGCGCATGGCTGAGCCCAACACCTCGCCTGAAGATCAGGCCATGTTAAAACAAATGTATACCCTGACCGATGAAGCTCTCTCTGCCCGGCCACCTGAGCCTGCACGCAAACCGGATTCGGGCCGGGATTGGCGCAAAGATTTTTGCGGTTAATTCAAGCCTACATATTCCGCCGGTACTGCCCACCCACGGCGTAGAGCGCGCCTGACATCTGTCCAAGTGAGCAGACCTTGGCGCATTCCATCAGGGCTTCAAACAGATTGCCATTGTTCACGGCCACCCGCTGTAGCTCTTGCAGGGCTGCGGGGGCCACATCGGCATTGCGGGTCTGAAAGGCTTTGAGCGATTCAATTGCATATTCTTTTTCTTCGGGCGTGGCGCGAATGACCTCATTGGGGAGCAACGTGGGTGAGCCATCGCTGCCCAAGAAGGTGTTCACGCCGATCAGGGGCAATTCGCCGCTGAGCTTTTGGTGCTCGTAATAGAGCGATTCTTCCTGAATTTTAAAGCGCTGGTATTGGCGCTCCATCGCGCCCAAAACACCCCCGCGCTCGGACAAGCTGCGAAACTCAGCCATCACAGCCTCTTCAACCAGATCCGTCAATTCTTCGATAATAAACGCGCCTTGCAGGGGGTTTTCGTTTTTGGCCAATCCCAACTCGTGGTTGATAATCAGCTGGATCGCCATGGCGCGGCGCACCGATTCTTCGGTCGGGGTGGTGATCGCCTCGTCGTAGGCGTTGGTGTGCAGGCTGTTGCAATTGTCGTAAATTGCGTAGAGGGCCTGCAGTGTTGTGCGGATATCGTTAAAGGCGATCTCCTGGGCGTGCAGCGAGCGGCCCGAGGTCTGAATATGGTATTTGAGTTTTTGGCTGCGTTCATTGCCCCCGTATTTGTGTTTGATCGCTTTGGCCCAGATCCGCCGGGCCACGCGGCCAATCACTGCATATTCGGGGTCCACGCCATTGGAGAAGAAAAACGAGAGATTGGGGGCAAATTCATCGATTTTCATGCCCCGTGAGAGGTAATACTCGACAAAGGTGAAGCCATTGGAAAGGGTAAAGGCCAATTGTGAAATGGGGTTGGCCCCGGCTTCGGCAATGTGATAACCCGAAATCGAGACCGAATAAAAATTCTTGACCTTGTGATCGCTAAAATATTGCTGAATATCCCCCATCATACGCAGGGCAAATTCGGTCGAAAAAATGCAGGTATTTTGGGCCTGATCTTCTTTGAGAATATCTGCCTGCACGGTGCCGCGCACACTGCTCTGGGCCTTGGCGCGCAGTTCTTGGTAGACCTCTGCTGGCAGAACCTGATCACCGGTCACCCCCAGCAGCATCAGGCCCAGGCCTTCATTTCCCTGGGGCAATGACCCCTGGTACTGCGGGCGGGGCAGGCCCTTGGCCTGGTAAATGGCTTCAATTTTGGCTTCGACTTCTTGCTCCAGGCCGTTTTCGCGGATGTATTTCTCACAGAGCTGATCGGTGGCGGCGTTCATATAAAAGGCCAGGATCATGGGGGCTGGGCCGTTGATGGTCATTGAGACCGAGGTATTGGGGTGGCAGAGATCAAAGCCCGAATAGAGCTTTTTGGCATCATCGAGGGTGGCAATACTCACACCTGAATTGCCGACCTTGCCGTAAATATCCGGGCGGTGGTCGGGGTCTTCGCCATAAAGTGTAACCGAATCAAAGGCCGTCGACAGGCGTTTGGCGGGCAGGCCGAGTGAGACATAGTGAAAGCGCCTGTTTGTGCGCTCGGGGCCACCTTCGCCAGCAAACATGCGGGTCGGGTCTTCGCCTTCGCGTTTGAGTGGAAAAACCCCTGCTGTATAGGGAAATTCCCCAGGCAGGTTTTCATTCATGCGCCAAGTGAGCAGATCGCCCCAGTCCTGGTATTTGGGCAGGGCCACACGCGGCACCTTGCTGTGGGAGAGCGATGTGCGGTAGAGCGGTTGGCGAATTTCGCGCTGGCGGACCTGATACACCAATTCGTCGGCGGTATATGTTTTGACGATCTCTGGCCAGGACTCAAGCAGGGCCCGCGACTCTGCTGTGAGTTGACGCTCTTTCTGGGCGTAGAGCTTTTCCAGTTCGGCTTTCAGCTCTGCTGATTCTGCTGACAGCTGAGCAAGGGTGCCTTGCATTTGCCACAGCTGCCGCGCCAAGCTGCTCTGATCGCTGACTTGGCGCTTGTAGCGCGCGTGTTCATCGGCAATTTCAGCCAAATAGCGCGTGCGCTCAGGGGGGATCACGTAGACTTTCTCGGTCTCGGCCACCAGCAATGGGAGTTCTGAAACAAATCCGCCCTCCATTTTGGTATTGAGCAAATCCATCAGGCGTTTGTAGAGCAGATTTACACCGGGATCGTTAAACTGAGAGGCCATGGTGCCCACCACAGGCAATTCCTGATCGCCCAAGTTAAACAGATTGCGGTTGCGCCGGTATTGCTTGCGCACATCGCGCAGGGCATCAAGGGAGCCGCTTTTGTCGAATTTATTAATCGCAATCAGATCAGCGAAGTCAATCATGTCGATTTTTTCGAGTTGCGAGGCAGCTCCGTATTCTGACGTCATGACATAAAGGCTGAGATCACTGTGTTCCACAATTTCGGTATCAGATTGACCAATCCCAGACGACTCTAAAATGATCAGATCATAACCCGCAGCTTTGCAAATTTGCAGCGCATCATGTACATGTTTGCTCAGGGCCAAATTGGATTGCCGTGTGGCCAGGGAGCGCATATACACGCGGGGATTGTGGATGCTGTTCATGCGGATACGGTCGCCGAGCAAAGCCCCCCCGCTTTTGCGCCGGGTGGGATCCACCGAGACAATGGCCAAGGTCTTCTCAGGAAAATCCCTTAAAAAGCGGTGCACGAGTTCGTCGACCAAAGAGGATTTGCCTGCGCCACCCGTTCCGGTCATGCCTATCACGGGCGTTTTTTTCTGCTTGAGTTGGGGGTGCAATTGGACTTCCAGTTCGCTGGCCCTGTCGGGGTGGTTTTCGGCCCAGGAGATCAACTGGCCCACGGCGCGGGGGGATTTTTTTGCCAGCGCATTGATTTCGCCATTGAGGCTGAGATCCGTGGTGGGAAAGTCGCAGGCGGCGAGTAAATGGTTGATCATGCCTTGCAGACCGAGTTCGCGGCCATCATCGGGAGAGTAAATCCGGGTGATGCCATAGGCGTGTAATTCGGCAATTTCACTGGGCAAAATAGTGCCGCCGCCGCCGCCAAAAATCTTGATCTGGCTGGCTCCTTTTTCCTGGAGCAAGTCGTACATATATTTAAAGTATTCCAGATGCCCACCCTGGTAAGAGGTAATGGCAATGCCCTGGACATCTTCTTGAATGGCACAGTCCACAATCTCAGCCACTGAGCGGTTGTGCCCCAGGTGAATGACTTCTGCGCCCGACATTTGCAAAATCCGCCGCATGATATTGATCGCCGCGTCATGGCCGTCAAAGAGCGAAGCGGCTGTGACCAAGCGAATGGGGTGTGTCGGGGTATAAGGGGCAATTTCTGTTGTTTGAGACTGAGACATGGCAACCATCCTGTAAATAGGCTCTGTCTACAGTATACTCACAGACGCTCTCTGTGCGGATGAAAGCCGATTAATGCGGATGAAAGCGCACCTCGGTGTGTTGACACTTCAGCTCTTTGGCAAAACAGTGATAGCTGCTGCCGCCGCCTTGGTCCTTTTGGTCGGGCCCCAAGCTGTAGAGTGAGTAACCCCGACCTTTGGGCAAATAGCGGAAGTTCTGGCCTGTAAAGGGATCTTGAGGCAGGGGCTTTTTTAAGAGGGCCGAAAGCTCCTCTAATTTGCTCGGATAATGTCCGTGTTGGGCATGCCAGGCCTGCAGGGCCAAATGCAGGTAAAAGCCCCGTCGCCAGGCCTCTTGTTCGCGAAAGCGCAGCAGGGCAAAATCCACGGGTGGCAGGACATTTTTGAGCAGATCTTGGCTCTGGGCGGAGGCCATCGCTGTCTGCACTTTTTCTAAAGCCAGAGGTGAATGAACCGGTGCCTGGAGGTAAGCCAAGCTGATGGCTTCCAGAGGGGCGAGCAGATCCAGCGATTGTTGAATTTGGGGCCTGAGAGCCAGGGTTTGGTAGAGTTGCTGGGGCAGGCTTTCTGCCCAAACCTTTTCGTCACCCGTTTCGACCTTGATCTCCCCCAGGTTTTCGGGCAATTGCTCAAAGAGCAGAAGTTGTGATAAATACATTTGGTTCTGCAGCACGAGGGCAAAACTGGGGTGGGGATTGAGTAAAAAATCCGACAAGTTGTTTAAACAATCCTGCCAGGCCTGAGCAGAGAGAGCCGAGGGGGTCAATTCGTGTCCCCAAGCGCTGAACAGCATGCGCTCCAAACGGTAGCTGTTCATGAGGGGAATCAAGAGCCCTTGGGCGGCTTGGGCCCGGATCAGAGCCAAATTTTGGAAGAGTTGCTTGGGCTGACATGTGCCCTTTTGACAGTTTTGGACGGCTTGACTGCTGTTTAAGAGACTCAATTGCTCGACCAGCAGCAAATGGGGCATGGCCATATCGATGCTGTATTGATCGGGATAAGCAATCCAGGCATAAGGGGGAATCTGGGCCCATTTGTTGAGGAGGGGCCCATATTTGGCGATCAATTCCGGTGCCGGCAAGACCCGACCTGAATGGGGATCAAACAGCGCCTGAATGCGCAAGGCATCTTGTGTTGGAATTTCAAAATAGGGCTTGGACTTGGATACGGGCAAATCACGGGGGCGGCCAATGATTTGCCAATAGGCTTCGAAGCCGTTTTGGGGCTTGGCGTTTTGGTTCGCAGGCCAAAGGGGAAAGCGCTGGGGTTCTTTCCAAGTTTTCCATTTGTGGCGCAAACTTTGTTGGGTCTTTTGTAAACTTTGATACTGTAAGTAGCCGAGCAGACCTGCCAAAAACAACCCCAGAAGCGCCAAAAGAGCAAACCCCAACAAGATTTGAGGGCTTTTTTTGTGCAGTGGAAAAACGTCTTTCTCTATTTTGTTTTGTCTATTAAAGACAATACCATTTCTTTGACCTTTACAAAAGCACCCGCTTTGGCCGGTGGATCATCTTCGCGGTAGATGGCGAGCAAATAAGCCAACCACAGCTGGGGTTCCGCAAAAATCCGCTCACAGGGCAGACCTGTCGCCAAAAAGTGTTCGGCACTCTTTTCCAGGCAATCCAGCCGCTGTTCGGGATTGCCTTGCAAGCACAAGAAGATATAGCGCAGAGAAAAGTATTGTGCAGAGAGAAATTGATATACAGTGTGGTTGCTGGAGTGGATTAAA
>JBFWRL010000144.1:0-14569 GCA_050248915.1 Candidatus Sericytochromatia bacterium
ATCATCACATCCACAGCAATCACGTCGCGGGTCATGACTTCATCAATCCGGGCATTGGTGGGCGCGGCAATTAAAGCGGGCAGGGGCAAAACCCCGGTCAAGCGCCGGCGGGTGTCGGTGATGTAGTTTTAGTTGTTGTCTTTAAACGACTCAATATTCTGGCGGATCATGCTCAGGGCCTGATCGGTATTCAGGGATTCTGGCACATAGACAATATCTGGGTTCATCATGGCCCCGGCGGTCTCTTCGGGGTATTGCAAGAGGGTGGCCAGATTTTGGTACGATTCGCCATTGCCCTGGGCCGCCAGAATTTTCTCGGCCAGCTCGTCATCGAGTTCGTTGAGCAGGTCGGCCGCTTCGTCTGAGGGCAATTCGCGCACAATTTCGACCAGGCGGTTTTCGTCCATGGGCATGAGCAATTCATACCAATAGTCTGAGTCGATATGCGTGACCAGTTCACTGGCCAATTCCACATCAACCCAGGTCAAAACTGTGCGAATCTCGGAATAATCGAGTTCTAGTAAGGCTTCAGCCACGTCTTCAGATCTGAACTGGGCCAAGAGGGCTTGCAGTTCGGCTTTTTTCTCCTGTTCCAACAAATGGGCCACGTGTTTGGGCAAAAAGTCGAGGTTGAGTTTGTCTGTGGGCATGGGATCTTCCGCTCAGCAAAAATGGTGTGATGCTAAGCGCAGTATAACCGCCTCAGACCCGAATCAAAAGGCCATTCAATTCAGCATTTTTGCGAGCAAGGCCGCAAGTTCTCGGGTTTTGTCGCCATTCACGGCTTCAGGGGGTGTTTGCGCCAATTTTTCGCTTATCTGTCGGGCCCATTCAGCGGGGCTCGCGTTCCACTGCAGTAAATCACCGGGCCCAATGCGCAGGGCCTGTTGATCGATGGGGCGCTCAAAGGCGCAAAAGAGGGAACGTTTGCCAAAGCCCCGGCACTCTGTTAACAAATTGACTCCGCCTCCCCCAATCACCAGATCTGCCCCATTCAACAATTCACTGAGGGGAAAATAGCTCAGCCAAAGGTGCATCAATTCAGGTAAACCCGGCGGGACAAGAGAAACCAGACGCAATTGCAAAGGCAAAGCCTGTAAGGCCAAATAGGCCCTCAGAAAAAAGGCCTGTGTTTCAGGGGGCGGACCATTGTGTGCCAGCAATACCACCGGTGAGTTGGGATCAGCCTTGAGCAAGGCCAAAGCCTGGGCCCGGCTCTTGAGTTCGTCGAGTTGGCGATTGAGCAGCCAGCCATCGGCTTCAGGGGTCAGTAGCCAGCTCAAGTCATAAGGCAACGTCGCTTCAGGAATTTGGGCGTCGCGGCGCAGAAAGATTTTTTTGCCCAACAGTTTGGGAAAGATCTCTGGCAATTCTTGCCAAACACCTGTGCTGTGGCTGTCCACGACCAGAACATCGGGTTGGTAATCCAAAACCAAGGTTTGCACCCAGCGCGAATCGAGGCCTGCCGCTTGGTGCTCGCTGACAGAGGGCAAACGCAGCAAACTCAGCCCCTCTTGCAAAAGGGGGGGCACAATCGGCGCAGAGCTGAGAATCAGCGGCGTGACACTTGGCAATTGGCGTTTGACATGCCGGGCCAGGGCATAGGCCCGGTTGAAGTGCCCGGTTCCACCACCGAGGGCATAAAAGAGCAGACGCGGCTCTTCAGGTAAAGTCAACCCAGCCGCCCCGTGCCCCTTTTTGTTTGCGCCAGGCTTCAGAAAAGCTGCTCAGATCTTCGGGGCTGAACCAGACTTCGTTTTTGAGTTCAAAGCCCTTTAACGTTTCAGGCAGCGCACAGGCCGAACACAAAACCCCCGCTTGATTGATGCGGGCGTGATCGTGGCAGATAGATGCTTGGCATTTGATACAGCGGGCGTCGGGCAAATTCCGACAGGAGCGCCGGGGCACCAAATAACCCACAATGGCCTGACAATAATCACTCATGTTTTTTATGATACCATGGGCCTGTCTTTTGAATTTAAAACAGCAACTAAAAATGGGCCGATACCTGTGATGATAAAGCCTCCCCGTCTCCTCTGTCTGGGACCCACCCTGCCAGAACTCAGGGACTATCTACCTGACTTGCCCAGCCCTTGGCATTTTATCTGCATGCAAGAAGACCCCCGCTTATTGCCCTGGCAAACAGACCAAACAGAAGTCACAGGCATTGCCCACCTCACTTGGGGGGGGGTGGCCCAGCGCGTCGATAAACAGCTCTTCTTGTTTCACCTTTTGCAGCAAATCGATTGGCAAGCGATCTGGGTGACGCAGCCCGAACTGGCTTTTCTGGGGGTCTTTGCCGCGCGTCTGTCTGGCAAACCCGCTTTTCTGCAAGGGCCCGCCATTCCTCAAGCCGCTGATTTTTATTTAGCTGAATCCCAATGGCTGCTTGAAAATGCCCAGGTTATCCAGGCGAATTTAGAGACGGATTCAGATTTTCACAGGCCCTTTCCTATTGCACCCCATCTGGGCATCGTTTATACTAAATTTGTTTCTGAGACGGATATCTAGAAGTCGCCTCAAAAACCAGATGACAAACCGAGTTATCTGTAGTATCATGAGCCATTAGCTCAGTCGGTAGAGCAATTGACTTTTAATCAATGGGTCCCGCGTTCGAGTCGCGGATGGCTCACCACCCGCCCGTATCGTCTAGAGGCCTAGGACACCGCCCTTTCACGGCGGCGACAGGGGTTCGAATCCCCTTACGGGTACCTTTTCTTTTTTTGCATCTTTCTCACCGAAGGAGTCCTCTGCTGTGGCTTACGATATCTCCGATCCCAGCCTGGCCCCTTCGGGAATGAGCAAAATTCTCTGGGCTGACAACAACATGACCGTCTTGCGTCAGGTGCGTCAGCAATTTGAAACCCGCCAACCCTTTCAGGGCTACCGGATTGGGGCCTGTTTACACGTCACCGCTGAGACCGCCAATTTGATGCGCACCCTCAAAGCCGGTGGGGCCGAAGTGGCTCTCTGTGCCTCCAACCCCCTCAGCACCCAAGATGATATCGCCGCGGCTTTGGCCACCGAACTGGATATTCCCGTTTTTGCCCGCCGGGGCGAAGACAATACCACCTATTACAAACACATCAACGCCGTGCTCGACAGCCGTCCCCACCTGACTTTGGACGACGGCGCAGACTTGATCTCTGAATTGCACAAAAAGCGCAAAGAGCAATTGCCTGAGGTCATTGGTGGTACCGAGCAAACCACCACAGGTGTGACCCGCCTGAGCAGCATGGCCCGCAACGGGGTGCTGCAATTCCCGGTGATGGCCGTGAACAATGCCAAGAGCAAATACCTCTTCGACAACCGCTATGGCACGGGCCAAAGCACGATTGACGCTCTGATGCGCTCAACCAATATTCTCTTGGCGGGCAAAAATCTGGTGGTTTGTGGCTATGGCTGGTGTGGCAAAGGGGTGGCCATGCGGGCAAGGGGGCTGGGTGCCATTGTGATTGTGGTCGAAGTGAATCCCTTACATGCCCTTGAAGCGGCGATGGATGGCTTCTTTGTCACCCATATGGACCAAGCCGCACATCTGGGAGATATTTTTATCACCGCTACAGGGGATCTCAATGTGATTCGCCGCAAGCACTTTGCAGTCATGAAAGACGCGGCGATTCTCTGCAATGCGGGCCATTTTAATTCCGAAATTGAAATCCAGGCCCTCGAAGAATTGGCCAGCCACAAAGAAGAGGTCCGCCCGCTGGTGGATTGTTACCACCTGCCCGACAAACGTCTCTATTTGCTGGCCCAGGGCCGCTTGATCAACCTGAGCTGTGGCGATGGCCACCCGGCTTCGGTGATGGATATGAGTTTTGCCAATCAGGCCCTCTCTTTGGAGCATTTGGTTAAACACCACCGCCAATTGGACAAAAAAGTCTATCCGGTACCGACAGATATTGACGAAGAGGTGGCCCTGATGAAACTGCAGGGCATGGGGATTGAGCTGCATTTGCGCACCCGCGAACAAGAAGACTACCAATTGGCCTGGGAATTGGGTACCTAACTCAGAATTTAACGCCCTATCTTAACGGCGTTTAAATTTTGATTTCCGCTTCAGAGACGGGGGCGTTGAGCTGAATATTGTTCAACTTCAAAGAAAAGACCAGCTTGTCGCCTTCAAACATTTCGTGCATGCGAATAAAATGGTCTTCCATATCTATGCCCAGCAATTCGCGGGTGATACGTTGATCAAATGAATTGGCGTTTGTGTATTCCAAAATGGCAATGGTGCGGCCATTGATCTGGGTTTTGCCCAATACTTTTGGCTGCTGGGGGCCATTCAAGAGGCGTTTGGCGATGGCAAAGGCATCTATTTGGTCCAGGCGGTAGCCCCGAGGGGTTGAGAGCCGTTCATCGTTCATTTTGGTATCCACTTTGACAAAACCCAAGGCACCACCGGGACGCACCGAAATGGCATCTTTGCCCGCCTGATAGCCCATTTTGACACCGACATAAAGCGAGTTTGTGTGTTTGAGTACTTCGATTTTGGCTTGGCCTTTTAAGGCAAACATATTAAAACTCAAGCGAGAAGGGGTTTTGCCACTGACCATTTCAAAGCCGTCAACCATAAATTTAAAGCTCTCCAACGCGTTAAAACGGGCCACCGCTTTGGTGACCAATTGCTGTGCAACAGAAACCTGCGGGGGGGCCACTTTGGCAGGCAGGGCTGAAGGCGTTCCTTTCGCGGGATTGGCATTAGACTTCACTGCTGTGGCTTTGGCGGGGAGGGCTTTGCTGCCGGTTGTGTTTTGCTGGATTGCGAGATGTGGATTTGATGCCCGTGTTTGGCTGCTTGCTGGGTTGGTTGCGAGACCAGTTACCAGATTGGGCTGCGGGCCTAACTGTTGGGTGCTTTGCAGATTGTTCTGGGAATAGGTCATCTGCTGCGCAGCATACCCCGGATAAGCCGTGCTATTGGGAACATTGCCTGAACAGCCACTCAGGCTGTTTAAGGCGGCCAGGGTCAAAACAACGATCAACTGATTTTTCATGTGAATACGGACTCTCTACTCTCTTACTCGCTGATTTATTTATCTGGCTGATTTGAAAATACTTTCTGAAGATAAGGATAGAGTCGCATTAAGCTTTATTTAAATGCAGGTGTAACCCCTGCGCATAAAATCCAGTATAATTGAGCCTGAACGTCAGCCATGAAAACCATCAACACCCTTTTTATCCACGTCGAACGCCTGCTGCATCCCCGGATCAAAGAAGTCATCGCCAAATCGCTGGTCTATTATTTTTCGCTCAAAGAATGCCACGAATACCACAAAACCCGCTATTTGGGCCACCCCCATCTCTTGGATAGCTTTGATCGGCTTGTTAATGCCGCACACCGGGGCTTTTCGGGAGTTTATCCCGAAAACACCCTGCTGGCCTTTGAAATGGCCCTGACCCAGGGTGCAGACATGATTGAACTGGATGTGCAACTGAGCGCTGATGGCCAAATTGTGGTTTGCCACGACCCGATGTTAAAGCGTTTGACGGGCCAAGCTGTTTATATTCGCGATTTACCCGCCCAAAAGCTGAGTGAATTTGATGTCGGTGCTTGGATGTCAAATGACTATCGCGGCCAACAGATTCCCACCCTGAGTGAGGTCTTTGCCTTGATTCCCCCTGAGACCCTGATCAATATCGAGATCAAACATGAGGCCAGCAGCTTTTTTCATTGGCAGACTGAAAAAGCTGTGCTGGCGCTGATCAAAACCCATCGACGCGAAAAACAGGTGATCATCGCAGCTTTTAACCCCATGATCGTCAACCGCATCCGCAAATTGGCCCCCGAGATCTCAACCGCTTATCTGATCACCCAGACGTTAAATCCCCTGCTGATCTTTTTACTGGCCCGCATTCGGGCCCGCTACTTACATGTAGATATGCGCTATTTGAGCCCCAAGATCGTTCAGGCCCTGCAAGCAAAAGGTCTGCAGGTCTTGGGTTATACTTTAAACAGCGTTGCAGAATACCAACAGGCTTCAAGAATGGGGCTGAAAGGCATCATTACCGATTACCCGGATCGCCTCCAGGCATTTTTAACGCAAACACACAAGGATCATTGAGACTCAACACAGATGGAAGCGGCTGAACGCGAGCGCTACGACGCCATTCAAACGGCTTTTGATCAATTGCAAGCCCGCTACCGGGACCAATTGGGCGCAGAAGATATTGCGTATATCCAAGGGCTGCGGCAGAAGAGCCGGATCTTTGAAGGTCTGGGTCGTGGGCTGCTCTGGTTTGGCTTTGACCCCCTGAGTTTTGTACTCGGATCGGTCTTTTTATTTTTGCACCGCAATCTCGAAAGCATTGAAATTGGCCACAATGTCTTACATGGCCAATACGATTATTTTCCAGAGATTCCCGAGTTTCACGCCAAAAATTTTCGCTGGAAATCCCCCATCGACGAAGAGGGCTGGCGGCGTGAACACAACAATATGCACCATGTCTTTACCAATGTCTACGCCAAAGACCCCGATCTGACCCACGGGATTTTGCGCACCAATGACCGTTTGCCCTGGAGTCCCTGGCACCGCATTCAATTCCCGCTCTATCTTTTGTATTTTTATCCCTTTATGACCTACAAATTTAATGCCCAAAATTTGGGGTTTAACAAGGCTTTTATTGCCAAACACTTTCCCTCCATGGAGGGCTATGCCGAATTAAATTATGTGATAGACGGTGGCGACCCCAAGGCCTTGCGCAAACGGGATTTTCGCGCCAAAGCGCGGGTGATCTTCAAAGAGTATTATCTTTTTCCGCTCCTGGCACTGTTGACGGGTTTTTCGCTGCTGCGGGTCTTTTTTGCCAATTTAGGCGTGGATATAGTCAACAGCCTGTGGATGACCTTTACCTTGCAGAGCAGCCATTTTACCGAACCATTGCAGGTGGAGAATGCTTTGGAACACAAAGGCAAATGGTATGAATCACAAATCCACGCCACGATCAACTTTAAAGGCCGATTTAAATGGCAGTCTGTCTTGTGGGGGCATATCGACTACCAGATCGAACACCATCTCTTTCCCGATTTGCCTTCACACCACTATCCAGCACTGGCCCCCGAAGTACAGGCGATCTGCCGCCAATACGGCATCGATTACAAATGCAACCCGAATATTTTTGTGGCAATTGCCCGCTATTTGGCAGTGTTTTGGACCTATTCGTTTCCCCCTAAACCTGAAAAACAGGCCCAAACTGCCATCAGTGCGGGGCCTTTAGAGGTCTAAAGCGCTTCTCTGTTAAGGAATCTTCTCCAAAATATGGCTGGGGGGAATCAGCGGCAAAATTTCAGCGGTGCGCTCTTTGAGACGGGACCAGTGCAGGCTGGGCCGCTCGTGGTGGGCCACATGGTAGCCAATATTGAGGCTGATCAGATTAAAAAAGGGGGCCGTGTACATATTTGTGGAATTGTAGATATTTTCAGCGGGCACATTTAAGTGGTGCCAATAGGCCCCCAGCCAAACCAGGGCCCGGTTAATGACATTGGCCAAGAGCAGAAAGAAAAAGGCCATCTTCAGATTCACGCTCAGAAAATAGGCATGTACAGCCAGCCAGAAGAGCGTCTCAGCGAGCATGACCCGCAGGAAACGGGGCTTTTTTTGACGGTAAAACTGATGCGCCTGACGCAGACAATCGGGGTAAATTTTGAGACTGCCCGTGATAATATATTCCAGCTTGCCCATATATCTGCCTGTGTCTGCGTGCCGCACCGAGGAGGCGTCCTCGCGCGAATTGATCCGGTTGCCGTGGTGGCCAATATTGTGGTGCAACATCCACTCAGAACAGAGATGCCCCGCACTGAGGGCCAAGAGCAGATCAAAGGCCGTATTTAAGAACTTGGAATGAAAGATCGGGTAATGCACATGGTTGTGTTGCACCAGAGAGGCAATCGGCTTAAAAAAGAGCAAAAGCCCCACCAGCACACAGAGACCCAGGGCATTTACTTCGACATAGAGCGGCAAAAGACTCAATGCCAGCACAAAGAGCACCAAGACAACCGACAGCCTGTCCACTTTATAACGCAACACAGGCTGTTTAGCACTCATGGGCATCACTCCTGGGATCACTCATTGCAACACGCTTGGCCTGAAGCAGATGTTCTGCAATCAAAGCCGTTGAATTTTGTTTGGGAAAGTTTTCCAAATTGCGTTTGAGATCCGCGTATTTCTCGGGCTGGGTCAATAAGAGACTCAAAATGGCCTTGAGACCCTGGCGAGAGCGAAAGACCATCCCAATTTTATGCTGCTCGACAAAGGCGTCATTGCCACGCTCTTGCCACATAATAAAACTGGAGGCATCAATCAGGAGGGGTAGGTTTTGGGTGATGCTTTCGACCAGGGAAACCGAACCAGGCTTGGTCAACAACAGGTCTGAAACCTGCATCAATTCATCGATTTCGCGCGTAAAGCCCAAAACTTTGATCGGGATTTTTGAAGATTTGGCGTAGACATCCAATTGGGCTTGAACCTGTCTGCTCTTGCCACAGCAGGCGATGATTTGAATCGGCAAACCCAAACTATCGATCAGTTTGCAATAGCTGTAAATGCTCTGGGAGCCGTTGGCCCCCATCAGAATCAAGAGTGTAAAGCGCTCGGGATCCAATTGGTATTTTTGTTTAAGGCTGGCAATATCTGCCCCCTGCTGGTAAAAGCGGGGGTGAACCGGCAGGCCCGTCACCTGCATTTTTTCAGAGGGAATGCCCCGCTGCTCAAAAAAGGCTTTGGCTTCAGCCGTGGGCACAAACGAAAAGGCCTGCTCTGGCATAATCCAATTGTGGCGCATGCTGACCAGATCGGTGATCACGGTATAAAGTGGAATCGCGTGTTCTTTCTGGAGAAATTGCAGACCATGGTAGGTGATCTCCTGGGTGGCGGGCACAAAAGCGACAATTGCTTCGGGTTGAAATTCGGCGACAATCTGCGCATTGCGCAGGGCAATATACTGATGAATGACAGGCAATTCCATCATATATACCGAGTTAAACAAAAAGGGCTCCATCCAATAGGTGCCCATTTTAATGGCGTGGTTATACGCCTCTTCGATTCCGCGCGAAAACAGCCGTTGCGGGGTGTTGAGAATATCCACCGCAGGCATTAAATAGACACAGGCATCGGGCTGCTCGCTGAGAATTTGCGCTTTCACCGCATTGGCGGTGGTGCGGTGCCCGCCCCCAGAATCGGCGATGATAAACAAAAACCGCCGCTGGGCCTCGCGGTAATTGGTTTTTTCGAGTTGGCGACGGGCCTCGTTTTTAAATCTCAGCAATTGGTCACTGGGACTCAAAATCTGATCCAGGATGCGGATGATACTCATGGCTTGTCACTCATCACTTTTGGTGGACTCCTCTTTTCATGGGGTTTGGACCAGATTCAGTTCGGCCACTTGCAGATCTTTGGGAGCCACATACATGCCCAAGGCCTGCATCTCGGCATGGTCTTCGGGGCTGGGAAAACGTTGCTTGCGCCAAACAAAGTCTCCGCCCAGGAGCAGATTAAAATTGCAGTGAACGTATTTGTGATGCAAAAAATGGTGCTGGGCCAAAAAGCGGAAATAGCGGCTGCGCAAAAAGGGCCGCATCAGCGGAGAAGCCGTTTTGAGCGCCTCTGCATAATTCATGTGTAAATAGGGGTGGGCATAGTGAGCCAGCCATTGGTAAAACCAGACGGGTAAAAGCGCCCCCAGGGTGAACCAGGGCCCACCCAGAAAACAGAGCAATGTGTAATGGGGCAGATGGGGATAGACGTATTTAATAAATTCTTTGATACTGCCCACCCGCAGGCCATACGAATTGAGGGCGATTTGCCTTTTGCCCCTCTGGGTCAGGTCTTCGCGCAAAGTGGCCTCTTCTTCGAGGGCCCTAAATTGGGTGACATGGTCCTGGCAGAAGGTGCGGTAATGATGCACCACATGGTGGGAATACCAGGAATTGTGGACATAATGGCCGATGGCACCCATGCGCTGCCAGAATTTGCGAATGCGCGGACCAGCATGCAAAAAAAAGCGGTGAGAGGCTGACTCGCTGATACACAGCACCGCATAGCCGATCAACACGCCACTCAAAATCTGAATCAGGATGTGCATGAATTAATATCCTAACACCACCCGCTTGGATTTGGCATAGGCGCTGCAAATATACACGGCTTTGCCCTGGGTCTGGCCCTGCACCTCTCCCGCGTGTAGCACCAGTTTGCAGCTACCACAATAGCCTTTGCGGCAGCCTTTTTCCAGGTTCAGCCCATGTTCCAAGCCCAGCTCCAAGAGGGTTTTTTGCCGATCTTCTGGCCGCATTTGAATCCGGCAATGATACGGACTGAAATAGACTTCGGGCAGGGGCGCTGATTCGGACAACTCTGCCCCTAGTGGGGAAGAGGTTGGCGGGCCAAAATGCTCCAAATGCAGATGCTCACGGGGATAGGCGTATGTCTCAAGGGCCTGAAGCACGGTCTGTTGAAAGCCTTCAGGGCCACAGAGATAGATATCCTGTTGGTCAAAATGGGGGAAGACCTCCCTGAAATTCTCAGCATTTAAAGCGGGAAGCGTGCCTGCTGCCGGTGCTTGAGAATAGGCCAGATCCAGCTGGAGTCCGGCTGTTTGGATCTGTTTGAGGGTTTCAGCAAAGATCGTGTCTTGGGGCTGTCTAAATTGGGCATAAAACTGAATGTGGGGGCGTGTTTCGACAGGCCTTGCCAGCAAATCTGCCAAAATGGCAAAACAGGGGGTGATGCCCGAACCGGCACAGATCAGAAGTATGGATTTTTGTCCTTGATAGACAAATTGTCCCCAAGGCCCCCGCAGTTTTAAGATATCACCCACCTGAAGCTTTTCATGTAAAGCGCTTGAAACCAAGCCCTGCCGTTTGACGGTGATCCAAAAGCTGTGTGGATTGAGCGTGGAAATGGAATAGGCCCGCTCCAGGGTCTGACCCTCCACTTGATAGCTGATCTCGACACATTGGCCCGCCTGGGGGGCTTGCCAGTATTGGTTCGGCAGCAGCTCAAAGCTCACCACCTCGGGAGTTTCCATGCGGCGTTGCAGCACCTGGGCTTGCAGTTCAAAGCTCCACAAAAACGGACTCAGCCGCCGAGTCAGGTGATTGAAGGTATTGCTGCAGAAAAAGCTGAGCCGGTCGCGACCCACGATGTGAATTGCCCCTTTGTGGAGCAATGCTGTCAGTTTTTGCATAGGATAATTATACGCTTTTCCGAACGGAACGTTGAAATTCGCCGCTATTCTGCCTGAGTTGTTTCCCAAACCAGGGGCTGAAAATAGGGCAGCCTGTGAAAATCCGGCTCTGCACCCGGCACGGCAAACAGGGCCAAATACCTGCGCTGTTCAGCGCTGCCATGGATGGCGTAGGCATTAAAGGTCCAGGGTTCGGGAGGCAGGTATTCCCAGGGGATCAGGGTCTCACCCCACCAGCGGTTGCCGGTGATTTCGTAGCGGTAATCCAAAGGCAAGGCCCGCGCTGTGGCCTGGCGAATGCCATCCAAGCGCAGCAACAGATAATGACCGTGGGGCCCCAACTCCAGCTCGGTGTATTGCTCGCCATGCACCAAAAACAACTCCACCACCTCATAGTCCCAGAGCCCATCACTGGGCCCAACCGGAAAGGGTGGGGCAGGGTCAGCATAAAAAGGCGTTGTCACTTTAACGACAAGACCTTCAGGCAGGCGTGCCAGCGAAATGTTAACCTGTTCCTCGGGGCTGATTGGCAGGGCATTCCAGGTTTGGCTGATACAAACGCGTAGCATTTCTGCCAACTGCCTATTTGGGGTTGTGCTGGTCGGGCAAAGAAGAATGTGCCGGGTGTTTGCCCCATTCAGTAGACGAAGACCGAGAGACGGATCGGAAAGCCAGCAGCACAATCCCAAAGGCCAAAAATCCAACCGGGTAGGGCCAGGGGCTGGGAAGCACACCTGTGAAAAGGACAAAGGCCAGGCCAAAGACCACCATCACCGCAAGGGCGCGAATCAAGATGTGTTTGATTAAATTTAAACTCAGAGGATGTTCCATGGGGGCATTCTAACACAGGCAGCAACTCAGATTTGGGATGAAAAACAAAGACGGGTTTTAATCAGGCAGATAAATCTTGTTTAAGGCTTTGAGATCGTGGATCTCTTCAGTTTGGCCGTGGTGCATCAGCATTAGACGGTGGCTGAGTTGAATGATCTGAGCATAGTCGTGGTCGGTTAAGATCACGGCAGTTCCCTGTTCTGCCGCCAATTGAATCCATTTGCGGGCCCGCTGTTTGTAGAGCGGCTCCAATTCACTGAAAGGCTCATCCAAGAGCAGAATCGGGCGTTTTAAGGCCAAGACCAAACCCAGCTCCAAAAAACGCAACTCTCCCCCTGAGAGTGCGTGAATCCGTTTGGGACCCAATTCTTTGATTCGGGGCTCTTCAGCCAAGAGACCTGCGCGGGGATGGCCTGCAAAGAGCCGAATGACCTGCTTAACAGTCAGGCCGCGAGGCAAAAAACTGGCCTGGGGCAAATAGGCACAGAGGCCCAAAAGATAGAGCTTTTTGAGGGGGTGGCCATTGAGAAAGAGCGCACGAAAATCGCCTTTGAGGGAACCAAAGAGAATCTGCAAAAGGGTGGATTTGCCGCAGCCATTGCGGCCAAGCAGCCCCAGAATCTCTCCACTCCGGCATTTGAGCCAGGCTCCTTTGAGCACGTTGCGTGGGCCAAAACTGTGAACCGCACTGTCGACGCTCAATTCCCAGCCGGGTTTTTCGCTGTTTTCAAAGTCGTCGAGGGGGTCGGAGAGCCACTTGATCACGGCGGCAAGCCCCAGTATCAGCAGGAACACCGTTGCCACAATCACCCCCTGGGGATGGGCTTTGAGCCAGGTTTGGCTGCTCTTTACTGCGCTGGCGATCAGCGCCTCCAAGACAGAGCCTTCAAAGCGCAATTGCCGAGAGAGCCAATCGCTGTTTTGCCAAGTGTGCAAAGCTATTGCTGCTGTTCCTGAGAGCAACCACACCAGCAAAGCGGCAACAGACCCACACTGTATCTGACTCAGCCCGTGATTGCTGTAGAGATACCGTTCGGGCAAATGCTGATAACGCTGCCAAACAATGCCCGCAGGAATACCCACACTGGCCAAAAGGTTGAGAAAAAACCTGGGCGGGTGTTTTAAGAATGTGCCCAAAACGGGATGGGCCGGAATCAGCGCTGCCAAAAAAAGCAAAATGGCTGAGGCGGCCAGGGCATAGAACACAACCCCTTTGCTGTAATACAGCAGCAGACGCAGACTGGACATCTTGGTATCTCTCAGATTGAGATTTTTCCACAGCTTAACATGTTTTTGTCACTTTTCCGGCAGAGGCAATTCACCCAAGGCAGTGTTATCCTGAAAAGGTAAACCCACCAACCAGAAAGCCTGCCTGTGAACAGTCTGCCCCAGCTCTATGCCCGCCACAACCTGTCTGAATTGGTTTGGCCCGATACCCCCAACGGACGTTATGCCCAATCCCTGCTCCCGGCGCTGATCAAGCAGGGCACCTTGGCATATATCGACAATATTGACGCCGAAGTGCAGGTGCTCAAATTGGGTGATCTGGTCTTTCCACTGGTGATTGCCAATCCATTGGCTCGGGTGAAAAATTCCTATGTCTGTTCCCCGGCCTGCCACTATCTCGACTATGCCCGTGCCGAAGTGCAAATGGAAATGGCCCATCAGCCGCATTTGCGCAGATCCCTGGAGAGCTTGATTCAGGCACTACAAGCCTGTTTTTTGCCTCTGGATTTTGAAAAAGCGGTGTATGTCAACAATTGGTTGGTGTCCACCAATCTCTACCCCGACTTTGATGCGGGCCAGCTCAAACAGATTCGCGATTTTTTGTTGCCCCTTTTTCCGGGCCATGCCCTGATCTTTCGCTCTTTAAACCAAAACCTGAATGCCCCTTTGATCTCTGCCCTGCAAGCGGCGGGTTTTAACTCTCTTTTTAGCCGCCAGGTCTATTTGCTCGACCCGGCCAAAGGGGCCTATTTGCGCAAAAATCCGTATAAAGAAGATCTGCGCTTGGCCCGCAAAACCCGCTACCGTTGGCGCGAGCATGCAGATTTAAGTGTTCGCGATCTGCCACGCCTGCGCTGGCTTTACGACGATCTTTACCTGCGCAAATACTCCCACCTCAACCCCCAATTTAACGAGGCTTTTTTGCGCGAGAGCCTGCACAAAGGCTGGCTGCAATTGGCGGCCCTCGAAATCGATGGCCGCATTGACGGTGTGCTGGGCTTTTTTGAGCGCGATGGGGTGTTTACCACGCCACTGGTGGGGTACGACACCTCGCTGCCCCAAAAAACCGGGCTCTACCGCCTGATCACGGTGCGCCTCTTTCAGGAGGCGGCCCAACGTGGCTGGATTCTCAATCACAGCTCAGGGGTGGCACGTTTTAAAACCCTGCGGGGCTGTGAACCCGCTCTGGAGTATAATCTGGTCTATTACCAGCACTTACCGCTGGCCCAACAGCTTCCCTGGCGCAGCTTAGCAGGCCTGACCCACAGTCTGATTGTGCCTTTGGTGCAGAAGTTAGGGCTCTAATCATCCGCAAAGGGATGTGCTTCCG
>JBFWRL010000145.1:0-14533 GCA_050248915.1 Candidatus Sericytochromatia bacterium
TGCTTTTTGCGTGTCTGTGTGTGTGCCTGGGTGTGTACCTGGGCCGGGTGCCAAAGAGCAGGGTAATATTCAGGCGCATATTGACAAAACCGGGTGCAAACACCAGCTGGTCTGCTTCGTGGAATAAATTTGAGCTAAACAAAACAGCCCGATTTTGGCGGTAGGCAATTCTGTGGGGCTGGGCCTGTGAGCGCTTTAAAAAGTCGTAGATCAGCGGAATTTGGTCAGCCTGGTTGTATTGGTTAAAGGCCCAGTCCACGGGTGCAGCCTTGTCGTAAATGATCAGGCCCCCAGCCTCGGGCTTGAGATTGGCTACCGTGGGTGTGACCCAAAGATTGAGATTGAGGGCCGCTTCGTCGCCATGCACGCCGGTGCCCCGGCCCCGCTGATCACATTTAAACGACCAGAGATTGGTGAGTCTGTGCTGTTTAAAAATGTTGGGCAGGGCCGTTTGTAATTCTTCGGCCAATTGAAAGAGCAATGCCGGATAAAAGCCATCGCGCCAAGAACAACCCAAATAACCTGTGGCATAAGCCTGGTGCCAAATTGTGGCAGACAGGCAATAGTCATACAGTGCTGCCACCACTTCTGGTCTCAGCAAGGGCTCCAGCACGACAATGCCTGAGTTTTGCCCCAGAAATGCCGCTTCGACCGCAGCCAGATCCAAGTCTGGATGTAACAGCGCCTTGAATGTGGGCAGGGCAGGCAGATAATAGGGCTGCTTGAGCAAAGCCAGGCCTTTGCCGCTGATCTCCAGGCACTGAAAGGGATTTTGCCCATTGAACTGCGTTGCCATTTCCTGCCACTGGGCCAAAAGGGCCGTGTATTCAGCCGCCTGTTCGCGGGCAAAAACGCCTTTTTCTAAGAGATAATTGAGCTGGGCCAGATGGTGCTCAAATTCGTAGGCATAGAGCATCAGGCTTTCGGTTTGGGCCAAAGGCGAAGCTTTTTGGGTGGCCACTTTGGCCAGATACAGCTCTGCGATCAGGGCTTGAGCGGCGGCGCTTTGGCCCTGTTGCAGCAACAATTTGGCCTGCAAAAATCGCAATTCGGGATGGCCCGGAAAGAGCTGCAAAACACCTTGCAAGGTCTGTGCCGCTCCTGCAAAGTCGCCCCGTTTGAAGGCCAGTTCGACGGCTTTGTGAAAACGGGCCAGGGCCTGACCGGGGGCATTGAGATGTAAGTGGGCCTCACCGATCCGCAGCAGGGCATCGAGATCTTCGGGAACTTGCTCAAAATAGGTTTTTTCCCAGTGGATCACTCCCTGCCAGTCGCCCTGTACTCGGCAGGCCTGGGCCAAAAAAGAGGTCAATTTGGGGTCTTGGGCCCCCAATGCCAAGGCCCTGTGAAAGGCGGCAGCGGCCTCTGCCGCTTGGCCTTTTTCCAGGTTGAGATAGCCCCAGATGACCTGCAATTCGGGGTCGTTGGGGGCCGTTAACAGGCTGCTTTGGCAGAGCTGCCAGGCCTGATCCAGCTCTGAGGCTTGAATCAACAGGCTTAAGTGGTGCAAAAGGGAGGGATTTGACGGCATGTTTTCAATTATAGCCCAAGCGGGAGAGGTTTAAACCCGGCCCTCAAATGCGGTATTCTAGTCGTAACAGATACCAGAGAATTTCATAAGCAAAGGAAGACAGCATGGCAAACGGACAAGGTTCAACGGGCAATGTGATTGCCGCACTCTGCAGTTTTTTTGTGCCCGGACTCGGACAGCTTTTGCAGGGCCGCCTTTTGCTTGCGCTGATTCAATTTGTCTTGGCCGGGGCACTCTGGGTGGTGCTGATGGGCTGGGTGATCCACCTCTGGTCGATCATTGATGCGGCGATGTTTAAGCCGCGCTGAGTTTATTTAGGAGTTGTCACAATTATATGCAAGAACGCAATTTTGAAGTTACAGGCATGACCTGCCAAGGCTGTGTGCGGGCGGTAACCCGTGCGATTCAAAAAGCCGATCCCCAAGCCGAGGTGCAAGTTACCCTCGAAGCCAATCACCTCAAGGCCCAGACCAGTCTCAGTGCCGCTGATTTACAGGCCCGCATTGAAGGGGCTGGTTTTACGGCCAAAGCCTTGGCCTGAGTTTAAAACCAGCTTTGAATTTCTGCATGCAGGGATTTGAGCTCCTGCTCGATGCTGGCCCAATCTTGGCGGGCCAAAGCCGCGGGTGAGACCAAACGCGTGCCTTGGCCCACCGCCAAAACACCTGCCCGCTGCCAGGCCTTTAAATCGGCAAAATGCAGGCCGCCGGTGGGCAACCACATCACCTGGGGGAACGGCCCCTGCAGGTGTTTGAGGTAATCCAGGCCGCCTGTGCTGGCGGGAAAGAGCTTGAGCCGGGTCAGGCCGTGATTGAGGGCGGTCATGACTTCGCTGGGGGTATACACCCCAGGAAAATACGGCAATTGGGCTGTGTGTGCCAGATCGGCAATCTCCAGAGACAGACCCGGTGAAACCAGAAACTGAGCCCCACTGGCCAGGGCCCGTTCGGCCTCGATTTTGTTCAAGACCGTGCCTGCGCCAATACAAATGCCTTCTTGGGCCAATGTGGCGATCAATTTCAGGGCTTCGGGGGTGGTCAGGGTAATTTCGAGGATTTCAAACCCTGCTTTGACCAAACAACGGGCCAAATGCAGGCAGGTCTGCGGGTCGTCCAAACGCAGAATGGGCAAGACAAATTGCCGGTGCAGGGCGGTTTCGAAATGTTCGAAGTGTTCGAATTGCTCGGATATCAAACGCGCATCCCAAAGACCTGTTGTAAAGCCAACACCACCTGCTCAAATTCTTCAGTTTGAATCAGGCCCCATTTTTTGATCAGCCGCTGAGAAGAAACTGAGCGCACCTGAAAAAGATCGACGACAGATTTTTTCTTCAAGCCATTGGCCCGTGCGGGGGCCAGTTCGACCATCCAGGGGACATTCAGATAATGGGGTTTGGCATCGGTAATCGGCGCAATGATACGCAAGGGTAAAATGCCCATTTCATCTGCACTCACAATCAGTGCTGGCCGGGTTTTACTGATCTCCGCTCCCAAAGTCGGATCGAGGTTGACCAACCAAATCTCACGCTGTTTCATTTAAAATCTTCGCCATCGAGCACACTAAAAGTGGTGAGTTCGGGATCTGAAGCATAATAGGGGGCCATTTTTAAGGCGGCCTGCTCCATTTTTTGCTTTTGATGCTGCTGAATAAAATGCTCGGCAGCCCGTTGAAAAAACTCACTCTGGGAAATAGCCAACTCAGATTTGAGTTGCTCTATTTGTTGGCGCAGAGGAGCAGGCATGGACACCGTCACCCGTTCAGCACTTGCAATTTTTTTCATGGATTGACTTTCTTTGGATCGCGCAAAATCTACCAAGATCATAACACATACTTTTTTTCATAAAAACAGTATGTGCGTGATTATGCAAAATTGCATGTGTATTTTTTATGCATTCTTCCGCCAAGGCAATAAATTGGCGGTCCAAGAAAACCCGACCCAGCCCAAGGCAAAGGCAATCAGCAGAATGAGCGCCAGACCGGTCCATTTGAGTGCCAGACAGGCCAAGCCCAGCCCGCCAGTCAGAGCCAACATGCCCGTGTAAATCCCCAAAAACTGGCGGCTGCGGGCCTCTGCAGTCATAAACGTGCCCGAGACGGGGATGGTCATCGCCAGGGCCATGATGCCCAAACCGAGCAGTGGCCAAGACGAGAGCGCCCCCCCTGCCAGGCCCGCCAGCAAGCCGCCTCCCAGCAAGCCGCCCAGCCAATTGCTGGCCACCATTTGCTCGGGGGAAAGGGCCAAGCGGCCATAGCGATTGAAGCGCAGCACCAAGTTAAACAGAGGATCCGCCAGCCAGGTCAGCAGCACAAAACCCAGATACACGCCAAAAACCGCCCCGCTGACCCAGAGGTGGGTCTGGGCTGGGAAAACCAACCGCAACAGGCGCACCCCCAACAGCAGACCGATCATGACCAGCCATTGGTGGCTGCGGCGCAGGCGGCCCATCATAAAAAAATACTTGAGCATCAAGCGGTAGAGCAGGTAGCGGGCTTTGAGCGCCTCGACCAGCCCTTCGCGGGCCCAATCCAGGTTGGGGTCGAGGCTCAGGGCCTCTTGAAAAGCCGCCAAAGCCGCTTCGTTTTGCCCCTGTTCGAGCAGGGTCCAGCCCCGATTGGCATGGGTCAGGGCATTGTCGGGTTCTTGCATCAGGGCCGAGGCCAGCCCTGCTAAAGCGGCGTCGCCTTGGCCCAATTTGATCAACGCCATGCTGCGCAAATTGTTGCAAACCACATGCTCCGGGTCGAGGCTCAGGCCGATTTCAGCGTTGTCCAAGGCCTCTTGCCAGCGATTTTCTTGCAAAAACAAACTGCCCAAGAGGGCAAAATAATCGGGGTCGTCGGGGGCTTGAGCAATGGCGGCCAGGATTACCTCTCGGGCCTCGGCCAATTTGCCCAGGTGTGAGAGCACCGTGGCCAAGATATAGCGACACCAAGGGGAGTCGGGCGCCAGGGCCACAGCGGTATGGGCCGAAGGCAGGGCCTCTTTGAGTTTGTCCTGTTCGCAGAGGCACAGTGCCAACAGGGCATGTACAAAGGGTTCATCGGGGCTTTGGTAGAGCACTTCGCGCAGTTCACGCTCAGCTTGGCCATAGCGGGACTGTTGAATCAGCAATTGAATGCGTTCGTAAGAGGGGGTTAACATCTCGCGTTTGAACTAGAGTTTAAGATAGTGCAATACATCGTCATAAAACCCACTTTGATTGGCATAGAGGGCATAATTGCGTGCGCTGGTCAGCCATTCTTGCACCGTTGAGCGGGTCTGTTTGAGGGCCTGTTGCAGATCTTTTTGCCGCAGGGGAGCCGGGCTGCCACTTTTGATGGCCTCGCGCAGCCGGGTCTCCACGGCCCGATCAACCAGGGCCTTGAGATCGGCCCCCGACAGGCCTTCACTCTTTTTGGCCAAGGCAGTGTAATCGAGGCCTTCGGTGGGTTTCCCGCTGAGAATTAACTTGAGGATTGCTTCGCGGCTCTCCTGATCGGGGGGCGGCACAAATAAAATGCGATCAAAGCGGCCGGGGCGGCGAAAAGCGGGGTCGAGATGCCAGGGGGCGTTGGTGGCTGCCAGAATCAAAACCCCTTCATTGCGGGCCTGAATGCCATCGAGTTCGAGCAAAAACTGGTTGATCAGGTGGCGGCCTGCGCTCTGACGCATATCGCTGCGACTGGCACCCAGGGCATCCACTTCGTCGAAAAACAAAATGCAGGGGGTGCTGGCGCGGGCCTGTTCAAAAATTTGATGCAAATTGCGCTCACTTTGGCCCAGCCACATATCCAAGATATCGTTGATACCCACCGCCAAAAACGAGGCATTGACCTCCCCGGCTGTAGCGCGGGCCAAATGGGTCTTGCCACAACCCGGCGGGCCATACATCAAAATGCCGCCGCCCGCACTTTTGCCATAAGCGGCATAGAGTTCGGGGTGTTTGAGCGGGTGAATGATCTTGAGCTCAATTTCTTCTTTGACCTGGTGCATGCCCCCCACATCAGCAAAGCCCAGATCGGGTTTTTCCAGGGGCAAAAATCCGGGTTCTTCGGGAAAAGACTGGGCGGGAACACGTTCATGATCTGTCTCCTCCGCCAATTGAAAAAACGCGAGATGGGCAAAGTCGGCCCCTGGCGGGTCGGGCAACTCAGGCACCTTGCTGACCGGGGGATCCGGGGGCTCAAAAAAGGGAATCTGGCTTTCGAGGTTGACATCTTGCAAGCCTGGCTGCAATTCGCGGGCCTTGAGATAGTGGTGGGTGGCGCGGCCAATATCCCCTTTGCGGGCCATCAGGTGAGCAGAGAGCAAATGGGCCTGGGCCGAAGGATTGGGCTCCGCCAGCAGATCTTCGACCAGCACCAGCGAGGCTGAGTGTTTTTCCTGTTTGAGAAAGACCTCAGCCAAAGCCAGTTTAATGCCCAGATCTTGGGGCCGAAGTTTGAGCGCCAAGCGGAATTCCTGCTCTGCGCCTGCGAGATCGTCCCCGGCCATCAGAATATCTCCGAGGTGTTTGTGCAAATGGGGATTGTCGGGGCTGGCGGCCAGTGCGGCACGCAGTGATGAGACCAGTTCGTGATTAAATGCCATGGGCTGCTCCAAAGGATTTAGACATTTTTCTCCAATTGCCAGATGCCCGACCACGCGTCAGGGGCGATTTCGGGCAATTCGTCCAAGCGGTGTAAGAGATGTTGGGCCAGGGCATCTTGGCTGAGTTGGGGCGAGGCCAAACAGGCGCGGGCCTGGGGAAATTTACCCAAGCGGTAGAGTTGCAGGGCCTGTAAATAGGCCTGAAACATCGACTCCGCACCGGGGCTCAGGCTGTTTTCTTCCCAGGCAAACAGGGTGACGGGCTCTTCTTTGCCTGCCACCCGAACCGTATCCACTTCCCGCAAAAAGGGCTGGCAACGTTGGGTTTTGGCCTGCAAGGCTTGGCTGACCATGATTTGGGTGCCATATTCTTTGTTACAGTATTCGAGCCGAGAGGCCAAATTGACCGTATCTCCAAAGAGGTCGAGCGACTCCTGTTCGGCAAAACTGACCTCTCCGACATGAATCCCCGCCCGCAGGCGCAGATCGGGATAGGCCGTGATCTGACGAAAACTGCGGACTGCTTCCCAGGCAAAAGCCAAGGCCTGATCTGGGGCCGAGAGGGTGTTCGGTTCAGACGGAGCCAATCCAAAGGCACACATCAGGCCATCACCCAGATTTTTGATCGGAATGCCACGGTGAATCAAAGCCCGATCTTCGAGTTTGGCAATTTCAGCCTGGATAAACAGGTTAAAGGCCTCGCCATAGCGTTCGGCCAAGCCTGTTGAATTGGCCAAATCCAAAAACAACACCACAGATTCGCGGGCATACGGTTCAGGCGCATGGGGGGCGGGCAAAACCTGAAAACTTTGATCCCCCAATTGGATCTGATCCTGGGCCCGGATCACAGCCTGACTGACCCGCACTTGATTGAGCAAAACCCCGTTGGTGGAGTGTAAATCGCGCACGCGGTAATGCTGGCCAAATTTGTAAATCGCGAGATGGTAGCGCGAAATGGTTTTTGAATTGAGGGTCAGGGTGCAGCCTGCATCCCTGCCCAGAAGCACGGGAGATAAGCCGAGTGCGTATTGCAAACCCATGCCTTTGAGCATCAGGCCACTGGCTGCAACGGGCGTTTCAACCATGCCCAAATCGCCGATGATTGTCGCATCTTCATCCCAATCATCCAGATCCGCGTGGGCGGACGTGGCCAAAAGTTTATCCACGGTGGAGGGGTCGAGTTTTTCGGTGCTCATGCCCGGCAGATGCGCTCCCAAACAGTACTTTACTCATGCCAGAATTGTGTTCTCTCATTGTAACGGATCCCGGTGTCTTTGTCGCAACTCCCCCCGCCGATTTGTAATCCTGCGCATAGTTCACATGCTTTCAGAAAGGGTATAATCATCCAGAGTTAAAATCACCATGCAAACATTACAACTAATTTTAATCTTTCTCAGTTTTGCGGGCCTGACCCTCTTGATGGTCTCCCGGCTTCTGCCCGCGCTTTTGGCCCTGCCACTTTTGGCTGTGCTGCTGGCGCTGGCTGGGGGGGTGCCTTTAAATTATGTGCTGGAATATGTGGTCGGCGGAGGGCCCGCCAAACTCTCAGGGGCCTATGTCGTGGCCCTGTTTGGGGGCATGTTGGGGGCCATTTTGCAAAAAACCGGCGTGGCAGAAAACTTTATTAAAAAAGGTGCAGAATTATCGGGAGACAATCCCTGGCTGATCTCGGTGACCATGTTGGTTTTGATCATTCTGCTCTTTTCAACCCTGGGTGGTTTGGGTGCCATTATTATGGTCGCGACAATAGTCTTGCCCGTGCTGGTCAGCGTGGGGGTCGGGCCCCTCACCACCGTGGGCATCTTTTTATTGGGCATTTCTATTGGGGGCACCCTCAATGTCGGCAATTGGGCCCTCTATACCGAAGTCATGAAGCTCAAACCCGAACAGGTACGCCCCTTTGCCCTGATCATTTTTGCCATTGTCTTTGCCTTGGCCCTGGTGTACATCACCGTGCAGCTTTGGCGCGATGGTCACGATCTCAATTTCAAAAAACTGGCAATGAACGGAGTGGGTATTCTGGGCGTCGGCGCAGGTGCTGTGGCCCTCTGGGGCTTGGGCCTGAGCAATGAACTGCGTTTGTTGCTGATGGGCGGTCTGGCAAATGTCTTTATGGCCTTGCAATGGGGGGTCGGAGTGGGGCTGATAGCCCTTTTGGGTCTGGTTGGCTACCGTGCCTCGCAGGGTCAGAATCACAAAGGTGAGGTCCATTGGAGTGCTTTTCTGGGGCCTGTGCTGCCCCTGATCTTGATTCTGCTCTACAATGTGAATTTTGTTGCTGCCTTTGTGGTGGGGTTGCTCTACGTCTTTCTTGCGACCTGGCGCAAGGGCCATTTAAATGTCTTGATTCAGTCCTGTTTGGAGGGCTCAGCCATGGTTATGCCCGCAGTGATACTGATGTTTGGCATCGGCATGATTCTGATTGCTATTATGGGCCCTGGCGGCGATTTACCCAAAGAGGCCTTTCCCAATGGCTGGCCCGTACTCAAACTCATTCAACCCTTGGTTCAAGCAATTATTCCCAAACATCCCTTGGTTTATGTTTTGCTTTTCAGTTTGCTCGCTCCCCTGGCCCTGTACCGGGGCCCACTCAATCTCTGGGGCATGGGTTTTGGTCTGGCCACAGTCTTTTTGGCCGCGGGTCTGCCGCCCACAGCCGTGATGGGTCTGTTGATGTCTGTGGGCCAGGTGCAGGGCATCTCCGATCCCACCAATACCCAAAATGTCTGGCTGGCCAACGAAATGCGCGTCGATGTGCAAAAAGTGCTTTGGAATACCCTGCCTTATGCCTGGGGAGCCGCCTGTCTGGGCCTCATGGCCTCAGCCACGCTGTATTTGCGGGGCTAAACAACCATGCGCAAAATTAAAATTGGCATTGATGTCGGCGGCACTTTTACCCATGCTGTGGCCATGGATATCCGCAGCCAGCAATTGGTGGGCAAAGCCTGTGTGCCCACCAGCCACAAAGCCACAGAAGGCGTGGCAAGGGGCGTCGTGGACTCCTTACACGCCCTGCTCAAACTGACAGATATTCAGATCCCCGAAATTATTTTGATCGCCCATTCCACCACCCAGGCCACCAATGCCCTGCTCGAAGGAGATGTGGCCCAGGTCGGAATCATTGGTCTGGGATCGGGCTTAGAGGGCATACGCGCCCGCCAAGAAACCCATCTCAATGGGATAGAATTGGCCCCCGGTAAAATTCTGCCGACCCGCTTTCGCTTTGTCGACACCGCCAAAACAGAACTCAATGAAGCCAAGATCCGTGAATTGATCCGCGATTTGGCCGCTGAGGGAGCCCAGGTCTTTGTGGCCTCTGAGGCCTTTGGGGTCGACAATCCCGAGCGCGAAGATCAGATTGTCAAAGTCGCTGAGAGCATGGGCTATTTGGCCACCGCCGCCAGCCGCATTTCGCGGCTCTATGGCTTGCGGGTGCGCACCCGCACGGCGGTGCTCAATGCCAGCATGATGCCCAAAATGCTCGAAACGGCCAATATGACCGAAAAAGCCATTCGCGAAAGTGGCATCAGCGCCCCATTGATGGTGATGCGCTCCGATGGCGGCATCATGGACATCGCCGAAATGCGCAAGCGCCCGATTTTGACCATGCTCTCGGGGCCCGCCGCAGGTGTGGCTGCGGCCCTGATGTTTGCCCGCGTTTCGGATGGGATTTTTATCGAAGTGGGGGGCACTTCCAGCGATATCTCTGTGATTCGCAATGGCAAACCCCAGATCAAATCGGCGCAGATAGCGGGGCAACGCCTCTATTTACAGACCCTCGATGTGCGCACTTTGGGTATTGCTGGGGGCTCGATTCCGCGCCTCAAGGGCCAAAGCATTCACGATGTGGGGCCCCGCAGCGCACATATTGCTGCGCTGGCGTATCCGGCTTATGATCCCAACCCTGATTTTAGCAACCTGGAAATGGAATTGATTGCCCCCAAAGCCGGTGATCCCAACGACTACCTGGCCCTGCACCGGGGCGAAGGCCGTTATACCATCACCCCGACAGAAGCGGCCTGGTACTTGCAATGGGTCAAAGAGGCCGGCCATGGCGAGGCCAATGCGGAGGGGGTTAAGTCTGTGGTGGAGACCCTGGCAACCCGGCTCAATTTGAGCGGAGAAGCCCTGGCCGAGGCGATCCTCAACCGGGGCGCAGACAAGATCAAACCTGTGCTCAAACAATTGATGCGCGAATACAAACTCACCCCCGACATGACCCAATTGGTGGGCGGCGGGGGCGGGGCTTCAGCCCTGGTGCCGTTTACAGCCAAAGCCATGAACTTGCCGCATTTTATTGCCGAACATGCCGAGGTGATCTCCGCGATTGGCGCAGCTCTGGGCATGATCCGCGATTCGGTCGAGCGCAATTTGCTCAACCCCAGCAATGACGATATTCTGGCCTTGCGCCAGCAGGCCTTTGATTCGGTGGTTGCGATGGGGGCCATTCCTGAAAGTGTTGAAGTGAGTATCGAAATCGACAGCCAAAACCGCAAGGTGCGGGCCATCGCCATGGGTTCCAGCGATATGCGCAGCCGGGAAAGTGATGCGATCAACCTGAGTGAGACAGATCTCTACGCCTTGGCTGCCCGCTCTTTGCAGATCGCCCCCGAAGCGATTTGCGATTTTGGCCAATCTCGGCATTTGCTGGCCCTGGGCCAAATCTGGACCGAAAAACGCCTGCTGGGCCTGTTTCAACGCCAAACAAAACGCCTGCGGGTCTTGGATCGCGAAGGCACCATTCGCTTGCAATTGCGGGATGCAGAGGCCTTTGCCCTGCCCCTCAGCCAGGTGGCCAACCAGATTCGCACGGTGCTCGAAGAGATGACGGCTTATGGGGATGCCGGAGGACTGTTGCCCGATCTCTATCTTCTGGCCGGGCCGCGGATCATTGATCTGACAGGTTTGCTGAGTGAAAGTCAAATTTTGGCACTTTTGACGATTGAAACCAAAGCCTTTGCCGCAGATGAGCCCTGTGTATTGTTGGCTTGCGCCAAATAACCCCGCTTCGGTCATTTCCCCACTTGTCTTTTCAGCCTGATTGCTTTATGCTGAGTGGACTGACATATGTTTGACCTGAATTACCAAAGAAAACATATGTCAAACATACGTCATGCAAGATAATAAAGATCAGACACAGGTCTGCTGTTATTTGTCCCTAACCTCTCCACTTCTCTAAGGAGTAACGAAGATGTCTACACTGAGCATTGAACAAAACGATACCCCCAAATATTCCGTTAAACAGGCCTCTGAATTGACGGGGCTGACCCTGAATCAAGTTCGGCTTTGGGAGCGGCGCTATAACCTGATCTGCCCGCAGCGGGCCGCCAATGGCTATCGCCTCTACTCTCAAAACGATCTGGATATTTTAAACTATGCCCTGCGCGAGACCCAAAAAGGCGTGGGGATTCAAACCGTTGCAGAACAGGTTCAGACTGGCAAGGCAGAGATCTTGGCCAAAATTCAACAAAAAAAGACCCCGGCCTTTAAAGCGATCAAAGCCGATGATGCCTTTCAGGTGCCTCAATTGGATAAAATGTTACAAACGGTGCAAAATGGCGATCCTGTTCAATTTGAACGCCTGTTGGTACAAGCCCAAGCGGGGCACACCTTTGCCGAATCTTTGCGCAGCATCGATTTGCCGGTTTTGGCCCGGATTGGGGAATTGACCAGCCATGGCAAACTCTCAATCTCCTGTTCGCACTTGGCCTCCGCGATTATTCGGCGGCGCATTCTCTCCCATGTTCACAATTTGGGCATTCCCAAGAGCCATCAATCGGTGATGCTGGCCTGCGCCCCACTGGATTACCACGAATTAGGACTCTTGTGCTGCCTATTAGAATTGACCCAAGAGCTGATACCCACCGTCTATTTTGGTGCCAATTTGCCCTTTTCCGAGCTAATTCGCTATGCCGAAAAAGCCAAACCCTCTGCGATTTTGCTCTCGGTGGTGGCCCCCATGACCGACCGCGATGCCCAAAATTTGACCAATCAAATTCAAAAAGAATTGCTCAAAATTGCGCCTGTCGCGGTGGGGGGCTACGAAGCCGAAAAACGTCGCCACCTGTTTGAAGACGCGGGAATTCATGTCACCCGGCAAATTCAAGATATTTTTAAATGGCGGCCAATTCGGGCCTTAAAAACCCAAGAGACTTAACCCCAGCTTCTCAGCGGGCTTAAAACAAACTGCGATAATCGGGTTGGGTTAGACCCACCAAGCCCCGCTGAGAGCTGCGCACAAAGGACAACAGCTCTTGCATCTCAGGGGTTAAAGCTTGGTCTTTGAGATTCTCCAGGGCCTGGGCCACCGCCAGTTGTTTGCGGTAAATTTCTTGAAAGGCCTGTTTGAGTTCCTGACGGCTGGTAGGGGGCACCCCATGGCGGCGCAGCCCCACGCTGTTGAGACCATAGACCCGGGGGGGCGAGCCCACCGCCATAAGAAAAGGCGGCACATCTTGGCAAACCCGTGACATGGCCCCAATCATGGTCATGCGACCGATCCGCACAAACTGATGAATGCCACTCATGGCCCCAATCACCACATCGTCGCCAATTTCAACATGGCCGCCCAGGGTGGCCCCATTGGCCAGCACAATTCGGCTGCCCAATTGGCAATCGTGGGCCACATGGGCATAAGCCATAAACAGGTTATCGTCGCCAATCCGGGTCAAAGCCCCGGCGGCTGTGGCACGGTTGATTGTGACAAATTCGCGAATGCGGTTGCCGCTGCCGATCTCAAGGTAAGACACATCTTCTTCCCGGTGTTTGAGATCCTGGGAGGGGGTGCCCACCACCGCATGGCTGGCCACCCGGCAATGAGGCCCCAAGCGGGTATAATCACCAATCACAGCATGGGGGGCGAGATGACAACCACTGCCGATCACACTCTCTTTGCCGACGATCACATAGGCCCCAATTTCAGCGCCGGGTTCAATCAAAGCGGAGACATCGATCTGAGCTGTGGGATGAATGTGGGGCTGAGCAACCATTCGGATTTTAAGGGCTGGGTTCATTTTTGCTCAAACAAAACAGCAATTCACCTTCAGAGACGGGTTGTTTGTCGACCCGTGCAGAGGTGCGTATCTTGCCCATATTGCCATGAATTTTGAGAATCTCTGCTTCGAGAATCAATTGGTCACCAGGCACCACCGGGCGGCGAAAGCGAACTTTGTCCACCCCAGTCAGCAGTGCCAGTTTTTCGCCAGGAGGTGCCAATTGCATCAAGAGCACGCCTCCCAATTGGGCCATGGCCTCGATAATCAACACCCCAGGCATAATCGGATGGCCGGGAAAATGGCCTGCAAAGAACGGTTCGTTGGCACTGACATTTTTTAGGCCAATGGCCCGTTTGCCCGCCTCAAATTCAAGCACCCGATCGATCAACAAAAACGGGTAGCGATGGGGCAACAGCGCTTGAATCGCAAGAATGTCCAAAGTTGTGCTGGGGGGGTTATCTTCCACTGAATGTCTTTCCATGCCAAGATTTTACCATTGTAACATGGGCCTCATGGCCTGTACGGTAGGCACTGATTCGCGCCAGCGGAAAGGCCCCCCCAAGGGCCAAATCCCCCAGCAGATCAAGTACCTTGTGGCGCACAGGCTCATCGGGCCAACGCCAATCTGGTGCCGGGGCCTGGGTTTCAATCACCAAGGCATTGTCTCGGCTGCCCCCCTGGGCCAAGCCTGCCGCTTGCAATTGGGCCACTTCGTTAAAATAGACAAAGGTGCGGGCCCCGGCAATCTCCGCCATAAATGCCTCGGGAGACCAGACAAAATGTACATTTTGGGCCAAAGCGGGCGGGCCAAAATAGTCGATGCCATAGTGAATTTCGAGCTGATCCGCCGGTTCCCACTGCAGCGACGCGCCATTGTGCTCCCATTGGCCAGGTTCAGGGCGAAAAAAAACGCGTTTCTGCGGCAAAGGCTGAATGCCAGCGGCCTGAATCGCCTGGGCAAAAAGCAAGGCACTGCCATCCAAGATCGGAAGTTCGGGGCCTTGATGCTCCAATAGAGCAGAAGATAGGCCCAACCCGATCAGGGCCGCCAGAAGATGTTCCACCGTTTGAATCGCCACGGGCCCCCATTGCAAACTGGTGCAATAGCGGGTCAAGCTGACAGCATCAACATGTAGAGGGTATTTTTGGCCTTGGTGCAGCAGCAAAAAACCGGGCTGATCGTGGGGTAAGAGGCTCAAACGCGCAGGTTGGCCGCTGTGCAAACCCACTCCCTGCCAATCAATGCGGCGGGTCAGGGTCCAGTGATAGTCAAAATCGTGGGATTTCATAAATGCTCAAAAGCTGAAAAAAAATCGGGATGACACGATTCGAACGTGCGACCCCCTCGTCCCAAGCGAGGTGCGCTACCAAGCTGCGCTACATCCCGATGTGTTTTTTATAGTACCACACCCTGTGCGGAAGCACATCCCTTTGCGG
>JBFWRL010000146.1:0-14475 GCA_050248915.1 Candidatus Sericytochromatia bacterium
AAAATGCGGTGACCGAGGAGATAGCTGCGCTGTTCGGCTTGCTCTTGCAGTGTAAAGCCCATTGCGAGCGAGGCTTAATTCACAATCACAGTGTGGACAGAGCTGCAGATACTTCCCAGGCTGCTGTTGTCTTTTTGCGAATAGCTTTTTTGCTCCAAAATTTTTTTGATCTGGGGCAAGGCGTGGGTCAATGCCAATACATCTTTGCGTTGCTGTAAACGCGGACTGAGTGCTTTGATATGGCCGATCAGTTGGCCCACAATGGGGGCCCGTTGATTTAAAACCTCACTTCTTTGGGGGCTGTACTTTTTTTCAATGCTTTTGCTGGCAATATACAGGCCTTCGAGCCAGCCTGCGACATACGCCAGCCGCGCCTGATCTTTGCGATAAGACTGATTCATTTCGTTGGCCATTTGTTCGCGCATGTTTTTCATGATTTTTTCCAATTGTGTGAATTGGCTTTTGGCCAGGGGCTCTTGCATTTCTTTGTAGGTATTTAGCATGTTTTTATTTAAGTTGAGCCGTTTGGCATAGTCATACATCAGGGCTGCATGTTTTTCAAACATCCCCTTGTCTTTGTTTTTGAGGGCCACAATGGCGTCTGTTGTGGCCAGACCTAAATTGAGGGCCAGTTTATAGACATCGGTGCTGCTGACTTTTTGGGCGGCAGGCAAAAACAAAGGGGTGCCCAATTTATCGAGAGAGAGATCTACCACCGATTGTAACGGCAGGTAAATTTTATTTTCTAAAGCATTTTGGGCTTTGGTCAGGGGTTTTTCGGCGGCTGAGAGCGGTTGGAGACATAATCCCAAACAGAACAAAGCTGTCCAGACGATCTTTTTGGCTTGCATAGAATCCCATTATCTCTTTTCTGTGGATAAGATAAATTAACATTTTTCAAGATTGAAAGTCAAAAGCTGAGCGAACTGCTAAAATTGAACCATGACCCAGGCTTCCCTTGACCCCGCCAGTATCGAAGAAGTCCGCCAACGTGCGGATATCGTTGACATTATCAGTCAGTACGTTCATCTCAAACGCACAGGCCACAATTACAAAGGGCTTTGCCCGTTTCATAGCGAAAAAACCCCCTCTTTTCAAGTCAGTGCTGACAAACAGATTTACAAATGTTTTGGCTGCGGAGCGGGGGGCAATGTCTTTAGCTTTTTAATGAATTACACCAATCAATCGTTTATTCAGGTGGTCAAAGACCTGGCTCAGGCCACGGGAGTGCGCCTGGTTTTTTCCGAAACCATTGAGGCCGAAGAGCAATTTCGCAATACTTTGCGGCGAATGAATCAAGAGGCTTGCCAGTATTTTGAATGGGTCTTGCACCACCCCCAGCAGGGCGAAGAGGGCCGAGCTTATTTGCAGAGCCGTAAGATCTCTGAATCCATGCAAAAGCGCTTTCAAGTGGGTTATGCCTTAAATGCCTGGCATGCCTTACACGACCATTTGCGCAGCAAAGGCTTTAGCCGCGAGGAATTGGAAAAAAGCGGTTTGTTTGGTCAGGGCAAAGAGGGGCTTTATGATCTCTACCGCCAGCGCCTGATTTTCCCGATTGTGAGCGTTAACAGCGAAGTATTGGGCTTTGGGGGCCGGGCCCTGGCTGCAGATGCACAGGCCAAATATATCAACTCGCCTGAGACCGAGATTTATCAAAAGGGCCAGCATGTCTATGCTTTAAATTTGGCCAAAAAAGCCATTCGCGAGCGCGATCAGGTCTTGCTGATGGAAGGTTATTTGGATGTGATTACGGCCCACCAATTTGGTTTTGAACATGCCGTCGCGGGGCTCGGCACGGCTTTAACCCAGGCCCAGGCCCGGCAGGTGTTGCGTTTTACCGACAATAAACAAATTGTGATGTGTTATGACGCTGACAAAGCAGGTCAAAAGGCCACCGATCGGGGGGCCGATGTCTTGGCTGAAGTGACCACGGGGATGGCGCTGCAGGTGCGGGTGATGGGGATTCCCGACCAGGAAGACCCCGACACGTTTTTGCATCAATATGGCGCTGAGGCCTTTGCCCAGGTTCTGGCGGAAGCCAAGCCACTGGTGGAGTACCGCTTGGACAAAGCCCTGGTGGGTTTTAGCCTTGATAGCACCCTCGACAAAGCCCTGGCTGCCAAAGCCGCAATTGCAGTTTTGAAGACCGTGCATGAGCCGGTCTACCGCGATGAATGCATTCGTCAGGTGGCCGCGCGTTTGCATGTCGATGAAGGGGTTCTGCGCGAACAATTGACGCAAGAAATTCGCAAACAGAGCAAAAGTAGCAGTAAAAACGCCAGCAAAAGCCGCTTTAAAAATGAAGCGCATTTTTCCCACTCTCAGGCGCCTTCTCAAGGACATTGGGCTGCGTCTGCTTTTATTTCTCGCGATCCCCGTGATAAACTGTATGGGTCAGAATTGGGCCTGTTATACTTGATGCTTCAGTATCCGGAGCATCGGGGACGCGTGGTAGCTGAAGTGCAAGACTTGGTTTTTTCCGATGGTTTGCACGAGTATCTGCGCCAGTATTTGGTGGATTTACATGGGCAAGGGTACGGTTTTGAGTGGCAGCAATTGTTTACGGTTTTTCCTGAAGCCGAGGTGCACCAACGTCTGGTAGAGATGATGGAGAGTGAGCATCTCAAGGGGTTAGAGATAGAAAAATCGTTGGCTGACTTTGTCAGAAATGTTAAACTTGAGTGCCTGAACCGTCAAATCAGCCTGTTAAGCCAGCAAATACAAGCGGCAGAAGCAGAGCAGGACCAAGAGGCCTATTTGCTCCTGATGAAAGACTATATGGAGCAAATGAAAGTGCTGGCCCAATTGCGACAAATAGGCTTGTAAATGTCTGAAATCATACATTCCAGCCCGAAGGAGAAACACAGGATTTGACACAGGGTCACAGCAAACGCAAAAAAGCAGCCAATCAAGATTATGACGCCCCCCGGCGCAGCAGCGAAGACGAAGACGATTTGCCCGGTATCGGCGAGCAATTGGGTGTTGGTCTGGTCGCGGTCGCCAGCGCTTATCTCGATGAAGAAGAAGAAACACCTGCTGAAGACGAAACTGAAGAAGAGGGCAAAGAAGACGAGTTGCCCCTCAATCTGGATGCGCCGACCGGGGTCTCCAGTGATGATCCTGTGCGCATGTACCTCAAAGAAATTGGCTCCATTCCGCTGCTCAAAAGCCCAGAAGAAGTGGCTCTGGCCAAGCAGATTGAAGCCGGTAAATTTCTCCAAAACGAGCTGACAGACGCGATCATGGAGCAAACAGGTTTAACCAAAGTCTTGGCCAAGACCATTGCCAAAAGTTATAACACCAGTGGGATGCAAGAGGCCCTGGCCGCTTCGACTGAGCAACGGGCGATCTCGCTGGATCCCGATGAACTCAAAAAGACGATTATCGAAGACAGCCGCCTGTTTGTGGACAACGACGAAGAAGAGTTCGAAATCTCAAAAATTCAGGGTTTTTCACTCGAAGAAATTCAGCAATTTTTGGAAAAAGCGGAACAGGTGGTTGTTGAAAAACGCAGTGTGGCCCAGGTGACGAACATCGCTGAGTTGCGCAATCTGGCCCAAAGTGCCAATGTGGCCAAACGCATGTTAACCAAAGCCAATCTGCGCTTGGTGGTGAGTATTGCCAAAAAATACGTGGGCAGGGGCATGCTCTTCTTGGACCTGATTCAAGAGGGCAATCTGGGTTTGATTCGCGCTGTGGAAAAATTTGACTATCAAAAGGGCTATAAATTTAGCACCTATGCCACTTGGTGGATTCGCCAGGCGATCACCCGTGCCATTGCCGACCAGGCCCGCACCATCCGCATTCCGGTGCATATGGTCGAGACCATCAACCGCCTCAAAAAGGTCACCCGCAAACTCTCGCAAACCCATGGTCGCAAGCCGACTGAAGACGAAATTGCCGAGTCGATGGAAGTGACTGTTGAAAAATTGCGCGAAATTATCAAAGTTGCGCAAGAGCCAATTTCGCTGGAGACCCCGATTGGCAAAGAAGAAGACAGCCGCCTGAGTGACTTTATTGAAGGCACGGATGGCGAAACCCCTGTGGAATCTGTCACCCAGGAATTGTTGCGGGATGACCTTGATGAGGTCTTAAAAACCCTCTCCGAGCGTGAGCGTGAAGTTTTGGCGCTGCGTTTTGGTCTGGGTGATGGCAACCCCCGCACCTTGGAAGAAGTGGGTCAGTATTTTAATGTCACCCGTGAGCGCATTCGCCAGATTGAGGCCAAGGCCCTGCGCAAATTGCGTCACCCCAATCGCAACAGACGTCTAAGGGAGTATATCGAATGAGACAACGCCTTTTCTGGACCGGGACCCTGCTGACTGGATTGATGAGCCTTGCGCTGCCGGGACTGGCGGCTTCTTCTCAGGAAGAAGTCAAAGCCCAGGTGCTGCAGGTCAATGTGCGCATGACGGAACAAAACATCACCGAGGTAGAGCTTTCGGGGATTGTCAAAAATCTCTCACCCTTGGCGGTGCGGGGCCTGCAACTCGAAATTGAGTTGCTCGATCCCGATCAGAAGCCTGTGCGCCGTTTTTTTATCAAGCCCTATGCCCAATTGACGGCGGGGGCCAGTGAATATTTCAGCGCGGCGTATACCCTGCGCGAATACAATCACCCCTACCTCAGCGCCCGGGCTGGCGTGAATTACGATACCACCTCTTATTTGCAAATCGCCGATTGGATTTTGGCCCGCAATGCCCATTTGTTGCAGCTCTGGAATCTGCCGATCAACGAAGAGCAATTGTCCACTGAACGCTCGCGTGTGGACTTGGCCTCGCAATACCTGCGTTATGTCCGTCCTGGCCACCGCTATTATGACGAGGCCCAGCGCAAGTGGAATTTGACCCAGCTCAACTATGGCAAACGCCTACTGACCTCTCACAGTCTGCACGAAGCGCTTTTGACGCTCTGCAACGTTGATCCCACGTCGGGCCACTATGCTGAAGCCAAAGCCTTGGTTGATCAGGCCCGTGTGCGCACGATCTACGAGCGCGCCCTGGAAAAAGCCGTGGCTGGCAATTTGCGCGGGGCCTTCCGGCAGATGCAGTATGTGCCCGACGGCACCCCTTATACCCGCGAAGCACGGGCCAAACAGGCCGAATGGCTGAAAATTCTCGAAGAGAGCAAAGTCAAAGTGGGACCGGTTGAGCCGCCTTCCCATCTCAGTGCCGATCAGCGTTCGGTTTGGCTGCGCCGCAACCATGGCCCCGAAGGCGTGACCACCTCTAAACGGGAAGAGGGTCAGACGACCACGACGTGGTGGTATTTGGACTATTCTCATTTCAGCTTTGACGAAAAAGGCAAGCTGCTGAGCTCAACGGTTTATTAGACAATGGCATATACGCTTGGAATCGATTTGGATATCGATCAGGTTAAGCTGTGCCTGATTCACGTTGAAGGCCCACAAAAAGTGCCTTATGTCGATTGGCTGATCTTCCGTGTGCCTTTCCATTTTGGCCCGGATTATTATTGTGAGTTTGGCGGGGCGCTGATGGAAACCATCGCGCAATTTCTCTATGTCAAAAAAATAGATCCCCAGCAATTAAACAAGATCTATTTTTTGTCGGGCATGCCCTATTCGGCCTTTGCCAGCTTTGAAGAGGGCCTGCACTACACAGCCAATGTTTTTATTCAATCGCTTTTTGACCCCGAAAAAGTGGGCATTTTGCGGGCCGATGGCAAACCCTTTACGCCGCGTGAAATTCTCGCATCGGTCAAAGGGGAGAGTGCCTCCGCCTTTGTGGCCACTCAGTTTTATGGCAGCTCGTATTTGGCTTCTCGCATGTTTAAAAATGCAATCGTGATCGATGTGGGCTCCCGCGAGACCCATATTACCCCGATTTTAAAGGCCCGGATTGATCCCGAAGGCCGGGCCAAATTGGGGCGTTATTTGCGCCATCGGCTCTCCCATCACCAGTTTATGCCCCACGGTGCGCTGTATACCTCGGTCAATCAGATTCGCCAATCGGCCCGCTTAAAAGACCAGGAGTTTCCCTTTACTGCACGGGTCTGCCGCATGGTGGTGATTGCCAGTTTGCTCAAGTACATTCACCCCGAAATTGCCCGTGAACACGACTTTCCCTTGCTCAAAGAGAGTGATGCGTATGTTTTGTTGGCCCGTGCGATTGGGCTCGACCTCAAAACCATCACGCAAAAAGAGTTACACGAGCTGGCCCAGGTCATTTATACCGATTTCTGTGACTACCTCGGCGACTCCTTGCAAGCGGTGCTCAAGGCTCAAGGCCGCCAATCGGAACAATTGCAATTGGTCTCTTCGGGGGTGGCGGGCAAACACGTGATGGATCACGCCTTCCGGCGCAATCAATTGGTCAAAGAGCGCTTTGTGCACTTTGCCGATAAATTGCCTCACCGCCTGCACGAAGCCTCCAATGCCTATGGGATTGCGCTCTACGCCATGGAGCGCCTGATGGATGAAAACTTCCCGCCTGAAAAGGTCGAAGTTTTGCCCTAACTCACTTGCAAGTCAGAGCCGAACGAAAACGACGCTGATCTGAAGCCGCCGTCTTATGTGGACAAGGCGGCTTCTTCGCTATCACGGGTTTCAGGCTCAGCAGGTGTTGCTTCTTCAGGCAATTCTTCGTGGTTGATTTTAAAGCCCGTTACCCGTGATACCCAGTGAACAAAGTCATCCATCAGGGTAAAGACCACAGGCACCACCAAAAGCGTGAGCAGGGTAGAGGTAATCAAGCCACCAATGACGGCCACCGCCATGGGAGCGCGGGTCTCAGAGCCGGCAGTGAGCTTGAGTGCCACGGGCAACATGCCTGCAATCATGGCGATTGTGGTCATCAGAATGGGGCGCAATCGCTCCGGGCCCGCCAGCAGCAGGGCCGCGTTGCGTTCCATGCCACTTTTGATCAGGGTAATGCTGTAGTCGACCAACAAGATCGAGTTTTTGACCACCAGACCTAAGAGCATCACGATCCCAATCAGGGTAAACAGACCCAATTCTTGATTGGCGAGAAAGAGCCCCAAAAATGCACCCGCAAACGAGAGGGGCAGGGCCGCCATGATCGTCAGCGGATGTAAAAAATGCTCAAACTGTGAGGCCAGAATCAGGTAGATAAAGATCACGGCCAACAACATGGCTTGGCCCATGCTCGAAAATGAGTCTTTCATGCGCTCGGCCTGGCCCTGAAACTGGTATTTGACCCCCGGTGGCAATTGCATTTTTTTTAGTTCAGCTGTGACGGGATTGATAATTTCGCTCAAAGAAGCACCGGGAATGGCGTTGGCATAGACCATGACCTGCCGCTCGCGGTCGTAGCGGTTGATGTTGGTGGGGCCCAGTTCAAAGCGAATTTCAGCCAGGGCCCCCAGTGGGATCTGGGCGCCAGAAGCTGTTTGCACAGGCAAGGAGCGCAGGCGTTCATAGTCGTAACGCTCGGCATTGTTGAGGCGCACCCGGATATCCACATTGGTATTGTCCAGGCGCATCTGGCTGGCCAAATCGCCCAAAGAGGCGGCCCGAATTGTGCTGGCCAGTACGGCGGGGGTAATACCCAATTCCATGGCCCGGCGCTGATCAACTTTGAGGTGCAATTCTTGGCGGGGGGTGCCGGTGGAGGTTTTGGAGACCTTGACCACCGACATCTGATGCAATCGGCCCACGAGTTTGTCTGCCACCATTTGCAGGTCTTCGAGTTTATCTCCCTGTAGCGAGAGATTCATATCAAAAGTATTGCCGGTGCCATCGTCCACCCCTTGGGTTTCGCGGTAAGAAATGATCGCGCCGGGGATATTTTCAGTGAGCTTTTGCAAGCGGGTTTGCACCGAAGCGGCGCTTTCACGGCGGCCTTCTTTTTTGGATTTGAGCGTGACAGAGACAGAGCCTGCATCCGTGGCACCCCGGCTGGAACCGGCGGTAATCAAGAGGCTCTCAACCAGAGGTTCTGTTTTGACCCGTTTGGCGATTTCCCAGAGGATGCCTGCGGTTTGCCCCAAGCTGCTGCCCGAAGGCAAATCGACCCCAATTGAAAATTCTTCGCGGTCGTTTTTGGGCGCAAAGCCGGCGGGCAATAAACTGGCAATGGGGATGGCCAACACAAAGATCAAGACAGCAATGCCGAGGGTGGTAAAGCGGCGGCGCAGGGCCCAGCGCAAAATTCCCTGGTAGCTACCACCAATGCCTTTGACTGCAGCCGCATGTTCATCGACGTGTTTGGCGGGCATGGGTTTGAGAAAATAGGCGGCCAACATGGGGGTGAGGGTGCGGGCCACCAACAGCGAGACCAAAACTGCGCAGGACACCGTCAGACCAAATTGCCTGAAAAAGCGCCCGATCATGCCGCCCATAAAACCCACGGGGGCAAAAACGGCGACAATCGAAAAGGTGGTGGCCACAACGGCCAGGCCAATTTCGTTGGTGGCATTGATGGCTGCCCGAAAGGGGTGTTCCCCCATTTCGATATGCCGGTAGATATTCTCTAAATCGACGACGGCGTCATCGACCAAGATGCCGACCACCAGTGAGAGCCCCATCAAACTCATAAAATTGAGCGAGAAGCCCAACATATTCATAAAGGTATAGGTCGAAATCACCGATGTCGGAATGGCAATCGCGGCAATGATCGTGCCGCGCACTGTGCGCAAAAACAAAAAGATCACAATCACGGCCAGTAGGGAGCCCACCAGCAATTCTTCCATGGCCCCGTCTTTGGATTCTTCGATAAATTTGGCGGTGTCAAACGAGAGGTCGATTTTCATGCCCGGCGGCAGGTCTTTGCGGATTTTTTCGACTTCGGCTTCGAGGCGGTGGGCCATATCGACGGTATTGGTGCCTGATTGTTTTTGAATCGAAAGCACCACAGCGGGCTGGCCATTCCACCAGGTGCGCGAGCTGAGATCTTTAAAGCCGTCTTGAACTTGGCCCAAATCGCTGAGCAAGAGCACTTTGCCCCCGTTGATGGTGATCGGGGTTTGGGCAATTTGCTGCGCGGTTTTATACGCGTTGACGGTGCGCATGACAATCACGGATTTGCCGGTGTCGATCTGGCCGCTGGGAAAGTCGAGGTTTTCTTGCTGCAAGCGGGCCGAAACCTGGGATGGGCTGATTTTGTACTGGGACAACAGGGCCGGATTGAGCATGATTTGGACTTCGCGCTCTTGGCCACCCAAAATACTGACCTCGGCCACACCATTGACTTTTTGCAATTGGTTTTTGAGTTCGTCGCGGGCAAATTCGGTGATTTCAGGCAGGCTTTGGCGCCCGGTAATGGCATAAAAGAGCACAGGGGTGGCATTGGGATCGACACGGGCAATGATCGGCTCATCGGCATCGAGGGGCAATTTTTTGCGCACGAGGGCGACTTTTTCGGTGACTTCGTTGGCGGCTTCTTTGATGCTTTTTTCGAGTTTAAACTGAATAATTACGGTTGCGATGCCATTGCTGGAGGTCGAGGTGATATGTTCGATCCCGTTTAAAGCACTGACGGCATCTTCGAGGGGCTTGGCAACCAAGGTTTCCATTTCGCGGGCCGAGGCGCCGGGGTAGGTGGTGGAGATCGAGACAATTGGAAAGCTGACATCGGGAAAGAGTTCGACCGGGAGGTTGATATACGACATCAGCCCCAGCACCAACATGCAGACAATCAACATGACGGTGCTGACTGGGCGGCGAATGGCCATTTCGGAGATATTAAAACCAGCGGATTTTTCTGGGGTTTTGTCTTGGGTTTTGTCTTGGCTTTTTTGTGCTTCGGGTGGGGAATTAGCTGCCATGGGTTGCCACCTCTTTGACTGCTGGTTGAATTTGGACTTTGTCACCCGGGCGGACAAAACTGGTGCCTTTGACAATGACCTGATCCAGTGGGCTGAGACCCTGACGGATTTCGATGGCCTCGGGGGTGCGCAGGCCGGTTAAAACAGTTTTGGCTTGAACTGTTCCAATTTTTGTTTTGGCATCACTGCCCAGATTGACTGTATAGACCCAGGTTTTGTTGTCTTCGCGAATCAGGGCTTCTGGGGGAACCGTGAGGGCCTGGGGTTTTTCTGCCAGCACAATTTCACAGTCGAGCATCATGCCCGAGCGCACGGCGCTGCCGCGATCAAGCCGGGCTGTGAGTTTGACCAAGCGGGTCTGGGGGTTGACCACCGGGGCAATGCCGCTAATCTGAGCCACAAGTGCCTGCTGACCCAGAGCCGAGCTGCGCACTTGGACACGCTGCCCGAGTTGAATTCGTTCCAATTCCCGCTCGGGCAAAAAGAGTTCGATTTCGGGACGGCTATTTTCGGCCAGGCTCAAAACAGCGTTGGGGGGGCCGACAAAACTGCCAGGATCGAGGTTTTGCTGGGTGACCACACCGGTTAATGGCGAGACCAAGCGGTAATTTTGCAATTGGGCTTGGTAGAGTTGAATGGTGGCCAAAGCTTGGTTGTATTGGGCCCGAGAGGCTTCAATTTGTTCGGGGCGATTGCCATCCAATAATTGCTGTAAATTGGCCTTGGCCCCGACTATTTGTTGCTCCATGGCCAAAATTTGCTGTTGGCTGCTCTGCAATTGGGTTTTGGACATTTCCAATTGTTGGGGCGTAATGACGCCCTCGCTGGCCAAACTCTGTTGGCGCAGCAGATCTCTTTCACTCTGGGCGCGGCTGGCTTGCAATTGGCCGAGGCTGGCCTGCAATTGGCGCACGCTGGCGCGGGCCTGGGTGATTTGGGTTTGTAGGGGGCCGTTGAGCATTTGATTCAAATTGGCTTTGGCGGCCTGGGCCGAGGCTTTGGCCTGTAAAAGCTGGGCATCGAGTTCGGTATGCTCTATCTCACCCAGGGTTTGTCCGCGATAGACGGGGCTGCCCTCTTTGATATAAAGGGCAGTCAGGCGGCCACTGACTTTGGGAACCAATTGCACTTCTTGCATCGCGACGACATTGCCGGGGAGTTTGAGGATCTCGGCCAAACGGCCTTTGTGGGGCTGGGCCACGGCAACTGCTGTGGGGGGCGGAACTTGGTGTTTGAGTGCCTCTTCACGGGCTTTTTTTTGCTGTACCCGACTGGCCACAAGGCCCACAAAGAGCAGCACAAAAACCAGAATTCCACCGATGATAAGCCGTTTTTTATTCATTTTATTTTTCTTTTGAATGACAATTTAGATCGTATTTCAACCCTGTTTTAGGGCTGAAATACGGGTTAAATACTTTTTAAATACTTTAGATTGAAATTATTTCGTAATACTTTTATTTTATTTGATAAATATTTTAGTATCTAAAGTATTTTAACACAAAAAAACAACCCCACAAGGTGAAGCCAATCACCTTGTGGGGAAGAATTTTTTGCTTTAAACGAAAGTGTCTTGGGGTTGAAAGAGACTTTAGCCTTGAATAAAATGGGGCACAAAACGCGAGGCATTGGTGGTGATCGGCCCCAAATCTTCGCGAATGCCAATGCCTGCCGCATCACCGCGAATGACCCAAGAGCCCAACACTGCCGTCCAGCCATCGTAGACCGGCAAAGGGTGGTAAGCCTGGATGATATGCCCTTCGGCACCGTAGTCGCCGCCCAATTCGAGTACATCTCCCTCTTGCACCAGGGTAATATTGGCGCCCTCACGGCTGAAGAGGGGTTTTTTGACATAACGTGAGCCCACTTTTAAATAGGCCTCGGAGTCGTCGGCAAAATAGGCAGGCAGCAAGTTGGGGTGTCCCGGATACATCTCCCAGAGCAGGGGCAAAATGCCTTTGTTGGAGAGCAGCATTTTCCAAGGGGGTTCAATCCAGCGGGCACCAGTATAAGGCAATTGGGGGCCAAAGTCCTCACGCACCATCATTTCCCAGGGATAGAGCTTAAAGATTGCTTCGATCACGCGATCTTGCAAATCGGTCAGACGTCCGGCGCTGTCCATGCCAATTTGGTTCATGTCTATCAACTCGGTCGGGTAGCCAACCTGTTGAAAGAGCCCTTCGAGATAGCGCACCGTGCCAAGGTCTTCGTCGCTGTCGGTGACGCAGCCAAAATGCACCAGGGTATCGAGCCCCAATTGAGGGATGCCTGCCAACAGTTTTTCTTCAATTGAATTGAATTGATCGGCATCTACCGGCAAACCCCCTTTGGCAATCAGGTCTTCGAGCCAGAGCCATTGAAAAACCGCTGACTCATACAGCGAGGTGGGGGTGTCGGCGTTAAATTCCAGCATTTTGGCAGGGCCCCGGCCATCGTAGGCCAGATCAAAGCGGCCATAGAGCGTGGGTTCGTCGCGGTTCCAGCTGTGGCGAATCCAGTCTCTGCAAAAGGGCGGAATCGCCAGTTTTTCCAGCCATTCTTCCCGTTGCAAAGCCTCTTCGACCACGGCATAACACATTTCCACCAATTCACCCGTGGGCGCTTCGAGATCGTTCTCGACCTGCTCCAGGCTAAATTGGTAGGCCCGGCCTTCATGCCAATAGGGTTCGCCGTCGATGGTATGAAAGGTGAACCCCGTATCATCAGCCAATTCGAGGGCGTAGGGACGGGGTTCGAAGGCGCGCAATTCCATTAGCTGGACATGCTGGCGCGGGACATTGCACCAAAACCACCGCGTTTGAGTGTGCTGGTGGTGCGGGTGGGGCGGCTGGTGACCACAGAACGTGAGATTTTTTGACGGCCAGTGATATTGGAAACCACCATGCCACGATTGGTCATAAAGGGGCCCGCAGAACCTCCCGCATAGGTGCGGTACATGGGCTGAGACAGGGATTGCCCAATCATAATACCTGCCATCATTGGCATAAAGCTGCTGTGGTGGTGTACTACGGTGGTGTGACCGCTGCCATCGCTGGTGGCGGGGGCACTTTCGCCGCTGTTGCCATTTTCGTCTTCGCAGCGACCCACACCAAATTCGGCTTCACAGTCGGCTTTGCTTTCAAATTTGGGAGCCACATCTTTGTGTTCGGCTTGGGCTTTGGCATACAGCTCTTGGCACTGAACCTGATTGTATTGGCCAATGGCGACACATTGTTCAATACTTTCCACCACTGAGGCATCTTCTTGCTTTTCGCCGCAACCCGTCATCAGGCTGAGAGACATCACCGAGCCAATAATGGCGGGAGTGACCCGCCGGGAACGTTTGAGCATCTTAAAACAGTCCTTCTTGAATAATCTAGCAACCTTACTATTTTAACGTCTGAGGTGCGCTCTGACTATGAGCGCGATCAAGAAAATTGCTGAAAGCGCTGAGCGCCACTATAAAGATTAAAGCGATCCGACTTGGTAAATCCGATCAGGGTCTGTTGGTAGCTGCGTGCCAGCTCCAGAGCCAGACTGGTGGGTGCACCGACAGAGACAATCACCGGAATCGAGGCCATCAGCGCTTTTTGCACCAGTTCAAAGCCCGCTCGACCACTGAGAAACAAGATCTGCCTGTTTAATGGCATTTGCCCTTGCATCAAAGCGGCCCCAATCACTTTATCGACGGCATTGTGGCGACCCACATCTTCGTGTAAATGCAGCAATTGCCCTTGGGGGCTAAACAGCGCGGCGGCATGGACTCCCCCTGTTTTGGCAAAGGCTTTTTGTTCGGGCTGGGCCAGGGTCTGTAATTGGGCCAAAATGGCGGGATCTAGCTGTGGCTCTGCATCATTCAAATCTGGTTGTAGGGTTTGTTTGAGGCTGGCTATTTCCTGTTTGCCACAGAGCCCACAGCCCCCGTGGCTGACATTTTGTCGTTCTAATTTACGCAAATCTGGGACGAGTCCCGGTTTGAGGCGCACCTGCAAAATATTGTATTGCTGCTCGGCCCGATTTTTGCCCAGACAATAGGTCATTTTGACCACATCGCTGTGGCTTTGAATCAGGCCTTCGCCAAAGAGCCAGCCCAGTGCCAGTTCGTCATCCATGCCGGGCATACGCAGTGTGGTGATTGCCGAACGGGTTTGCGACGCTTCCAGGGGCCCCCAACACAGGCGAATTTCGAGGGGCTCTTCACAGGCCAGTTGATCGGGGCGACTGGGGCTAAATTGGCCATTCTCCCAACGCAAAACAGCATATTTGCGCAAGCTGCCCCCGGCTTTCATGGGCTAAGGCGCTGCTGGGGGCAAGGGCTCGGTAAAGACATTGGTGAGGCGGTGTTTGAGCGCTTCGGGGGTCATCTGGTAACGGCCACTCCAAGAGCTGATGATATAAACGGGTTTGCCATTGTGCATTTCTTTGCCGGTCAGCAACATGGCGTGATCCTCTGAGCCAATGGTCAGTTTGCGGCCCAAACTGAGGGCTTGGTCTACCTCTCTGAGCAGGGCATCGGGGTTTTGGACCCGTTTGACCTGGGTGGTCTGACCGGGTTTCTCGGGGTCGGGTATGGTTACTTCAACGTGGTATTTGCTGGCGAGATCCTGCCATTGATTGCCAAAGAGCCCTTGGGCCAGGTACTCCATCTCGCCTTCACTCATGCCATCGCTCAAACGGGCCAAGACGGGTTTTGGCAAGGGTTTGAGATCGGGGTGTTTGCGGGCTTCCTGTTTTAAGGCCTGGGCTTCATCG
>JBFWRL010000147.1:0-14371 GCA_050248915.1 Candidatus Sericytochromatia bacterium
TGGGATCTACGGTGGGCGCTTCCGATTACAGGAAAGGCAAATAGGTTAAACTGAAAAGTATGCCAGAACTTGACCCTTTTTCCCAGCCAGAAATAGATGCTGCGCCAGACGATGCAACGGTGGTGCTGAGTGGCCCTGCAGCGCTGGAGTCGACCTATGTGATGCAGTCTGAGTCCACGGCGTTTTTGGCGGAGGGAGACGAAACATATACCATTGCTGCCCAGGCGCGTCCCCGTTACGATATGGTGCTGATGGTCGGTGAAGGGGCCATGGGCCAGGTCTTTTTGGCCCGCGACGTGGATTTATTGCGCAAAGTGGCTTACAAAAAGCTGCACGACAAGGTGGCAGTGGATCGCGGTGTGCTCTCGCGCTTTTTGAAAGAAGTGCAGATCACGGCCCAATTGGAGCACCCCAATGTGGTGCCGGTCTATACCCTCGAAAAAACCGCTGATCAGAGCCTGGCGTATGCCATGAAACTGGTGATGGGCAAGACCCTCAAAGAATTGCTCGAAGCCGCCCGCAAGGCCCATGACGCAGGGCAGCAACCCGATGAAACGTGTTCTCCAACGACTTTGTTGGAGCACTTTCTCAATGTTTTGGACGCCTTGCACTATGCCCACAACAAATGTGTCATTCACCGCGATCTCAAGCCCGCGAATATTATGGTCGGGCGCTACCGCGAAGTCTATGTGATGGACTGGGGCATTGCGCGGGTCTTTGGGGCCGCTCCCGAAAGCAGCGAAGAAGAGCTGTCTGAACGGGTGGTCCTCGACAGCCTGAGCGAAGAAGGGGAGGGGTTTGAAGAGACCCGTGCGGGTCAGATCTTGGGCACGCCCCGCTATCTCTCGCCCGAACAGGGCGCAGGTCGCAACCAAACCCTGGACGGGCGCAGTGATCAATTCACCCTGGGGCTGATTCTGTTTGAATTGGTCACACTCAAACCCGCTTATACCGGAAAAAATATCACCGACCTGCTCAAACGTGTGCTCAAGGCTGAAAAAGAGCCTTTTCAACATTACAATCCCAAAATCAAGATTCCGCGCGAATTGCAGGCGATTATCAACAAAGCCACGGCCCGCAAAGCGGCTGAGCGCTATGCCGATGTCGGGGCCATGGCCGAAGATCTGCGTCGCTATTTGCAGGGCAAATCTGTTTTGGCCCAACCGGACACCCTTTTGCAGTCGATGGGCCGCTGGATGCAACACCATCCGGTGCTCAGTGCCAGTTTGGTCTTGTTGCTTTTGCTCAGCAGTGCCAGTGTTGCGACCTGGAGCATGGTGCAACAACAGCAGGGTATTTTGCGCCTGCAAGCCCGCGAAAAGCAGATCAGTCAGTTTCAAACGGCGGTTTCGACCCAGGCCCAGCAGGTCAATAACCGCTTTTTGGCCTTTGAAATTTTGTTGCGCGGTCTGGCCTCTGCCAGTGAAACCCTGCTTGAACGCGGCACGCTTGAGAACGCGCCGCTCTATTTTGAAAGCCAGTTTGCCACTCCGGGCCAGGCCCCAGCAGATTTTCACTATTCGGCCCATTACGGCAAATTGATCAGTTTGGATTCCCCGGTGGTCAAATTGGCACCGGGGGTCTCAGCTGAGAGTGTGACCCCTTTGGTGCGCCGTCTCTGGCCCTTGGGAGACTATTTCCGCCAGATGTTTCTCAGCAGTGCGGGACAACCCCAATTGCGGGACCCGGCTGCCGTGCGTAAATTGCTCTCAGATACTGGCACCCCCCTGATCTGGAGCTATATTGGCCTCGAAAGAGGCGCGCATTTGGCCTATCCCGGCAAATCGGGTTATCCGGTCGATTATGATCCGCGCAAACGGCCCTGGTATACCCTTTCAGCCGGCAAACGGGGCCTCAATTGGGGCAACCCCTACGTCGATGTGCAAGGCCAGGGACTGCTCTTGCCTTGCTCGACCTCGCTCTTTGATCCCCAAGGCCAATTTTTGGGCGTGGCCGGGGTGGAGTTGACCTTTCAATACCTGGTCGACCATCTCTTGAATCTGCCTGGTTATGCGGCTTTGCAGACCTATTTGCTCGACAGCCAGGGCCAGATTATGGTGCGCTCAAGCGACCGCAAACGCAAATACGGCCTGCGTTTTGGCGAAGACAGTTTGGGCCAGGCCCTGGATTTGCCCCTGTTTAACCAGCCCGAAGTGGTCGAAAAAATCCGGGCCAAACGCTCGGGCCAGCTCAGCTACCGCGAAGACGGGCGGCGGATTTTATTGGCCTTTTACCGCCTCGATGCGCTCAATTGGTATTATGCCGTGGCCGTGGACGAAGAGCAATTGCTGGGGCTGCGCTGAGCGGGCGCGTTTGCGCCCATCTGGCTTACCCTTCTCGCGCCAGCCCAGCCTGCCATAGTCCGGCCCCTGTGGGTTGGTAGGCACGGTCGAGCCAGCCTGCGGCGATCAATTGGCGGCTCAAGGCCCCCGCTTCGGCCTCTGAACATTCCAAGAGGTGGCTGACAACCGGCTCCCAGCTCTCACTTTCGGGCCAGATGGTGTCGTAGAGTTCGCGAATCAGCAATACCAACATGCGCCAAGATTCCTCTAAAAGGGTTTGGGCAATTTCTTCGCTGCTTTGCCCTTGGGCGCGGGCCGCTTCTTCACTGCGCCAGACCTGATCGGCGACCAAGGCATTGAGCAGATTTTCGACAGCATCAGCCCCAGTGTTGATCTCTGGCTCGGCGGGATTCAAATGATCGGCAGAAAACGGCATGGGCAGCTCTTTTCTTTCAAGGCAGGAATAGCCCCATTTTATCATTTTGGCTTGGGCCAAGCAGCTCTTTGAGCTTGTCTTCTAGTCCAGAGATGAAGACTTGGATCTGAGTAAACGGCGCGGCTTCACAGGCTTGGCGCAAGCTCTGACGCGCTTCTAGCCCCCACGGCGTCTGCAAACATTCAGTGGCTGTGGCCACAAAGGCGCTTGCGGAATCGACGCTCCATTCGGGGTGCCCGATTTGGCTTAATAAACTCAGCCCCCCTTGCATGGCACGCTGCCTGTCGCGTAAATTCAGCAGAGGCACGCCCATCCAGAGCGCTTCTGCGCTGGTCAAGCCGCCGTGATAGGGAAAGGGGTCCAGGGCCAGACTGAGCTGATTATAAAAAGCCAGGTAGTCCAGATAGTTTGAGGCCCCTTCAAAGTGCAGCCGCTCAGGGGGGATGCCCCATTGCGCGAAACGTTGGCGGAACACGGCCTGGGTGTCGGGGCTGGCAAAACAGCGGTGTTTGAGCCGCAGTTCTGTGTCGGGATGGCGGTTTAAAATCTCGGCCCAGAGCGCGCAGATTTCCAGCGAAAGCCGACCCGGATGGTGAGCACAGCCCAATTGGGGCGGGCCTTGGGGTTCGCTGAGCGGGACGTTTTGGGGCGGCGGAAACCAAAACAGCCAAGATGCCAGTGGTAGAGGCTTTTCGCTTGGGGGCAATTCTTGGCTTGAACGTGCGCCTGTCTGGCTACAGAGAGGGTCTGTGAGCAGATAGTCAAAGTCAGGTAACCCGGTACCTTCGGCAAAACAGAGGCCGCTGATCTGGATGGGGGCTGGGCGATAATAAAACACAGGCAGCAGGTGCAAAGAAGTGTGGCCACTGGCATCGAGCAAGATATCGAGGCGGTCGCGCTGTATGACTTCGGCGATCTGGCGGGGAGAGTGGCCTGCGAGATCGCGCCAATGCACCCCAGTGGCTTGTAATTGGGCTGTGGCGACATCTTCGCGCGTTTTGCCGGCATAGGCGTAGAGCTCAAATGTGGCGCGGTTGTGGTTGGCAAACAGCGCTTGAATCAGCGGGTAAATAGAATGGCTGCCAAAGTCTGGGGCGAGGAAGCCCAGCCGCAATTTGGCCTTGGCGGGCGCTTGACTGGGGCTGGGGTGTGCTGGCAGGGGGGCGTCATTGGGGCGGTGTCGGGCTGCCCACTTGGCTTTTTCTGCTTCGATCTGGCCGTCTTGTGGGCTGGCCAAGCTGGTCAAACAGAGCAGGTATTGGGAGTGTAGGCGGGCCTCGAACAGGGTTTTTTCAGGCACTTGTTGCGGTGCCGGTGCTTGCGTCAGATATGCCTGGAGCAGGTGGGCCGCTTCAGCTGTTTGGCCCAGATTTTTGAGGACTTCAGCTTGGCGCATGATGATTTCAGGCTGTTCAGGCTGTCGTTGGTAGATTGCCAGGGCCTTGAAATAATCCCCCTTTTGCTCGTAAAGGCCGCCCAACAGCTGGATTGTCAGCCCTTGCTCTGAGCGAACCAGGCTTTTTTCGAGCAGGTGCTCTGCAGCCGTTGTGTGCCCCGCCGCTAAAAGCGCGTGAACCCACGCTTGCAGCCAGACATCTGGCATCGCAGCGGCTTGGTCGGATTGCAGCCAAGTCGGGGGTGTGGTTTGGCGGCTACTCTCCCAGCGGGCCAAGTTTATCCAGGCCTGAACAGCACAGGGATATTGGCTCTTCTGGGCTTGTTGCTCAGCGGCCAGGGCGGCTGGATACTGCCCTTGGCGCAGGGCCTCAGCAGCGTAACCTGCCCAGAGCAGGCCGCGATCCCATTCCGGCAGGGTCTGTTTTAAATGGGCATCCAAAGCTGTTCGGGCCAGGGGGGAAGTGAAATGAACCAAAATGGCCTGACAAAGAGCTGCACGTCTGTGGTGGTCGACTTCTCCGGCCAGGGCCTGTAATTGGGCTTTCCAGGGGGGAAGCGACATCTCAGACTCTGTACTCAGATCGCTATCGTCTGTAACACATTGAGCTGAAAGTCGGGTCCCACTTCGGTATACGAGATCACCGGCACCCGAGGGAAGCGCTTCTCGATCAGGCGGTGTAAATGGCGGCGAATGCGGCCATCGACCAGCAGGGCGGTGCGGTGATAGCCTTCCTGCCAGCAGTATTGCACGGCCTGTTCGAGTTGGTCCAAAAAGAGCTGCTGCAGTTGGGGGGCCAGTTTGAGTTCGACCCCCAACGGGGTTTGGACCAGGGCAGATCCCAATTGGCTTTCCAGCCCCGCCTCAAGCACAATCACATTGAGGGGCTGTTTCTCAGAAAAGGGATCTCCCTGCATCATCGGGTTTAAAGGGTCAGGTTTTCGATGATGATCGCATCACCCTGGGCGGAGCCACTGCAAATCCCTGCAGCGCCATAACGCAGGCCTTTTGCGATCAATTCATAAGCCAAGGTGGTAATCAAACGCGCACCACTGGCCCCAATCGGGTGGCCCAGGGCAATCGCGCCCCCGTTAACATTGACCTTTTCTGGGGCAATCCCCAAAATTTGGGTGCTTACCAGGGCCACAGAGGCGAAGGCCTCGTTGATTTCAACCAAATCGAGCTGGGCGACTTCCAGTCCGGCTTTTTTCAGCGCGACCTGAATGGCGTGGCCAGGCACGGTGGCCAGATAGGGATAGTCTTCGGCCACTTCGCCATACGCCACAATTCGGGCCAGGGGGGTGAGACCCAGGGCATCTGCTTTGGCCCGCGACATCACCAGCAAGGCCGCAGCACCATCGCTGACACCGGGGGCATTGCCCGCTGTGACAGTGCCATTGGCATCAAAAACGGGTTTGAGTTTGGCCAATTTTTCCAAGGTCGTATCCGGGCGAATCGATTCATCTTGGGCAATGTTGAGGGGGTCGCCTTTTTTCTGGGGAATGATCACCGGCGCGATTTCTTGGGCGAAACGGCCTGTACTGGTCGCGGCATGGGCCCGTTCGTGGCTGCGCAGCGACCACTCATCTTGGGCCTCGCGCGAAATCTGGTATTCTGCGGCCACTGTTGAGCCGTGAATGCCCATATGTACATTGTGAAAGGCGCACCACAGGCCGTCGTGGATCATGGAGTCGACCAATTGGGCATCACCCATCCGCGCGCCCCAGCGGGCCTTGGGCATGAGATAAGGGGTATTGCTCATGCTCTCCATGCCCCCAGCAATCACAATTTCGCTGTCGCCAGCGCGGATCGCCTGAGCGGCCAGACCCACGGCTTTCATGGCAGAGGCGCAGACCTTGTTGACGGTCAGCGATTTGACTTGCACACCCAGTCCGGCTTTGGCTGCTGCCTGCCGGGAGGGAATCTGGCCCACACCGGCATTGACCACAATGCCCATGATCACTTCGTTGATATTTTCGCTATTGACTTCGGGGGTTTCACTGAGCAGGGCTTTGATCACGTGAGCACCCAGCTCTACGGCGCTGAATCCAGCCAGACCGCCGCCAAATTTGCCAAAAGGACTGCGTTTGGCTTTTACAATCACCACTTCTTGGGGCATGGTGTATTCCTCTCTCGAATAAAGTCTGTTGCTTTCAGTGTACTCGATTATGCGGCTTTGCCGTCAGGGCTTTGATTCGGTGGGGCGAGTCAAAGTAAGGGGGAGTCTGGGCTGTTTAAGGCTTTTCGTAAGCCCCAGTATCTATGGCGGCTCCCTGGGGGCGGGCGGTACCCAAGACATCAATGCTGGGAATTGTGACTCCCCCAAAGGTCGCAATTCCCAGATTGGCGGAATTCGCGAGTTGTAAACCATCGTCGTTGGTGAACCAGGTATTGTCAGCCCCGTCGGGATCTGCAATACCCACAAAGGGATCCGCTCCCGCTTGCAGGTTGCCCTGGCCGCCAGGCAGCGCAATATTGCCAAAGACATTGTTCCAGAGCAGCACATTGACAAAGACCGGGCTACCGCTATTATTGTAAAACGCACTGCCACCGCTGACGGCGGTATTGCCATTAAAAGTGACGTTGACCAATTTGGGGTTGCTGGTAAAGGTATTGTACATACCACCGCCCCGGCCGTTGGTGCTATTGCCTGTGATGATTACGTTGGTGTAAATGGGGCTGCTGGTGTAATTATAAATAGCACCACCGTTGGTGGTCGCTGTATTTCCAATAAACACAGCTTTGTTGACATTGGCTGCGCTACTGGGTGCGTTGTACATACCGCCACCACCCAATGCGCCTGTTGCTGTATTTGAGATAAAGATCCCGTTATTCAGGGTGATGGTGCCGCTATTATTGTAAATACCGCCCCCTTTGTCTGAGGTATTGTTGATAAAGGTCAGATTATTAAAGGTCGGATTGGCAAAGCCCATATTGAAGAGGCCCGCTCCCGAGCTGCTCGAAGCATTGCCGATGAAACTCGAATTGCTGATGGTCGACGGCGGTCCGCCGTTGATCAAGACTGCACCGCCGTTGACGCCGGTATTGGACCTGAAAACCATATTATTAACTGTCGCGGCCACGAGTTCAATATCGATAGCGCCTCCCCCAGGATTCCCGACATTGGCGTTTCCGCCCTGAATTGTGAAACCGTCAATCATGGTGTTGGCTGTATTGGCGGTGACGACTTTTTCGATATTCTCGCTGCGATTGGGATCGGCGGCGGTGACAACGACATTGTCATTGCCGAGAACATCCCCCTCGAGAATACTCAGATGGGTGGTAAAATTGCGGGCTGCCCGGTTGCTCTCATTGCCAGCAAAACCGCCGTAGAGAGGTACATTGCTTTTGAGCGTGAAGGTATCTGCGCGGGCTGTCCCCGGCTTATAAGTGCCTGCGGCAACCCAAATCTCATCTCCTGCCACGGCAGCGCCCAAGGCAGCCTGTAAGTTGATGGCTTTGGCCCAGCCCTGGCCATTGGTGGTCAGGGGGTTATAAGCCGCACCATTGGCGGTGACCGTTAGAACATTGATGGCCACATCCCCGAGGGGGGCAAAGGGGCCCGTATTGACGGCTGAACTCAGGGTATAGGTGCCTGCTTGGGCGACCGCGGGCACAGTCACCACCAATTCTGTGGCGGTGGCAGAATTGACCGTGGCATTTAAGGTCGTGCCACCTTGAACAAAACGCACTTTATTGGCGGTGGTAATCCCCGGATAAAAGCCTGTGCCCGTGATTGTCAACTGCTGGCCACTGCGGGTAAAAATTCCTGATGCTGTGGTGATCTGGGGAGCCGCAGGCACCAAGTCGTAATTGGCTTGGGTGGCACTTTGGCCTGGCTCAAAGGTCTGTGAGGAGAGCAGTAAACGTGGCCGGGTACCTTGGTTGGGCAATGAAGGGGGCAAGACTGAGGCGGCCAAGGTGGAGTTGGGATAGACAAAATTATTGCTGCTGTTGAGTTTGATATAGATCGGCCAATTGCCGGGTGAAATATTGGTGACCGTAATCGTACCATTGCCTTGGGTCACAGCTGTGCTGGTGGGGTCATCGACGCGCACGGTGAGGGTATCTGTTCCCAATAAGCCACTGACAGGCAAACTAAAGCTGGCTGTGTTGAGAATATACACCGGTTGGCTCAAATTCAGATTGGCAACAGGGGTGCCCGAGAGCAGATCAGACGTGATCTGGTTTGTATTGATCAGGGTGGGATCCACGACAAAGGGGCCGGGTGTGCCGTTGCCACCATAGAGCACTTTGTCGATCTGGGTTTGCAGTGCTTGGGCATTTAATTGGCGAATATAGTCTCTCTGGCTGCTGATCAGACTGTTGATCAGGCGGCCCAAGACCAAAAATCGCCGCCGCACAGCGACGGTTGTGGTGCCAGAGCTGTAGACACCCATCGCCACCGCATTGGGCACAGCGATTTTGTCAGCGTCGTAGAACTGAGCGGTGATCACGTGGTTGGCACCGACTGGCACGTTGGGGATCACGATGTCCTGATTGACCACCCCTGTGATCGGAATATGGCCGCCACTGTTTTGGATGGGTACAGGAATATCTGGGCCACTGACCGTGAGGGTGAGATAACGCAATTGAGAAATATCACTGGCCTGGGTGCGGAAGCGCTGGCTCAGGGCCGACCCCAAATTAAACACGATCCGCTCTTTATTGCCTTGGGTTTCGATCTGGCCGCTCAGGGGAGGGGTATCGCTGTCTCCTGCTTTAAAAGCAGAAGCCGCAGGCGGTGATTGCAGTGGGGCTTGCTGGGCGGGAGGAACAGGGGTGGATTGGGGCTGACAAGCAGCCAAACAACAGCTCAATAAGAGGCTTAGGGGAGTTATCTGTCTGTTTTTTTTGAAAACGCGTCTCATTGCAGTCCCATTCCTTTGGCAAAATGCGCTTGGTCTCAGGTGAGTTTACTTATTATACCTTAGGCTAACTCAAGCCTTCGAGGTCAATTTGGGGGTTGACGCTTTCCGTGCTGGTTGGACTGCTGGAGCCGCTCCCCGAGCCTCCTCCCGAGCTGCTGCTGGATGAACTGCTGCCAGAGCTGCTGCTGGTGTTGGCTGCAGGGGCGCTGTTGGGGGTCCATTCGGGGTGAGCGGGCAAGAGGGCACTGATTTTGCTGGCAGCAGCGGTAATCGCGGCTTTGATTTCGGGCAGATTGGCCAGCAGTTCAAAGGGGTAGGCCCCAAGGGTATTGGCAATGGCCCGGGCCAAATTGGTGACTTGTTCTGCCAGCAGGGGATCGGTTTTGAGCAAATCCAAGGGAATTTGGCCAAGGGGGCCGCTCAACTTGCTCAGTTCGGTGGCCAACATGGCCTGGGCTGTGGTTGTCACGCTGATATCAAGGGCGACAGTCTCTCCTGGCTTGATTTTTGCCAGATCCACCAGGGCGATGATCCCCAATTTATTGATGGGACTTTGTGTGAGGCCGTCGATACCTCGGGCGACCAGGGTGTACATGCCAATGGGAACACCCGGAGGCAAGGTCAGGCTGTAAACGCCTGAGCTGTCGGAGCGACCCTGGGCGATAATCTTCCCCTCTTTGTCACGCAGGCTCAGCTCGTATTCGACCCCCTCATAGCGGGTGCTGAGTAAGCCGTTGAGTGAGGTGTTTTGCAAAACCCGAAAGGGGGTTGTTGCTTGCCATTCAAGCGCTTCAGAGCTGCGCAGGCCGCTGGGCAACAAAACACCCGAGGGCAGCAAAACCCCGCTGGGCAAGAGCAATCGGCTGCCCTGCACAAGCCCTGACGGGAGGAGAACTTGACCTTTGAGTGTAATACTTTTGGCTTGGAGTCCTGATGGGAGCAAAACCTGATTGCCTTGGGGGGCGGCATTGGGCAGTTGTGTTTGCTCTGAGGCGGGGGAGGAGTGTGTTTCTGTGGGCAATATGTCTGGTTTGATACCCGCGTTTGGGGTATCAAGGACAATTTTTTCAGGTGATGTGGCATTGGGTAAGTTTGGGGTTTGTGAGCTGAGAGGGGCTACTGGGGCACAAGCCACCAGCGAGAAACACGCGACCAACAGACGTTTCATCTTCTCCCCCTCGGTGGCCAGTCGCAGCAAATCAAGCTGGACAGGGCTTGGCTGATACTTTACCCAATTTCATCCAAGTATACCATCAAAACTTTGAGCTGCTCTTTCAAAGGCTGCCCTCATTTCTGCGCCCCTGCATTCTGCGGTACAATGACATATCCTTGCCCGGAGGCTGATTGCCATGCTGAAACTCTATGATCTCAATATTTCTCCCAACGCCCTGAAAGTCAGGGCGGTGCTCTATGAGTTGGAGCTGCCTTTTGAAACCGTGCCCGTGAATATTATGGGTGGGGCGGGCCAGCAGATGGACTATTTGGCCAAAAACCCCAATGGCAAGGTGCCTGTGCTCGAAGATGGCGATTTTGTGCTCTGGGAATCCAATGCCATTATCAAGTATCTTGCCAGTCTCAGACCAGATAAACATTTGTTGCCCAGTGAGCCCCGGCCAGTGGCTCGGCTCGATCAGTGGCTGTTTTGGCAAGTGGCCCATTATTACCAGCCTGTGGTCAATTTGGCTGTGGAAAAAATCTTTAAACCCATGGCAGGCCAAGCGCCAGATCCCAGTTTGGTGGCCACATTAACCCAAGATTTTATGCGCCTGACCTCCATCTTGGAAATGGGGCTGACAGATCGGGATTATTTGCTGGGTAAACTCTCGGTGGCAGATTTTGCCATGGCCGCCAATCTCTTTATGCGTGGGCAATTGGGGCTGGATATTTCTGCTTTTCCGGCTGTACAGGCCTGGTTGGTTCGGGTTGAATCCCGCGAGAGCTGGCAAAAAGCCTCGGCCCTGGCCAGCATCCAATTATGAGCGAGGCGGCCGCCCAGCCGACCCTGCGGATTGGCGATCTGCTGGTTCAAGAGGGCTATCTCAAACCCGCCCAACTCAAAAAGGCCCTGCAGGTCCAGGCTGAGCAAGAACAGTACCGCCCACTGGGGCGGATTTGTGTGGAATTGGGACTGGTCTCGGCCAAGGAGCTGCAACGCCTCTTGCGCAAGCACCACAAGCGCATGTATTTGGGTGAGTTGCTCCAGAACCTGGGACTGCTGACCCAGGCGGAATTGGAGCATTTGCTGCAATTGCAAAAAATTGAGCAAAAGCGCCTGGGCCATCTCTTGATCGAACACCAGATCATTACCGAATCCCAGCTCACCGATGCCTTGAGCATGCAATTGGATATCCCCCGGATTTTGCCTTCGTTGGAACTGATCGACCCGCGTCTTTTAAACGGACTCAATGGAGAAGAACTGCTGGAATTGGTCTATTTGCCTGTACACCGCAGCGAAGATCAGCTCACAGTGGTCATGGCTGACCCTCTCAATCAGGAGCTGATCAGCAGCCTCGAAGCCCGTTATAATTGCCGCCTGCAGCCCGCCATTGCCCCCGCTTCTGAGATCAAAGCCACCCTCCAGGCCTTTTTTCAAAAGGTCTCAGGCGAGGGAGCAGAACTGGTCATCGATAATCAGAATCCCTTTATTCTCGATGAAAACCCGCTGGTGCAAGACCCCACTGCCACAGCGGTCAATTTTATTATTTCCAGTGCGGTCATGGATCGGGCTTCGGATATTCATATTGAACCCCAGGAACGCTATTTGCGTGTGCGCTTCCGCATTGATGGCCTGCTGCACCACAAAACAGATTTGCCTTTTGACGTTGCCAAAGCCATGATCCGCCATTTTAAACGGCTGGCCCGGCTTCAGACCGAAGAGTCGTATTTGCCCCAGAGCAGCCATATTCAAGCACAGATCTCGGGCAAAGAGATCGACCTGCGCGTGGCCACCTTTCCGGGCCAATGGGGTGAAAAACTCGTGGTCTCTTTATTGGAGAAACACAGCACCCTGCTCAATTTAGAGCGCATTGGCTTTTCGCCGGTCTACCTCAAATCGACCCAGCGCATTTTGGATATTTCTGGTGGGATTGTTGTGGTGACAGGCCCCGCACGCTCGGGCAAATCCACCACTTTATACGCGGCCATGAATTATCTCAACGATCTCGACAAAGCCTTGGTTACGTTGGAACACCCGATTGTCTACCAATTGCCGGGTGTCGTTCAGACCTCCCTGCGTCCGGGTCAGAGTCCGGCAGGCCTGATCGATGCGCTGGTCAGCCAAGACCCCGATATTTTGATGGTGCAGGATATTCCAGATATTGCCACGGCCCAGGCTTTGACCCGTGCTGCTGTGATGGGGTATAAAGTTTTGACCTCCTTACATACCCGCGATCTGGCCAGTGCGCTCTTTCACCTGATGCATTTGGGGGTTGAGCCCTTTGTGATTGCCTCGACCGTGACCTGTGTGATCGCCCAGCGGCTTGTTCGCCGTCTCTGTGAACACTGCAAAACCCCTTCCCAGCCAGAACCCGCTCAGCTCACGTCTTTTCCGTTTAAGTCCATGGATCTTCAGCTCTTCAGCTTTTATGATCCGGTGGGCTGTAACGAATGCCAATTACAGGGGTATTCAGGCCGGACTGCGCTGCACGAAATGTTGATCATGACCGATACTCTGCGCGATGCCCTGACCTCGGGTCAGACCCTGTCCGCGATTCGCACCTTGGCCCGGCGCGAGAATCACCTGATCTCTTTTGCTGAAGATGGTTTTTACAAAGCCTCTCAGGGGGTGACCAGCTTGCAAGAAGTGTTGCGGGTGGCCCCTTTAAACGAAAGTGATCGTTTGACGGGGCGCAGCTCGGAAGAGGTCTTTGCGCTCTGTTCCAGCCGTTTGCCTGATCCGCTTTTGGAGGCCAATTCTGTTTTCTAAAGTGCTTGAGCCCGAGCCGGACAATCGCCTGCACGTTTTTATTGCTGTGATTTTGCTGGCCCTGGCTTTTTTGCATGGGGTCTTTTCGAGTGGTTTTGTCTCGATTCTCAATCTGGCGCTGGGCCCCAAGGCCCCGCTGGCATTTTCGCTTTATTTTGTCGGGCTCTTGCTGGGGCAATTGGGCATTTACCTCTTTGCCAGCTTAAATGCCCGGCATTGGAATTACCCACTTTACGAAATGGGGTTTGGTGCCTCGTTGGTGTTTATGGCGGTGATGAACAATACCGAGGGCTTTATTCTCGGACGTTTGCTCGAAGGCATCATGGGGGGGCTGGCCACGCCTCCGCTGTTTAATTATCTGGTCACCCTCAAGGCCTTTGGCAATGTGGGCAAACGCATTGCCCTGTTTAACTCGATTTTTGTCTTGGGCTATGTTTTGGGGCCGGTGATCATGGATGGCCTGCGCCTGTTCATGCCCTATCCCCGTTTATTGTTGTTCAGCGGCTTGGTCTTTGGCGTGGTCTCTTTGGGGCTGATGTTGATGCCTGTACCCGACCCGCCTGCCCCCGATGCGGATATCTCTCTCAAAAAGCTCCTGCGCAGCTACGATTGGTTTGAAAAATTTTCGACCTTGGTCTTGGCCAAAGGGCTCTATGGCTACCTGATCTCGTTTACCGCTGGGTATATCACCCAGTTTTTGCCGGGTTTTCCCTTGGCCCAGGTCATGTTGGGCTTTTCGGTGATTTTTGTCTGCGGTCAGATCCTCACCGAGCGGGTGCTGCGGCGTTTTCCCAAGCCCCATTTGGAGGTCTATCTGCCGCTATTGCTCTGTCTTTTGTTGGGGGCCTTTGTCGGCACCCATTGGGCTGGGTTTATCTTTATTCTCGCGCTGTTTCACTCCAGTTTGGTCTTTATTGGCACCCTCAATTTTGGCCTCAAAGCCACTTCGGCCCGTGAATATGCGCTGTTTAGCTGTCTCAGCGATCCCGCCATGATTTTGGGGGCAGGCCTGGCCAGTTTGGGGCTCAACGGGGTTTGGGGCATTGTTTTGCTTTTGCTGGTACCTGCTGTGCGTGCTTTGACCTTGCCCCCCCAACGCACCCGTGCCGAGGCCTTTATTCCCTGGATTGGCCCGCTGACCCTGGTGAATATTTTTCGCAAGCAAAAATCCCCGTTGCTGTCGCCAGCCAATGATGCTGTGCCTTTCTCGGCACTGCAACTGAGCTATTGTGCACCCAAACCAGACAATCAGTCAGATGCTGAACCCGAAACAGAATCGCCCACGCTGCAATTGCTCTTCAGTGGCGATCTCTGCCCGCCCCCGCCTTCAGCTCAAACCCCTGTATTTGGCTGGCATCCGGATTTGCGCAGCTTGATTCAAAGCCACGATCTGGCGGCCCTCAATCACGAAAGCCCACTCAAAGAGGCCTCCCAAGCCACTGCCAGCGAACATCTTCATGC
>JBFWRL010000148.1:0-14367 GCA_050248915.1 Candidatus Sericytochromatia bacterium
GGGGGCGATCAAAGGGCCCACCAAGACCCGGGGGATCAGCATGGTGCAGGCATTAAGGCGACTCAGTTAAGGGCACAAGCAGGCTATCGCAGTTCTGAGCTGCTGCTGCAGAGGTTACGCGCATTTCGAGGCTCAGGCGGGGCTCGCTCATATTGGGGCGCAGCCCCGTGCGGTGTAAGATTCGCTCATGAAAGATCAAGACATCTCCGACTTGCATCGAGGGCAGCCAGGCAGGCACCTCGGGATAGTGTAACTTGAGCCATTCGGGAGAAAAGGCAAAGAGTTCATAAGGGTCGCCGGCTTGTAAGACATGCCCTTCTGGCAGAGTGGGGGGAGTGAATACCTCTGTCAGGTTCATCAACAAAATTTCCAAGCCAGGGGCCTGCTCTCCACAGCTGACCAAGGGGCACCAGATATTCCAGACGGGAGAGACATCACCCAAAAATGCGGCATCCTGGTGCCAGGGCAATGGCGGGGCTGCCGGTGATTGCGGTTGTTGGCGGCGAAAGAGACTGTTCTGATAGAGCAAAACGGGATTTTCTGTGACTTTCTGCAACAGCGGCAAGAGGGGTTCTAAGAGGTGGGGCAATGCCAGAAAGGGATCCCCGCTGGGATAACAGGCCTGGGGAGGCACATGGCCGTAGCGGTACAAAATCTCCTCGCTTTTGGGCAGGAGACCCTGGGCAAAAAGGGTGTCTGCCCGGTTATATGCCCGTAAGGCACGCCAATGGATGGCCGCGAAGGGCTTAACTGGCAAGGCCTGACGCAAGAGCAGGCAGCCTTGGCTCCACAAAACCCCGCTCAACTGTGCCAAAGGGGCTTGGGCGGGATAATCTGGGGGCTGAACCTGCTCGCCTGACCCGGTGTAAATCATGGGCGGGTTCCCGTGGCGAGAGGGTGTTGGGGTTGTTGGCTGAGTTCAGGGCCTGGTTGGGGGCCTTCGAGGGTTTTGAGAAAAGCCAAGAGATACGTGATTTCTTCGGGCTTGAGTTCCAGCGGGGGAATGGTGTCTTCGCGCCGACCTGTGGCTGGCGGCTGGCTGGGCAATTGGGAATAAAAGAGCAACACCTCTTCAAGACTTTTAAAACGGCCATCGTGCATATACGGGCCCGTGCGCGTAATTTCGCGCAAGCCTGGCGTCTTAAATTCCCCTTTGTTGCTGGCCTGTCGGCTGAGATAATGCAGTTTGTCATTCCATTCGTGCTCGCGGCTAGACAAATCGCTGAAAGGACCCAGGCCGTTAAAGGGATCTGCCAATAATTTAGGCAACCCGGCATAACGACCCTGATCAAGGGGCAAGCTGGGGTGTTTGGGCAGGCCGATATTGTGAAACTCGCGGTCGTTGAAGAGGGGGCCGGTGTGGCAGAGAATGCACTGAGCGCGCCCAATAAAGAGCCGCAGCCCCTTCTGAGCCTCCACCGAAATTGCTTTGCTGCTGGGCTTTTGCGCACGCAAATCTGCGACAAAGTGGTCAAAGGGGCTTTCGCCACTCACAATCTGGCGTTCAAAGGCCTCCAGCGATTTGCCCAGATGGCTGACAAAGCGATTCACTTCGGCCTGCTGTTGGGGGCTGATCTGGTTCCAGCTCTGTTGCAGGGGGTGTTTGGCATCTTCGGGCACCGGGCGGGCCTGGGGTGGCAAGCCCGCATTGCTTGGTAAGGGGCCAAACAGGGCTTCGTAACCCTGGCGCAGCTCGGGGTGTTTGTGAAAGGCCTGCAAAAGACCGACCCGACTCATGCCCATTTCAGCCAGACTTTCGAGGGGTTGAACCGACTGGGCCCAGAGCGAATCTGTGCGGCCATCCCAAAACAGCCAGCGTTGGTACGCCACATTCCAGAGTGTGGGGCTGTTGCGACTCGTCGTTTTGAGACCCACAGCCACGGGCTTGCCATCACTCCAGCCCAAACCAGGGTGGTGGCAGGAGGCACAGTTCAGATCGCCTTTGAGTGATAAGCGGGTATCGTAAAACAAATAGCGGCCAAAATGGGCGGCAGAGGCACTGTCGGCCAGTTGATTGCTGGGATTCTCGGGGGCCGCTGGGCGGGGTGAGAGGCTCAGAATCAGGCTTTTCTCTTGGGCCGAAAAAGCCGGTGCGCCATCAGACTGGATATTGGCGGGTCGGCAAGCGCCCAGACAGGCCAAACATCCGAGCAGGGGCAGCCATTTAACGGGGAGACATTTTAAGCGTAACACCAAAGGTCGCTTTCTCCTTTTTGCCAGCATGGTCGACCAACACGTAAATCTCCCAATAGCCGGGCATATGAAACAACATGCCGCGAACCTCAAAGATACCTTTGCCCAAATCTTTGACCTTGGGTTTGACATTCATGCCATGATTGTGACTGGGCATATCTGCATCGACATAGAGCTTGGCGTTTTCGACCACTTTGCCTTCGGCATTTTGGACTGTGAGTTTGAGCCTGAAATGTTGGTTGAGTGGGATGGGATCGGGCAAAGGGCTGTAAATCACCCGGTAATGTTTGTTGTCGGTGATCTGTGAGCGGTTTTCGCGGTCGGCTTCGTTGACCTTGGGATAGTTCTGGTGTTGGGCTGAGGCCGAAAAGGGGGCAAAGAGCGTGCCCAAAGAGAGGGTACTCAAGGTGAGCAGTGCCGCCAGCGTAATTTTGTTGTTTAACATACGTTCTCCTGTGTTGGGCTGTATCAAACAGCCTGGGTGATATTCTTAGCATACCCCTGGACGTATATCCTCCACCAGCAGAAGGCCCTGACCTGCAACAAAATGCTGCAGGTCAGCTTGTGCTAAAGGGAACGGGTGACGCGTCCGCCACCAAAATACAGGCCTTGCAAATAACGGTCATAATCACCCCCGCCTTGCAGGGTATTGATTTTGATGCCACTGTAAGCCCCTTTGGGTGAGGAGTGAATGATGCGGCCCTGACCAATATACATGCCCACATGGGTGGGGTATTTGCGGTTGCCGCTGAAAAAGACCAGATCGCCGGGATTGAGTTCATCTAACTGGGCCAAGGTATTGCCCACCCGTTGTGTGAAGTCTTTTTGCTGATCGGCGTCGCGGGGCAAATAGATGTGGTTGACCCGGAAGATGGTCTGCATAAAACCGCTGCAATCCAGGGTTTTGCCATAGGTGCCGCCCCATAAATAAGCACCCCCGCCTTGGGGGGCTTTGGGCAGATATTGCATGGCTGTTTTGAGCACGGCGGGAATATTGGGGGTTTTGGGTGGGCTTTGGCTGAGGGCGATGTCTGCTATTGCCAATTTGAGCTGGGTGCCATCGGGCAAAGCTGCCGTGACCTGTTGGGGCGTTTTGCTCAGCATTTTTAAGCGGGTGCCAAAATAGAGCTTGCGCGGGGTATCCAGGTTGCGCATGACCAACACTTGGCGGTTGTCTTTCCAGGCCTTAAAGGTGGCTTCCGCTGTTTCGAGGATCTGATTGCGTTGAATCCAGGCAATATAGCCATCATCGACGATACGCACCAAGGCAAACTTCTTGTCTGCACTGTATTCCAAGACCTCCAAGGGAGTGCCCAGACGCACCTGGGTGGCCAAATTGTCTCCCGCTTCAGCCACGGGCTTGACGTAGAGATCGCTGGCACTGTGGGTCGAGATGGCATAATCCATCCCAATCTGGGTATAGGGAAAGGTCTCGACTTGAACCTGCACTGCGGCGCCAAAGGCCTGTTTGGCTGCGGCTGTCAGCAATTCTTTTTCTTTGGCCGAATAAACCCGGCCTGTCAATTGGGGCTGGCCGCTGGCATAACTGAGGGTGATATCAAAGACCGTGTCGCGCAGCAACCGTTCGGGAATTTCGAGTTGATAGCTGTTTTTGCCCAGTTCTTTGGCGGTCACGGCCACGCCAAATTTTTCGCGCATCAGGCTTTGACGCAGATGTTGCTCCCAGGCCGGAGCCAGGGCTTGGTTGAGTTTGCCAATCTCAGCGGGGGGGGCTGCCAAGGCGGGCAATGCGCTCGTCAGGAGTAAGCAGGCAGTTAAAAGAGCGGGCTTCAGGGATTTTTTGCGAAACATGGCAAACCTCATTGTGCAAGAAATTGTGCAAGAACTCAAATTTTATTCGTATTGTAACGCAAATCCAAATTGCGAAAGGCGATCATCTCCCTCAATTTTCAAGCCATGTTATAATAACGGGTGTTCGGGGCGTAGCGCAGTTTGGTAGCGCGGATGGTTCGGGACCATCAGGTCGCTGGTTCGAATCCAGTCGCTCCGACCTTTCTCTTTTTTGCCCCCCGTGTATTGCCTTGGGCCAGTGTCTTGATGTCTCCGCCCCAAATAACCTTCTCTGAGTTCGCTCGCACCTGCAAACCTATCTTTCATGTTCAGTCTCCAATTCACCCCCTTTCTCATCACCCTCTTGGCATCAGCCCTGCTGGATTTTTATCTCTGTCTGCTGGTGCATTGGCGCTATTGTGGCCAATTCGGGTTGTGGTTTTTTTTGCCGATGGGGGTGGTGTTTAGTCTGCCCAGCCTGTTTGTGCTGGGGCTGCCGCTCTATCTGATTCTGATCGCCCCCGCCACGTGGCCCCAAAAAATAGCCCTGTTGGCTGTGTTGGCCTTTATCTTGCTCCGCCTGCTGCGACGCCTGACACGCCAGTTTTTGAGCAAACGCTTCCCTAGAGATCGATCTCCACATAGCGCGGCGACTGAATCGCAGAGCTGATCAAATAATTGATCACGGTGCCATCGGGCTGGATGCTGATAAACTCCTGGGTCTTTTTGTCCCATTTATTGACCAGAAATTGGTTCTTGTCGAGGTAGAACTGCACATCGAGATAAAAGGGCACGTCTGTGCGCTCAGCGAAGGCCATGGCCTGTGTTTTATAGGCCTCGGCATCTTCAATCGGGGGATTAAACAGGGCCCCAAAGCGCTTGTAATTGGCCTGCAGGGCTTGATCGGCATTTTGGCTAACCGTGCGCGACCATTTGCCATTGGGTTTCACCGCCAAACGCTTTTTCAGGGTTTGTAATTCTGGGTTGGTCATACGCACCCCAAATGAGGTGAGGGTGGCAACAAAATTGCCGTTGGAAATGGGAACCAGAGGGTTGTTGGGCGTAAGGTTGCCCTGGCCGTTGGGCAGATTCGACAAACCTGTGCTGCCATCAGGGGCAATGTCTTCAAAGTCTGGTAAAGCGGAAGGGCTTGTGACGACAGGGGCCTCCGGGTTTTTGGTGCAGCCCGAAGCCAACGCCAGCACCACAAGCAAAAGATGTAGCAAAAGTGAAAAAGGTGAAGATTTAATCGGCATTGCCATAGTCAGAACCCATGCAATCAAGAGATGTTCTCATGATACAATACCCACTGTTATGAAATCAGCCATACAGCAACACAGTTTTTTTAAAATCCTGGAAAGTGATTTGCAAGCCCTCGAAGAAACCATGATGGGCGAACTTCAGGACTATGATACCACCTTGATCTCAGCTGCGACCCATTTGATGAAGGCCGGAGGCAAACGTCTGCGCCCGGTCATGGCGCTGCTCTCAGCCAAGGCCACTTTGCCCGAAGGCACCCCTTTGGAACGCCCCCACTTTCTCCTGGCCATGGCCCTCGAAATTTTGCACACCGCTACCTTGATCCACGATGATATTATCGACGCCTCTGATCTTCGCCGGGGTTTGCCCACGGTCAATCAGCAATGGGGCAACCGCACCTCTGTGCTGGCGGGCGATTTTTTGCTGGCCCGCTCCTGTTATTACGTCTCTGTGATCTCCAGTGTTCGTCTCAATACCATTTTCTCGCAAATGGTCATGGACATGTGCAACCGAGAATTGTCACAGTTTCAGCGCCGCTATAAAAGTACAATCACTTTAGATGAGTACCTCGATCAAATTAAATGTAAGACGGCACTCCTGATGGCCGTGGGTTGTCAGGGAGCGGGCATTGTCAATGGGGCAGATCCTGCTGTTGAGCAGGCCCTCTACCGCTATGGCAATCAGGTCGGGCTGGCCTTTCAGATCATGGACGATATCCTCGATTTTTCAGTCGACGAAAACGAAATGGGCAAATCGGCCCACAACGATCTGGCCCAGGGCCAAATTACCCTGCCCACTTGGTTTGCCCTGAAAAATTCCAAAGATGCCGGACATCTTCAGGCCCTGATCGATCGGCGCTTTGAACAGGAAAATGATCTGGAGCGGGCCTTTGAAATTGTGATGGAAAGCAATGCGATCGAAGACTGCCATACTTTGGCGCAGCAGTATATTCAAGAGGCGATTGCCGCCTTGGCGATTTTACCCAGTGGCGGTGCCCGGCAGTCGCTGGAAGAATTGGCAGTCTTTTCTGCTCAGCGAAAACAATAGAAATATGGTATCTTATTTATTTGAGATAGGGAGGGATCCGCTGCAATGTTGATGAATGCGCTTGATAGCTCCAAACGAGCCCTCGGTGGCTGGCTTTGGCAGGAATTGACCGATGCCCAGATTGAATTTACCCTTTTCTGCGATCCGTTCGCGGGCTCCGGCCGCGCCTCCCTGTTTTTTAAACGCCGGGGCTACCAGGTCTTTGCCTGCGATATTTTACAAAGTCATTATTGGCGCAACCGCGCCCTGATCGAAAACAGCTCGGATTACCTTACCCCAGAGCATTATCAGGCCTTGATTGCCCCGACTGACGCAGGCGCACAGGCGCTGTTTCAGACCTGGGCCGATCATTATGTGACCAAAGAAGAAGTGGCTTGGTTGGGGGCTTGGTGGCAGAATATCAACACCTACCCTGAGTTTCAAGAAAACCTCAATCTCAAGGGTCTGGCTTATACAGCGGTTTATCATACCCTCAATTATTGGCTGAACTACAACCAATCGTATTTGCAGCCCAAGCCTCTGCCGGCCCAAGAAGTGCTCAAACACTATGTGCAGCAGGTCAATCACTTTGTCTGCGACAACCAAATGCCCAATATGTCCTATTGTATGGACGCCTACCAATTGGTGCCAGATCTGCCCTCTGATTCTCTGATCTGGATTTATCCTCCAGGCATGTCGGGTCTGCGCAATACCAATCGCAAAACTGAGTTGGCAGAGTGCTGGACCCGCCGTACCCCCCAGATCAACCTCGAAGGGGTGATCGAAGCGGATAGTTATCCCAAGCTCGGACAGCCTTTTCACGACCCCGATACCTATTTGCGCGCGCTTTCGGCTTTCCTCGACAAATGCCAGCATATCCGCCTCTGGGTGGTGGGCCACAACGATGCCATGGGCATCTCCATGGAACAGCTCGAAGAGCTGGTTGCGCAGAAACGCACCATTTGGAAAAAAGCCTTATTTGAACTGCCTTATCCCGCCGCAGGTGACACCTATTCGGATATTGAAACCGTTTTGGTTGCGGTAGTGGAATGAAATTCAGCGGACGTTTAGCGGATTTTAGCCTGCCCGATGTGCTGAGAATTGTTCTGCATGGTCAGAAAACGGGTTATTTGTCCGTGAGTTTTAAAGGGGTTGAGAGCAAGATCTTTGTCAACCAAGGCCAGTTGCATCACGCTGAAAGCAATGGCCTGCAGGGCGAAAAAGCTGTCTTCGATCTGATGACCTACGATCCCCTCGCTGAATTTGAATTTGTTGAAGAGAGTCAGATGCCGGATCAGACCATCAGCCGTGATTTGGACACCCTGATTCAGAATGGCATTGCCTATTTGGAGAGTTGGCGCAAACTCGGGCGTTTGTACCCCCGGTTTTCCGTCAATACCGAAGTCCAAGCGGTGATGCCGGCTCCGACCATAGATCTCAGCCAAGCGGAGCAATCTCTGCTCGCGCTGGTCGCGGTTCACCCCCATCTCAAGCTCCATCAATTGGCTGAACACAGTGCAATTGAGCTTTCAGATTTGATGGAATTGCTGGTCTCATTGGAGAAAAAAGGCCAGATCCAACTCATCGGCGAAGAACGGGTAGAACTGCAACAGTTCTTCCTGGAAACCGCCAATACCCACTTTTCTGAGTTTGAATCCATCAGTGGTATCAAGCTCAAAGAAGAGATCACAACACGCCTGCAGAAAATTGTTGAAGAAAATAACTGGAATATCGAACTGCAAAATGGTAGAATTGTGGGTGATAAAATCCGGACAATCACCCTCGACGAGCAAAAGACGGTTTTCAGCGGCTATTTACAGCAGCTGATTGGCTTGATTGCGCCCATTTATGGAGTGACCTTTGTCCAGCAGGTTATGGAAAAAGTTGAAAAACGTTTTTCAGCACCGATTCAACATTGGGTGGACGAACTCAAACTAGAAGTTTAAGGTTGAAAAGATCATTATGCTAAACCCTCAACTCAGTAGCATGGTAATCACCCCTGAGGGGATTACCAAGATTACCGCGTTGCTCAACGAGTTGTACTCTGAAGCCAACGCTCGCTCGATTCTCCTGGTAGAAAAGAGCGGACAACATCTCGCCATGGTGGGAGAAGAATCGCCTCACGTTATGGCTCTTTCTGCTCTGGTTGTCGGTGCATTTTCATCAACCCGTGAAATTGCCCGCTTGCTGGGAGAGCCGGAATTCAAGACCATGTTTCAACAGGGTAATCGTTTAAATATCTTCATTTCTTTGCTCGATTCACAAGATCTGATTACCGTGATCTTTGATGAGCGCACGACATTGGGGATGATCAAATTGAAAACCCAACAGATGACCAAACGCATCAGTGAAGAGATCAAGAATATGGGTCAATCCCAAGTTGGACAGGGGGGACCATGGCGCTAATTAACTACGCAAGTCGCGAAATTCACTGTAAACTCGTTTTTTATGGCACAGGGATGGGCGGTAAGACCACCAACCTGGAATATCTGCACAAACAGCTCAGTCCGACCATTCGCGGTGAGATGGTTTCTTTGAACACCGCCAATGAACGCACCCTGTTCTTTGACTTTTTGCCCTTGGATTTGGGCTCTGTACAAGGATTTAAAACCAAGTTCAGTCTTTACACTGTTCCCGGTCAGGTTGAATACAATGCCAGCCGTCGCTTGGTTTTGAATGGCGCTGATGGCTTGGTCTTTGTGGCTGACTCTTCGCGTTCGAAGATTCAGGAGAATGTTGACAGTAAACAGAATATGATTGAGAACTTGGCTTCTTACGGTATGGTTTTGGGCAAGATTCCCTGGGTGATCCAATACAACAAACGCGACTTGCCGGATGCCATGTCGATTGAAGAATTGGAAAAATCCATGAACCCCGAAGGTGTGCCTTATTTCGAGGCCGTCGCTTTCAGTGGACAAGGGGTTTTTGCTACCCTCAAAGCCATCTCCAAAGCCGTTTTGAATGGCCTGAGTTAATCCTCACTTTATTTTTAAGAGAAAGGCTTCGGCCTTTCTTTTGTTTTTTGAATACCTCATCGTTTAGGAAATTGTTTATGTCCACCTCTGCTCTGGTTTTACTTTCAGCAGGCCTGGATTCTACCGTGGGACTGGCACTGGCCCAAGAAGCGGGAATCACCATTCGCCGGGCCCTCTGTTTTGATTATGGCCAAAAAGCAGCCAAGATGGAAAAAGAGCGCGCTCTTGCGCTGGCGGAACATTACCAGATCCCTTTGCAAATCATCGACCTGCCTTGGCTTGGGGCGATTACTCACACCGCCCTCTCAGCCCATTCCGAAACGGAGTTGCCCGATGTGGGGCTGGAAGAATTGGACAATATCGCCCGTGTGACTTTGGCTTCGGCCCACAAAGTCTGGGTGCCCAACCGCAATGGTCTCTTGATCAATATTGCCGGGGCCTTTGCCGATAGTGCCGGAGATGCGTTGATCTTGACGGGCTTTAATGCCGAAGAAGCTGCGACTTTTCCCGACAATACGCCCCAATTTAGCCAAGCCATCACCCGCAGTTTGGCTTTTTCGACCGAGGTCCAACCCCAGGTTATTAGTTATGTGCAGGCCCTGAATAAAATTGAAATTTTTCAGCAAGCCCTGCGTTTACACGTTCCCTTACATTTGCTTTGGTCCTGTTACCGCCAGGGCCCCAAACACTGCGGCCATTGCGAGTCTTGCAGCCGTCTCTGGCGGGCAGCAGCGGCCAATGCTCAGAGCGCTTTGATTGAAGCCCATTTTGAGGAGATTCCCCATGCTTGAACACTTTTCCCAACAGGCCCTGAAAACCGTGATGTATGCCCAAGAAGAGGCACGAAAATCTTACAATCCGCTGGTCACCCCCGAACATGTTTTGCTCGGCATTCTGCGCGACCCGGATAATTTGGTCTGTGAATTGCTCGGCAGCAAAGACGTGGATTTTAATACGGTGCGCTCTTTGCTTCTGCAAGAACCGTCTTCGCGCAAAAGCCCCGGCATGGAGATCCATTTCTCTGAGGAAGTGCGCACCATCTTTGAATTGGCCGAAGAAGAGGCCAGCTTGCAGGGCCAAACCCAGGTTGACCCCGACCATATTTTGCTGGGGCTGACCCAACTCAGCGAGAGCAAAAGCCTGCAGGCCCTAGAAAAAGGGGGCTTACATCTGGCCCATCTGCGCTGGAATATTATGCGCTTGCGCTACCACAAGCGCAATCTGGCGATTCGCACTGCCAGCTTGGACCGCTACAGCCAAGATCTGACCCGGCAATTGGAGCTGGGGGGCTTGCCCATGGTCGTGGAGTGGCAGCCGATGGTGGAGCGCCTGATTCAGTTTTTGGGCATGACGCGCAAACACAATGTATTGCTGGTGGGCGAACACGGTGTGGGAAAAACGGCCCTGATCCACGCCCTCAACCAGCATATCCTCGATTCGCGGATTTATTATGCCTTTGCCCATTGCCGCGTGATCTGCCTGCAGGTCGACAAAATGCTGGCAGAGGCTGCGACCGACGAAAAACTCTACGATCTGACCCAATCACTGATTGGCGAGGTGCGCCAATCGGGGGATATTATCCTGGTGATCGAAAATATCCACCAACTCTTTTTGGCCAACAAAAAAGAAATGGAATTTGTGATCACCCAGCATCTTTTGACCCTGCTGGAAGAGCCCAATACAACCTGTATAGCCACCACCACACCTGGCCAGCTCAAAGAACTCGAAATGCGCACGCCGATCCAACACCTCTTCCAAATTTTGGAAGTGCCCGAGCCCCCCAAAGACTTCTGCCAAAAAGTACTGAGCCATTGGAAGTCGCGCCTGGAGGTTCACCACCGCTTGAGCATTGCCCCCGAGGCGATTCAGATGGCTGTGCACTTGGCCCAAGACAGTGCCAAACGCCAGCACCTGCCCGAAGCGGCGATCACCTTGCTCGATCTCTCAGCTGCGCGCAAAATCTGGCGTCAAACCCAATCGTTGCAAGAGACCCGCAAGGGTGAGCGCCGCCTGCGCCAATTGGTGGAGCAGCGCGCCCTGATTGCCCCCGAAGTCGAACAGAGCCCCGCCGTTCGCAGGGCCTTTGAACAGATCAAACAGGAAATTCTCGACACCGAGGTGATGTTGCAAGAGCAAAAAGCGCAACTCAACCCCGAAGGCCCCATTCTGAGTGCCCAGGACATTGTCTTAAACCTCGACAGCCCCTGGGAAGTGGGATAGGTTCACTTCGACTCCGCTCAGTGAACGGGCTGATTATCTGCCCCCAAAATCCCTGTGAGCGAAGCATGGCTCAAATACAGCGTCCATCTCCCCCCTGATCCGCTCTGTATTACTCCTCTAAGTGTGAGGACAGCTTTGGCCAAGCCCCTGAAAAGAGAGGGCATTTAAGAGCTTCTTGCAGAGCCAAAGGCGAGCTTTGGCTGTTGGCGACAAAGGAGCCTTACAGCCATAGACAGCATTGCTGCTTAGAAGGCTCTTGCCTGAGCCGTTGGCGGCTTTGCCGACTTTACGGCTTAGGACAGCACAGATACTTAGCACCATAGGTGCTGAGGAACCCCGCCGTGCCAGGATGGCGAAAGGCGGGGTGACTGGCAGAGAGCGCGCACACGACGTGCGCAGCGAACGGCCCGAACGTCAGGGGCTTGGCCAACAGAACCACCACTTACCCCCAAATCTCCGAGCGGATCAGCCTCTAACTACCAATGCCAAGGCCGGTGGTAATGCCGCCAGCAGGGCTCAACATAAAAGGGATCGACATAATCCACATAATAGCCACCGGGTTCGTAGCGGTAATCGACGAAGATCTCAGGCTGGCGGTAATGGGTCACTTCGATGCTGTTGCTGCGCTGGGCATATTCGGGGGTGTCGTGGCGGGGGGTGGCCTGCTGCGCCAATTTGCGCTCTTGGTTGATCTGGTTGCCGGCCACAATCACGTCTTTAAGAATGTCTGAGCCCGGAATCGCCCCATTGGCGTTGGTTTTTTCGAGCGCGGTTAAGTCTTTGACGGTATAAGCGCTGTTCACGATCTGCTCAACTTCGCTGTAGAGTTCTTTGCCCAGGGCCAAGTCAAATTCCCAATTGTCGTTGGCCCCAATCCGTCCTTCGCGCAGCAGATTGAGAAAGACCATGTCAAAAGGGGAGATGCCTTTAAAACGCATCACGGCTACACGCAGGTCGATAAAGCGGTCAAAAGACTGACCATCGATGTGGATCTGTTCTTTGGGGTTGTCGCCAGGTTCGAGAAAGCCAGAATTGTCGATATCCACATGGGCAAAGATATCAAAATGTTGAACCAGGGAGTGGTATTGCTCGGCCATGGTCTCCAGCTCAGCCCGGCCTTTTTTGCTGATCTCATAGCGCTCTTTGCCAATCACCAGATAGTCTTCACCCGACATCTCGGTCAAAATATCCGATAAAAAGGATTGGCCTGCATTGGGATCCTGGGCAATCAGGGGAATGGTATAGCCCTGCTGGTCCATCTTGTACAAAATCGTGCGGTAATTAAAGCGACGGATGTCCTCATCACTCAAGCTCTGAGGCTCGCTGAGTTTGGCTTCGAAGTCCATCAGCTCTTCCCAGCTCAATTGGTCAAAGGTTTTTACACTGCCATTGTCGCTCATGCCCGGTTCCTCTTTGGTTATCTGATTTTGAATATGTGATAATGCATTTTAACATGTCCACCTATTTCTCTGTTTACGACTGCAAAGATTGCCGACACCGGGTTTGGGTCGGCTTTGTGGGTGATAGGAATAGCGCGCGAATCTTCTGCTCCGCCTGCCATGAGAGCTTTACCCTTTCACCTGAATCGGGTGAAGGTTATTTAAAGAGTGCTTTGCCCCATCGGCTGTATACCCGTGGGAAAATTGACCAAGTGGTGTTTTCCAAAAAAGGCCGGGTCAAAAAGAACAAACGGGTCGATGGCTGGGTGGATACAGGGGTTCAGGTGCCGATCGATGAAGACCTGCGCCAAATTGGCTCTGAGCTGTATTTCGATTATCAGCCGTTTTGGGAGCAAGTGCCCTGCCCTGCTTGCCAGGCTGTGGGCCCATTGCAAAATTTTAGGGATTATTGCAAACATTGTCCCCAATGTGGCAGCACACGGATGGACGAATCAGAACTTTAGCGCGACGTTTGCCCTGCAAATATCATGCCTCCAAATAATAAAGCGCTTTGGCCAAATCCAGCAATTCGGCAAAAGTGGTTTGCAGGGCTTTGCGATGGCCCAAAATACCCCGGCGACAATAAAACAGACCCTGATGATCGAGAAATAAGATGCCACCCGGTGTCTTGATTTTTTTAAAGCTTTTTAAGAGTGATAGGCGGCGTTTTTCATTGAGATAAAAGTGAATGTCTTGCGGGTCTTCCCCTTGAATCAGAAAAAACGGATCAAATTCAGGGTCTCCCACTTCAATTTCTTGCATCAATCCCACGCGGGCAGCCATGCTGTGGCCCAGATTCTGCCGTTGAATCAAACACAGGGGCAAATCGGGAAAGCCAATTCGGATCAGGCTGAACATGGCATCGGAGGTGTTTTTGCTGTGGGGGTCAAAAAAAAGTTCATTGGGCAAAACGCCGATAGCGGCATCGGACATACCTTCTAAAGCGGGAATATCACCCTCTCCACCATGAATGCTGTTGGCTTTGGCGACCCCCATTTCTACCCAAAAGTCATCTGAAATTTCCCCGCGTATGCTGCCGGCATAGCCACTGATCGCCATCAAGGGGGGTACCCGGCGGTGGCGTTGGGCTGTGGCTTGGTCGGTCACTTCAAAATAGGCCTGCAAGCTGCCGGTGGGAGCGCGGTAATCCAGATCGTAACTTTGGGCCAGCTCAAACCAATTGAGCATGTATTGGCGGTGCAACCAGAGCCGGATCACCACAAAGGCGACCAGCAAGAGGATGAATGGTCCGATAAACAAGGCCATTGCCCCAATTGGTAAACCCTGCCAAGTCCAGTCTAAAATACGCTCTAACATTCACTTTTTGATCTCTTTCGTTTTAATCTGACCTAGATGCTGCTTCTATCAATCATACGCTAATTTAGACTGTTTTTTTCAGGGTCGGCTAAAATGGTTTCAACCAGCACTATAAATTGCTTTTGATTCAGCCCCGTATTTTGGTC
>JBFWRL010000149.1:0-14186 GCA_050248915.1 Candidatus Sericytochromatia bacterium
TTGTCTTCTGCACTAAAACCAGGCCCTTGATCTTTGACCAGAACCCGTGCCCGCTGCCCCATTTGAGATACACTCAGTTCAATCAATGTGGCTGGGGGTGCGTATTTAATGGCATTGCTGATCAAATTATCCAAGACCTGCTTCAAGCGACTGAAGTCTCCCAAAACCAACAAAGGAGGGCCTTCAGCGATCTCAACTTGGACTTGCTGTAGTTTCGCTTGGGCCTGGGGCAGATACTGAGCCACAGACTGTTGTACCAGCAGTGCCAAAGGAACCCGGCTCAGGTGAAGTTCAATTTTGCCCATTTCCAGCGCTGCAGTATCCAAGAGTTCTGTGACCAATTCAAACATCCGTGTGGAAGCCTTTTGCAAGGTTTCCACAATTTCAGAAAGTTCGGTATTTTCTGTGATGGCAGACTCTTGAGACAAAATAGAAGAAAAACCCATGACCACTCCCAAGGGGTTTTTTAAGTCGTGGGAGGCAATGCTGAGAAAGCGATTTTTCATTTCAATCGCCTCTTGCAATTCCTGATTGCGCTTGTGCAGGGCATCGCGTGAATATTTGAGTTGCAAATGGGTTTGCACCCGCGCCAAAAGTTCAGAAGAATTAAAGGGCTTGGTGACATAATCCGCAGCCCCCGCCCGAAAGCCCGCAATCACACTTTCTTCATCGGTTTTGGCAGTCAAAAAGATAATCGGAATATCGCGGGTCTTGGGATTTTGTTTGAGCTGTTCAGCCACTTCAATGCCATCCATTCCCGGCATCATAAAATCCAGCAGAATCAGATCAAAAGCCGTTTCTTGGACCTGGGCCAAAGCATCTTGGCCACTGGTGGCAAAGGAGAGTTCGTAGTCCTGATCTGCAAGCAAAGAGGCCACCAATTGAATATTGGCAGGCACGTCATCCACAATTAAGATATTGGCATAAAAAGGGGTCTCAGATTTCATAAGGAAGAGGTGCTTTCCGAAAGTAAATAGGGAGACAATTGTGTTTCCAATTGCTCCAGTATACGGTTAACTTCGGCAATATCAAAGCGCTTGACGGCATCTTGCAAATTCAATCCAAACTCCACCAAGCGCTCCAACGCCAACTCTTCTCCTTGCCCTTGTAAGGCGATTGCCAACTCACCTATTTTGCGGAAATTTTTATTGCGCAAAGTGCTTTCATGCAATGGCTTGAGCGTCTTTTGCCAAACACCCGTAAAGGCCAATTTTTGACTTTCAGACACAGAGACAGCCTGTAATGCAGGCCCAGGTTCACCCATCTCAGCCAAGCGTTGATAGGGAAGATATTGACAGAGTGTGAGCACAATTTGACGCAATGTGGCTGGTTTATGTAAATAGGCGTTAAAGCCAGCCCGAATCACCGCCTGGTAATCCTGCGCCAGGACAGAAGCGGTTAAAGCAACCACCGGTATTTTGGCCAAAAGCGGATCTTCGCGAATATGGCGAATGGCTTCATAGCCATCCATCACAGGCATACGAATATCCATAAAAACCAAATCAGGGGGGCTTTGGCGCATCAAGGCCAAAGCTTTCTGGCCATTTTCAGCATTCAAAATTTCCAATTTGTATCTTTTCAGCATTTCTTGAATTAAATTGCGATTGCTATCAATATCATCAACAATCAAAACCCGACTGCCAGTAAAAGAGACCTGCTCTGCAAAAAATTCGGTCTCCGTGGTAAGAGCAATATGGGCCCCCACCAAGACAGGCACCTGTTTGAGCAAAACCTGGAAACAGCTTCCCTGGCCGGGTGAACTATCCAATTTGATGCTGCCATTCATCATTTCCACCAAACGGCGGGTAATGGCCAGGCCCAAACCTGTTCCTCCATAGCGTTTGGTCGTGTGACTGTCTTGCTGGCGGAAGGCCTCAAACACGGTGTCTTGTGCATCGGGTTCAATCCCAATCCCAGAATCTTCAATTGTTAAAACCAAATTGATCAAATTGGACTCATCCGCGCCACCGCTTTCAGCTCTGGCCCTCAGTGCGACATAACCCTGATGGGTGAATTTAATCGCATTGCCAACCAAATTGAGCAAAACCTGCCTCAAGCGAATCTCGTCCAGCAAGAGATGAACAGGCAACCCAGGATCCACTTCCAAAATAAATTTGAGCTGTTTTTCGTCCATTTTTTGGACAAAGATTTGCTCAATCTCGCGCAAGAGCACGTTTAAATTCACTGATTCAGGCACAATTTCCAGCTTGCCAGCCTCAATTTTGGACAAATCCAAAAGGTCATTGATCAGCGTTAAAAGCGCTTTACCACCAGCTTTTACCGAAGCAAGATAATTGCGTTGCTGCAGATTTTCGACTTGGCTCTCCAAAAGTTCAGAGAAGCCGATGACAGCATTGAGAGGGGTGCGAATCTCGTGACTCATATTGGCCAAAAACTCAGATTTGGCCCGATTGGCCCGTTCAGCCTCTTCTTTGGCCGCTCGCAGCGCTTCTTCAGCCTGTTTGCGCTGGGTAATATCTTCGATTTGGGCAATAAAAAACAAAGGGTTATTCTGCTCGCCCCAGACCAGCGAAACACTCAACAAAACCCAGACAATGTGGCCCTGTTTGTGGAAATAGCGTTTTTCCATCTGATAGCTGGAACGCTGATTATCCATCAAGGCCTGTACATAGCGAATATCCGCATCAACATCGTCTGGGTGGGTAATGTCTTGAAACGACAATTGCAGCAATTCATGCTCGCTATAGCCCAAAAGTTCACACAAAGACTCATTGACCCGCAAAAAATAACCATTGGGCAAAACGAGGGCCATACCAATGGCTGCGTTTTCAAAGGCACTGCTGAATTGGGCCTGATTCTGACGCAATTGTTCTTCTGTTTGTTTGCGTTCGGTAATATCTGTTGAAACCCCCAAAATACCAATTTGCCCCGAAGGGGTCTCAATGGGGGTTTTGATCGTATCAAACCAGATATCTTTGTTGGCGAGACTGAGTTTTTCTTCGAGTTGAACCGAGGTGCGTGAATTGAGTACTTGCTGATCAATGGCATTAAAGGTATGCGCGTCACTGAGCGGTTCTATTTGTTCTTCTAATTCGGTCACCGAGCGATTAAAAAAGTGGGCAGTGGCTTCATTGACCATCAAAAAACGCCCCGCCCCATCGTTAACAAAAACCAAATGTGGGATGGTATCAATCACGCGACGAATGAATTGTTTTTGGCGCTCTAACTCGATTTCAATCTGTTTTCTTTCGGTGATATTTAACATGGCACCGGTCCAACAAATTGACCCGTTTTCCAAAATTTGCGGCAAAGCACGTCCCCGAACCCAAACAGCAGCGCCATTGTCGTGCCGCAGAATACGTCCCTCCCACCCCCAGGGTGTGAGTCTGTCGCCAGACTCTTTTAACGCGCCCTGATAGGCCAGCCAATCATCGGGATGGATACGCAAAGGGGAGTGTTCAGCCCGCATCACAACCGGAGCGGAAATGCCAAACATATCTGCCACCCCTTCGCTGATAAAGGGGAAAAATTCCCGACCCGTGGCCGTATCTTGGATAAATTGATAGAGAATGCCCGGTACGTTGGCGGCAATGTCTTCAAACAGACGCTCTTTTTCCAAGAGCTTGGCTTCTGCCACACGGCGAGCAGCCATACTTTCAGCCACCCACTCCAAAGCCTTACGGGCGGTTAAATCGTGAATAATACAGACAATCTCTTCGGGTACCGAGGGCAAAACCACCAAGGTGATTTCTGTTGGCAAAAAATCCCCTGAACGCTTTTGGAACAGCCACTCAAAGCGATGGGTGCCGGCTTTGCGCGCCATTTCGACATGGGCCAAAAATCCCAGGGTTGAAGATTGTCCATTGGGTTGGGTGGCCGGCGAAAAAACGGCCAAATGACGACAGCTGAGCAATTCCTGCTGATCTTCGCAGCCCAAGAGATTCACCGCTGCGTCATTGCTATTGCGAATCCCATAGCTGTCGAGAATCAAAACCGCATCGGTACTGTGGGCAAAGAGATTTTGAAACTTGCTTTCAGCCAAGCGCTGTGCTGTGGTATCGACAATCAAAAGCAAAAATTTGCTTTCTGTATCTGGCTCTTGGTTGGCCAAAAGATAGACATCAAAGATCCGGTAATCTGGGGCCGTTTGAATGCTTTGAAAATATTCAAAACCCGTGGGGGCCGCTAACAAATCACCCAGTTGCGGAAAGAGTTCAACCGCATTCAGGCCGGTGAGGTCATGCCGCCCGGCCACCAAGACATGGCCCTCCACCCCTTGAATATTGCCGCTGTCAGACAGGCTGAGCAAAAGAAAAGGCAGGCGCGAAGAAATCAATTGCAGTACTTGACGCGAAAGCATAATAAATCAGGGAATCTCTATTCTGAGAAATAGACTCTCTATGATCTTACCTGAAAAACACCCGCGAGGGGGAAGCCCAAAGCAAGAATTTATCCTGAGCAATCCCCTTGAATCCCAACTCAGGGTGGGTTAAAATAGCAAAGCATTGGTAAATCGCACCTCCGCTGGGAGGGATGGCCGAGAGGCTGAAGGCAACGCTTTGCTAAAGCGTCGTACCCGTTTAAACCGGGTACCGTGGGTTCGAATCCCACTCCCTCCGTACGCGCTCGTAGCTCAGTGGATAGAGCAACTGACTACGAATCAGTAGGTCGCAGGTTCAAATCCTGCCGAGCGCGCCTTTACTGCTTTACCCTTGTTTTTAAGGCCCTGTATCTGAGAGATACAGGGCCTTAAGTTTTGGAACAGGTAAATACCCGTTGTAGAAGTGGGCCCTTAAGCAGCCATTAAAGCAGCTTCCATCACCTGTTGGGTGGCCGCAACGACCTGGCGTACGGTTTGTTTGAGGGGCAAATTGATTCGGGCTCCACAGGCAAACCGGTGCCCACCGCCGCCAAATTGACGGGCGATTAAATTGACATCGACATGGCATTTGGAGCGCCAACTCACTTTGACATAGCCCTGATTGGTCTCTTTAAACAAGAGAATCACTTCGGCTGTGGCAACAGTCAGTAAATCGGAGATCAGATAGTCACATTCCGTCTCTTCGACCCCGTGGCGCACCAACATTTCCTCCGTAATGACAGCCCAAACCAGCGTATCATCCAGGCTGGATTGAATCTTAGAAAAAGCTTCCCCCATCAGACGCATCAAATTGATGGGTTTCTGTTGGTTGAGCATTTGGTTGACATAAGTGGGGTCAGCGCCTGCACGGATCAATTCTGCCGCTTGGTGCAAGGTCTCTGGGTGGGTTGTGGGCGTGGTCAAATTGCGGGTATCAAAAACCAGAGCCGAATAGAGCACGGTGGCAATGGTTTTATCCATTGGACAGCGCAGGTCTTTTAAGACACGGTAGACAATATCCGCAGTCGCGGGCGAGTACTGATCGACAAAGGCATATTTGGTAAACGACACAGGTCCCAAATGATGATCAAGATCCAACCAGGGATTGACCAATTTGACAGCCGGGTGCAATTGTTTGGGGGTGCCCAAATCGACAAAAATCATTTTGAGATTCATGTCCAAGGGCTGCTCCAACTGCACATCGGCATGTTGCAGCAGGTAGTCCATATAAGGCGGCGTGGCTTCGGGCAAATAAATTTGCACCTGTTTGCCCAATTTGCGCAGCCCCAAATACAAACCAACAGCTGAGCCAATCGAATCGGGGTCGGGGTGAATATGCGGACAGATTAAGTAGTTGTCATTTTCTTTGAGTAATTTGGCAACTTCACGGGTCTGGGAGAGCAGGATATGTTCACTGGGAGCGCTGAACATCCGTATTCCTTTTGTTTTTACTTATTTTTGGATCAATTTTGATCCGGTTTTTGATCAGTTTTATCATAGCACAAGGCCATCAGAGACTTGCTTTTATTGATTTTTGTTAAGCATCCCATTGAAAAATCGAAAGTAAATACTATTATTTTCACTGGTCATCGAATCTCTTTATTGATTAAAATATAACTATCAATGTATTCCTCTAAGGAGGCATCACGTCATGTTGAATAAAGTTACTCTGGCTTTTGTTTTAGGCTCTGCTTTACTTACTGGCCCGGCTCTGGCTCAGGAAAAAAAGAACTGTGTCAGCCAACCCCATTGGGGCTTTCCTGCCCACAAGATCGCCCGGCCCCAGCCCACCCCCTGTGTGCCAGCCCAAACAGGCCCCACGGAACAGGTGGATCTGGTGCAAAGTGAGGCCATTTCGGTGGTGCAACGCGCACTGGATTTCTTTTTACCCAGCAGCATAGCCGGTATGCCACACCACAAAGTGGCACGCCTGCAGTCCTCTTTGGCGCAAATCCGCAAACTGGAATCAGGTCAGGCCTATTCAGGCCTGCCTGCCCACAAACAGGCCATGCGCTAAGTCTCAATGGGGCTCAGGAGTGTCAGACTTCGCACCGCTGGAGCAGGAGAGAATATGCTAGAATTAGCAGCATATGTACTTCCTCAAACCGCTCCTGAGCCTGATTTTGGTCCTTTGTATGGGTTTTCAATTATGTCTGCCCGTCTCAGCTCAATCGCAGCCTGCCCTGATTTCTTTTCAACAGAGCTCAGATCCCGTCAGCAGCACCGAATTTGATTATTGGCTAGAAGCCAGTGTGGCCATGGCAGGCAGTGCCGCAGGCAATGGGGCTGCTTTTTTGAGCTTTTTGCTCCTGGATTTGGTGCCGCCCATTTATGGGATGACCTCGACCACAAAACCCAGTTGGGTCAACGCAGACAGCCCCTTTTTGGCCTTTTATCTTTTCTTGCCAATTTTGGCAGCCCCTTTGGCGCTGTACCTCTTTTACCCTCTCCCCGAGGGTATCAGTGCCGATCACGGTCAAACGCTCCTGGCCAGTCTGGGGGCCGTTCTGCTGCATACGGCCTTGATGATTCCGGTCTTTCTGTTTATGAATCAGCCCAACTTCAGCCAAAATTTTTATTTGGCCGCACCCATTGCTTTTTTCTCTGCCCTGGTTTTGGAAGGCATGGCCACAGCCTGGATCTTCGACCGCTCACGCAAACTGCGTTTGGAGCAGGCCGACAATGGCCTTAAACTGGTATACACACTGCCTTTTTAAGCTATTTTTGAACTATTTTTCAGTCGCTTTTTTTAGGCAAACGGCAAGCGCAACCTCAAAAAATCGCCGCCAAGGAAAAAAGAGTTGGCGTATTTCGGCGGCCTGCCAGTTTGTGCCTAATTCATGCCAGATTTGTAGACGCTCATTGCAAAAAGCCAAAAGCCGCAAACAGGAATCGAGGGTCACAGGATCGCTGTAGTGTTGGCAAAGCTTTTGGCGCATCACCCCTTGATACCAACCATCATCGAGCAAACGCTCCAACAAAAAACGGGTTTGCAAAGACCCCGTCTCAAGATCTTCGCTCTGGCTGTGATGCCAGGCTTTCAGCCAGGCAAAGGCAAATCCCAGGGTATTGCCTGTGGTATTCCAGGCAGAATAGCCCTTGAGCAGCGGCAAAAGCCCCTGGGATTCAAAGGCTTCTAAAAGCCCCTGATCACCGCCATTGGCATAACAGAGATCAGCCACGGCCACAGGCAAAAGACTGGCCTTGAGTGCATTCCCCAACCGCAAATAGTCGGCAGAATCCAAGGGCTGGCGCGAAAGCCGGTCCAGGTATTGATCAAATTGAAGCTGGGGGGGGTTGTGCAACCACAGCAGCGCCTGTGCTTGCGGCTCGCTCGACACAAGCACACCCGCCGCTTGGGCCTGGGCCTGCAGGGTCTGTTCAAGGGGCAAACCCTCATAGAGAGTGGGCAAAGAACAGCTCTCAGGGAATGTATATGCCAACGCAACTGGAACAGGCTGTGGAATGAGAGCACGGATCACAAGCGCTGAGGCCAACTCATCGGCCCCCGGATAGAGCAAAACCTGCGAACCCAGCTCTTTCTGGTCGATGGCCTGTGCCAATTGGGCTTTTTCCTGCACATTCCACCCATACTCTCCGGAATCGTCACAGCCAATATACAGATAGTCGAAGATCTCCGCTTGCACCGCATCCAGGGCCTGAAAGAGCAGGTTCAGATTGCGCTGGCGCAGCTCCCGGTAATCGCTGAGGCATTCACAGGGAATCTGGCTGTGTAGGGCTTGAAATTCTGTGCTTAAAACAGGATCGGGAGTTTCCTGGCGTGAGAGGGCATCTTCGAGCCAAGCATAGCGGAAGATCTTCTCCCCCAGCTCAGCCCAATAGGGACGCTCTTCGGTTGCATCATTGTGATTGGAAAGGCGCAAAAGGGTCGCAAACGCAGCGATCCGCAATTGGGGAAAGCGCGATTTTAATTGGACCAAGGCTTGAAGTCGCTCTGTCAACTGCTGCACAGACGCGGTACTCTTGCGTGAGAAAACCAGCCCGCCATAGAGCCAGGTGTCCAAGCTAATGACCACCAGGGGCACTTGTGCCAGTTGGGCTTCGAGCCACGTTTCCAGCCCCACCAAATCTGCTGGCTTTTTGACATCCCCGAGCAGAGAAACAGGTGGCACAATCACCTCAAAACCCGCAATGGCCGCTATCTCAAGCGGAAAGCGCGAGGTACAAGGCCGGTTGTCCAGCGGCAATAAAAGGGCGTGCGCCATGGTTTAGGTCACAGCTATCGCCGTGAGCTGAAGAGATCCAGTACCGACTTTTTGATCGCTGAACCCGACTGCACAAAGAGCAGCCGAAACACCAACCCCATATACGCAGGCCAAGAAATATAGCCATCGGGGGTTTCATGTTCGGTCGAGAAGACGGATTCTTTTTCCTTTTCTTCGTCGATCACCTGTTCTCCTGGCACATTGAGCCCAGACAACTCATAAAAATCGAGGTTGAGCAGGGTCGGGTACATATCACGTGGATTGAGTTTGATCTTGAGGAATTGGTCAATCGTGTCGCAATTATAATAGGTCTCTTCAATCTGGGCCATGATCTCTTTTTTGAGATTCATGGAAACCTCAACCATGCGGTTGAGCGGCAGTTTTTGAATAAACCACTCCACCATTTCTTCCGAAACTTCGGTGGTGCGTTTGAGCATACTGCTGAGATGGGGCATTAAATCGCGGAGACGGAACTCCAGATTGACACCCACCCCCACCAGACGATCTTCGGTCCCGGTCAGAATAATTTTGGCACTTTGGGGATCAATCGGCTTGTCATCCAGGGACATAATATAGGCCCCGATATCAATCATCTGATGATAGAGCATGGCTCTTTACCTTACCTCATTCTTCATCTTCGTCTTCTTCATCTTCGCCTTCATCCCAGTCTTCATCCGACTCGGCTGAGGATGCCCGAACCATTCGGCCCACCAACACCGCACGTTGTTTGGCGGCTTTTTGGGCCCGTTTTTTAATTTTATCCTGAACCATCATGGCCCAAAGTGAAGGTTCTTCGGCCCGCAATGTGGGTACCAAATTGGCCATGACCCGATAGTGAATATACATTTGCAATTGATGAATCTGATCTTTTTGCACCTCTTCTGGCTGTTCCAAAAAACCCTCCATATCGTAGAGGTATTTTTCGGCCATATTCTGGGCCACAACCATTGAGATTTCGCGCATGCCCTGATGGGCGAGATCGGCCAATAACTCGGTTTGGTCGATATCTTCATGCATTTCGGGCAGGGCGGCTTTGATATGGGTGCGAAAATCGGTGGCAGCAGTCACAGCAACAAAATTGACCAACATCTCCGATTGTTCAATATCGTTGATCAAGGTGGCCCGTTTGCCTTCGCTAAAGAGCAAACTGCCCCGCACGGCTTTGGTCACTTCTTTGTCAATTTCTTCAAGCAACTCTTCAATATAAGCCGCTTCAGCCCCAGAATCTGTGTCCATGGAAATGATTTCGTTGCCCACAATCATCATTTTGGATTGTTTCTCTTCGGGATCATTTTCCATAAAAAAGCTCTTGATATCCGGCTTTTTGACCTGGCGATCCATAAATTCCTGAAAGGCCTTGAGCCCCCGCGGCTGATTGAATTTTTTGGTGTCGGCAAATTCAATGGCCTGATCCGCCAATTCATTCATGGCAATATTAAACAGGTACGCCAATTTGGGTTGATCTTTGAACTCTAAAAATTTGCCAATTTGCAGCCAGACCTTGCGCAATTTATTCGGCACTGTCTCTTGCGCCTTTTGCAGTTCGATCAATTCTTCAGCTTCGTCTTCTTCGAGTTCTGCAATCATAAAATCAAAGATATTGTCAAAATATTCGCTGTAATACTCAATCTGTTTGGGAATATTATCGCCGTGAGTCATCGGGGTGATCACACGTTCTTTGAGCTTCTCTGGCAAAATCGGCGGGGCGGTTTCAATCGAGCGCACCAGCGAATCAATCGCCTGCTGGGTATAACGCAACTCCAAAGGCACATAGCCTTGGGGCTGATTGACCGTCATGATAATCAAAATCGAAAGCACTTCGCCTTTGACAATTACGGGCATCAAGAGCATTGATTTGATTCCATAGGGCGCTGAAAATTGCACCACACCCTGATCGGAGTACTTAGAGCAATCGGGAATCATCAAAGGCTGGCGACTGCTGCGCACCTGTTCCATGATGGCCAAGGGATGCATAAAGACCCCATCCAAATCAGGCAATTGCCCGCCTTTGAGCGGCTCTTTGGGCAAGGGCACAGGCATGGGGATTTTGGGCCCATCGTCTTCTTCTTTTTTTTCTTGCTTGATTTTGACTTCCATGATCTCGGTGCCCACAATCACGCGCTTGACCTGGGGCCCCTCGTCTTTTTTCTCGGAGGCCGGTTTGGGCGGCAAATTGCTCTGCTGGCGCACCAAACAAATCTCGCCCCCATGTTGCACATAATGCTCATAAGCCGTGGCCACACAGTGATCGGCTTTGAGCATGAGTTTTAAGCGGTTGCAGGCCAATTTGAGCATCATGGGGGGGTCAATGACGGAGGTCTCCAGCTCGGACTGAAAATTGCCCAAGAGCTTTTGCAACTCCATGGAGCGCATGCGCTCCTGCTCCATACGCTTCTTTTGTTCAGCCAGGGCGCGCTTTTGTTCACGGGTTAATTTTTGCGGGGGCTGTCCCTGTACCGGTTGTGCTCCGGGGGGAAGATTGGGATTTTGCATAAACGGTTATCCTTTTTCTAGCTCGTTTCCTGGCTGCGCAGACAATGTTTCAAATCCAAACGATTCAGAATACACAGATTTAGAGGGACTCTTCAATATCCTCTTCTTCGTCTTCTTCTTCAGGATTGTATTTTACGCCTTTTTTGAGCGGGGTTTTGACCGAGACATTAAATGACTTGCCACCAATTTTAAACGACATATAGCCGTATTCCCGGTCGACTTCGATTTCAAATTCGCGGCCCGAAAAAACCTTGCCCATCGCAGCGGCCATCGCGCGCATGGCGGCTGGGGGGATACTCTGACCGGCCCCCAAAAGTGAACGGGGGGGCACATCGGCCTGAATCTGCTTTTGGGCATTGGTCATGTTGGAAACAAAACGGTTCATACCGTTGTCTTGGGCCAATTTCATCAGTTGTTGCTGATCTTGTGAGGGCAATTGGGTCAAGGCATTCACACTCGTCGAGGGCAACTTGACCTGGTTTTGCATTTGGGAAAACTGTTTGGCATCGACTTTGGGCTGGGCCTGAACCTGACGCGCCTGTTGAGGTTGGGCCGTAGTTTGAGGGGCCTGAATCTGAGGTGTTTGGGGCTGTACCTGATTAACTCCACCGAACGACATGGCGCTCTCCTTCCAAGACTAGATTGTGTTTCTTCATTGTAACCGATCTTTTCAAAAGGAATCCAGCCCCCGGCTTTGCCGGGCCCATCCGGTTCTCGCTATACTGAAGATCAGCCTCTTGATATATTTGGAGTTCACATGCCCCATACACCCGCGGCCTACCTGACGGCAGCCCTGCGCGGCCGCTTGATTCGGGCCGCAATTAACGAAACCAATGCCACAGATATTGCCTGTTTTTTGGCTGAATTGGATCTCAATCCAACGCTCGAAAATACCCCTGAAAATCTCTGTCGGTATTTGCTTTCGCAATTGGCACTTTGGGCCCGTGAACCCGAAAATACGCAGAAGCTCGTGCGCTGCTGCGAAGGACTGGCCCAATTCTACCTCTGGGAGGCCGGGGAAAATCCAGAACTCCTCAAACAAATCAATGCACATCTGCCGCAGGGATTGAGTTTCAGCTTGATTTCGGGCCGTTTATTGCTCGATAACCAGGCCTTTTATGCCCCAGAAAACCCTTTTCTGGCGGAAAGCCCTCTGCTGGAAAGCGAGCACCCACAACAGGTCTCCGAACAGCCTGTCACAGTGCCCCATTCAAGCGAAGCTCCGCTTGAAACCCCGGTTGAGGCTCCGCACGACCGCCAAACAGAACGCCAACGGATTGTCAGCCAGCGTATGAACATGCTTAAAAATCAGCTTTCAGGAAGGACCGGATCATGAGTGCAGAAATGGATCGTTTTCGCCAATTGTGTCAGCCCCTTTATGGGTTCTCTTATAAATACTTCGATATGCTTAAAAGTGAAGAGGTACCCAATTTGGTCTATAACTTCATTCTCAGTCCCATGGAGATCTATCAATTGGTGCTGAAGGCCCACGAACGGATGCCCGAGATGTTTAAAATTATCCGTGAAGAAGATGAAGTGATGGATCTTTGGGCCCACAAAGAGCTGATCTTAAAATGCCTGGTGGTCTTGAGCAATCTCGAATTGCTTTACGATCCCTTGCGCAAAGCAGGGGTGTTGGAAGAGGCCGTGGTCATTCGCGATCAAATTATTGATGAATTTACTGAAAAAATTGTCGAAGACCCCGCTGTTTTGGCCGCCATTCAAGACGGCACCATTGAAGAGGAAATTGAAAAGCGCAAACGCAGCAAAGCCATTTTTAATTTTCAACCCCTGTTTGAGCAACATCGCTCACTGGTGGTCAATCCCTCTGAAATGCATTTTGAAGAAATTCCTGAGAAATTCTAGTCGGATGCCTTGCTTTGCTGAGGCCTCTAGCCCTGGTATGATACACACACCCTTGAAGAAAGCAGTACCTGCTCTATGAGTCTCGCTCTTGGTTTTGACCTTGGCGGCACCACCGTCACAGCGGCATTGGTGTCTGAACAAGGAAACATTCTGCACCGTTTGGATGCCCCCACCCCTGCCGATCAGCCTGCCCAAGCCACCCTGGATCTGATGGAAAAGCTCTTTGCTGCGCTTTTGGCGCAAACCCAGGAAAGCGTGGTCGGGATAGGCATGGGCATCGCAGGCCTGATCAATCCCTACCAGGGAATGGTACATACCTCTCCCAACCTCCCGCTGTGGCAGGATGTGGATTTGCGCAGCCCATTGCAAAAACGTTTTGGCCTGCCGGTTTATTTGGACAATGATGTGCGTGCCATGGCGCTGGGCGAATTGCATTTTGGCGCAGGCCACGGTGCAGAATCGATGCTCTGTTTAACCGTCGGCACGGGCATTGGCAGTGCGATTGTGCTCAAAGGTGAGATTCACCGCGGAGCAACATTGTCTGCCGGAGAATTTGGGCATACCACCGTGGTCCACCAGGGGGGCCGGATCTGTGGCTGTGGCAATACAGGCTGTTTGGAAACGGTGGCCGGCACCCAAGGTATTTTACTGCTGGCCCGCCGCTACCTGGAGCGGGGCCAAGCCCCGATTTTGGCTAAAAAACTGGCATCTGGAGAAAAACTCATGCCGCGTTTGGTGGCTGAAGCCGCTTTGGCAGGTGATCCTGGCTGCAATCAGGTCTGGGAAGAAGTGGGTACCTGGCTCGGTAGCGCTTTGGCAGGGGCCGTCAATTTTCTCAACCCAGAGCGGATTGTGATCGGGGGGGGCATTGCCCAGGCGGGAGAGTTGCTCTTTGGGCCTGTGCGTCGGACCATTCTGACCCGTGCCTTTGCCTTGCCCGCCCAATCTGTTCAGGTTTTAGCCGCCCAATTGGGCCCCCAAGCCGGTATTGTCGGCGCATCAGTACTTGCCCGCAGAGGAGTTCCAGCATGAAAAATTATCGCAAAACCAAAATTGTGGCCACATTGGGGCCAGCTACTGCCAACGCAGAGATGATCGAAGCCCTGATTCGCCAAGGGGTGAATGTCTTTCGGCTGAATTTTTCCCATGGCAGCCATGAAGATCATCTCTCAACCCTCCAGTTAATTCGCGAAATATCCCAGAGCAAAAGCCTGAATGTGGCTGTGTTGCAAGATTTACAGGGCCCCAAAATTCGCATTGGCGAAGTGGAGGGCGGCGAG
>JBFWRL010000150.1:0-14007 GCA_050248915.1 Candidatus Sericytochromatia bacterium
TGTTTCAGTCTCTCCAGATTTGGGTATAGTGGTGCTAATCCTTTAAAACAAGGGGTGTGAATGGGCAAAGAGAGTCCAGTCACAGCAAAATCGGTTCAGATTCCGCTACAATAGAAGAAATCCTGTTGGCTGTGAAGCATGAGTGAAAACAAAGACAACGCACAACGCAAATATTGCCTGAACTGTTTTGCCATTATCGAAGGGCAATTGTCTGATTGCAGCCATTGTCACTATCCCCAGCCCCAAAGTTATGACCTGCGCTATTTGCGCCCCCAATTTCGGCTCTATCGCCAGTATTATATTGGCCGAATTTTGGGCTGTGGTGGGTTTGGCGTGACCTATTTGGCCTATGATCGCAATTTGGGCACCAAAGTGGCGATCAAAGAGTATTTCCCCACCTCCTGTGCCAGCCGGGCTGCAGACGGGATTACCGTGGTGCCTGCTGCCGGGCAAGAAGGTGAGATTTTTCGGGTCGGCAAAGAGAAGTTTATTGCTGAGGCCCGGCTTTTGGCCTCTTTGCGCAATCACCATATCATCACCATTCGCCATTTTTTCGAAGACTGCAATACGGCCTATTTTGTGATGGAGTATTTGGAAGGCCAAACCCTGGATGCCTATTTAGAGCAAAAAGGTGGCAAATTGCCTGCGCCCGAAGTTCGCAAATTGCTTTTCCCCATGCTCGAAGCCCTCGATGAGGTCCATGATCGCAATACCTTTCACCGCGATATTAAACCCGAAAATATTTATATGACCCGAAAAGGACAGCCGATTCTCTTGGATTTTGGCGCGGCACGCCAACAGATCTCGGGCAGTACAGAGTCGATGCTCTTTTTGACCGAGGGCTTTGCGCCTTTGGAGCAATATGCCAGCAATGGCATTCAAGGCCCCTGGACAGATATCTATGCCCTGGCGGCGACCTATTACAAAGCGGTGACAGGGATGACCCCGCCCACCCCCCAAGAAAGACAGCAACAGGATCTGCTTTATCCCCCTTCGCGGTATGGGATTCAGATTGCCCCCGAAGAAGAGCGCTGGCTGATGAAAGGCCTGGAGATCAAGTGGAGCAACCGCCCTGAGAGCATTACCGAATGGCGCATGATGCTCGAAGGCCGCCCCGAAGACGAAGAGTACCGCAAACGCAAAGAGCAAGAAGAGACCTTTATCAAAATTGCCATTTTGCCCAAATTGGCCGACAAGCTGCTGACCCCAGCCGAAGAACAAGAGGTCTTTCAGGCTGCAGGGTATATGAATATCAACGGCGACCGGGTGCGCTTTTTGATCGACAAGGTGCTCGAAAAGACGGGATCACGTCGGGGCGACCCGATTGCGGATAAATTTGTCGAAGGTTGGCTGAAAAACCTCTACGCCGATGGTTAAACTCAGGCCGCTCTGAGCTATAATAAACCCATCCCTTGCTGAGAGAGTGTGAGAGTATGGCGACCCCTGTTTCTACACCCGAAACCCGCGTCAACCCCCTTGGTGAATCCCGGCTCTATTTGCGCACAGAACAAATTCCGACTTTTTTTGAGGCCTTTGGCGGGTATTGTGAGACCATCAAAGCCAAGGCCCGGCGCAATTTTTGGATTACCATGGGCATTTATCTCTTCTTCTCTTTTTTAAGCTTGTCTTTTTTGATGGACGAGTTTGACCTCGGAGACGATGAAGAGGGCGGGATCATCATCATGGCTTTTATTGCCCTGGCGATTGTCTTGGTGGTGATGATTGTGATGTATAAACGTCGCCAGAAAAAACATGGTCTGTTACATGCTCGCCAACAGCTCTTGGGCCGTTTTTTTGGCTTGATTCAAGCCGATTTACACCCCGAATCTGGACTCAAAGGGATTTTGGACCACGGCAAACACAGTGCCAATCATGTCTACAAAGAAAAGACCAGTCCGTATTCGGGGGCCAAAAAGAAATATTATAAATTTCCTTGGGCACGCTTAAAATTCACCTTGGTCGATGGCACTTCTCTGCGTTTGGAATGTCTCGATAAGATCAAAGAAAAAGGCGGGGCTGTTGTGCGTTTTGAAGAAATTCAAAAAGCCAAACTCCAGCCCAATGGCCTCTTGTATCAAAGTGAAAAAACCTTGATTTCGGTACGCCAGAGCTTGAGCTTGAGTGAGCAGGACCTGCGCGACAATGCCGAGGCCTGTGGCGAAAAAATGCTGGAAAGTTTGAAGAACAGTCTGCGCCAATGGGGCCCCAAAAAAGATCTTGCTTTGCCCCGCACTGCAGCGTCGGCGGTTGAGCCCCCAGAGCAGCAACCCCCTTCTCTTGCTGAGAGCCCCCCTGTTTCTGGGCGCACTCCTTCTTCGACCCGTTTGCTTGCCTATCTCAACCAGAGTGAATTGCCGGGATTGAATTATACCCGGCTGGCCAAAGGGGGCTTTCGGGTTAAATACACGCCGCCGGAGGGTCAGGTTCAACATCTGACTTTGAGTCTGACCGAAGAGGGGGACCTCACCTATTTGCGGCTTTATTTGCCTGTGATTTTGCCCCAGGCCAAACCCGAAGAGTTGCTGCGGGCCAATCCGGCTTTGGCTTATGGCCGTTTTGCGGCTTTGCAACAGGGTGAAGCCCAAAAGACCGAGCTGTTTTTGACCAAAACCTTGCTCTACACCACGCTGGATCAAGCTGAACTCGACACCGCTTTACACGGTTTGGCCTCCCAGGGCAGCCAATTGGCTGAAGCCGGAGCCCTGCCTGTCAAAACCAAAGCATATAAAGGTGTGCGCCAGGAGGGCTGGGAGCAATTTTTACTGCAAGAAGCGCTGCAAGGCGTGGCGGTTGATCTGAGCGCGCAAGCGAAAAAGTTCAGATTGCAATTGCCGATAACGGCTGAGCGCAAACAAACTGTGCATGTGCGCTTTGACCGCCAAGATCTTGCGGGCCACCCCATGATCAGCATTCAGTCTTTTTGTGGGGCACAGAGCCCAGAATTGTATCAACTCTGTCTCGAAGAGAATGGCAAAATGGCTTACGGGGCGATTGGGCTGGCCAAATTGGGTGAGCAGGAGATGTTTGTGGTGGGAGACAATCAATTGGCTGAAACGGCAGACCCTGCTGAGTTGCGGGCCGCAATATTGCAAATCGCCCAAAAAGCCGACAACCTCGAAGCCCTGCTGACTGGCGCAGACCAGTATTAGACAGAGCCAACAAAGATGTACAAACTGGATCAGTACCTGGGGGCCGCCCCCAAAAAACTCAAACGCCTTTTGCAGGCAGAGGTTCAACCGCGCCCGCTGAGTGTGAAAATCAAGCTGACTTGGCAATGCAATTTAAAATGTATTATGTGTTCAAAATGGCGCGTTGAAGGCAAAAAACCACCCAGACCCAGTTATTTTCAAACCTGGGAAGATTTAGAGCTGGTCTTGGACGACCTCGTCTTTCTCAAAGCCAAAAAAGTGCATTTCTCTGGCGGTGAACCCCTGATGTTTCCCTGGCTGGAGCAGGGGATTCGCTATTTAACGGAGCGGGGTCTGCATGTGAGCTTGGTCAGCAACGGCACCCTTTGGAGTCGCCGCAAGGCCCAGACGCTGGTGGATGCCGGTCTCAGCCAAATTACCTTTTCCCTGGACAGCCCTTTGCCTGAGACCTATCGCCGCATTCGGGGCCAAGACAGCTGGGAGCGCGTGGTTCAAGGCATTGCCAATACCCGCGCGGCGATCGATAAATCTGGGCGGATTGTGTTGCTCAAGGCCAATACGGTTCTGACCCACGAAAACTTTCAAGAGATGTTACACTGGCCCGAATTGGCCCGAGAGCTGGGGATTGACCGAATCCGCTTTTTGCCAGTAGATGATTTGCATCTGGAATCAGGCCAGCGCTTGCGCCTCAACCGAGCCGAAATCGAATCATATAATCGCGAAATTGCGCCAATCGTGGCAGAAAAATCCCTGAAATGGGGCCTGATTCAATCTGTGGCAGAAGCCTATCCCTTTGGACGCACAGATGCAGAGATCGCTGAAGCTGAGCTGGGCCATTATGCTTTGGGCTATTATCAGCAAAACCGCTGTTTTGCCCCCTGGCTACACAGCTTGATTGCTGCGGATGGTTTGGTCTATGGCTGTTGTATGCTCAAAGGTGAAAAAGCACCTTTGGATCGCTTGGCACCGGGGGTGTCTTTTCAATCGATCTGGCTGGGTGAGCCTTACAGCCGCTTTCGGGCAGAAATGCTGCTTAATCGGCCAGAAATCTGTGCCCATTGTGACGATTTTCTGGGTGAAAACCGCTATTTGAATCAGTTATTACAAATCTAAGCCAGATTTACAAGCTTCAAAAAATCAGCTAAGCTAAAACAATCAGGAAAAAAAAAACCGAATAGGCAATGATGGGAAATATCAGAGGGCAATTTAGGTCTGTGGATTTTTCAACCATGCAGGCCTTGCGTCAAGCGGCAGATAGTGGCTCTAAGATAGAGGCCCATGAAGTAGCCACCATTGAAAAAGCGGCCGCCCTCGACGGCAAAATAACCGAGGGTGAGAAAGGGCTGATCAAGGCCCTGCGAGAAGCCACCCTTGATGGTAAAGATATTTGCAATTTCAGTTTGACTGGATTTGCCACTGGTAAGTCGTCTTTGAGCTTTGATCTCGATATTGAAGACAATCTGGGCCAGGTAACCGTTGAGTCCCCCCTTGTAAACCCCCATCGACAAAAAGAGTTGGACCTGATTTTAAACCGTTTAGCCAAGCCAGAACAGGTCTTGGCCCTGTCCGAAGCCATGGGAAATAAACCGCCAAAAGCCTCAGAAGTTTTTACTCAGCGCTTTTTGTCCCTTAAACCAGAAGAGCAGAAAGTGGCGATGCATATAACCACTTTGCTGATGAAAAAACCAGAACCGACAGATCTTCGCGAACAATTGCGGGCACTGATGGCGACGCTGCCAGACCCTTCTCCCCCCCTGCGGCATGGAGAGGCAGTGGGACGCACCTTAAATGCCCTGGGCTTGTTTTTACCCAATCTCAAACCAGACTCAGTGGCCAGCGAAGACGCCAGTTCACGCATTCGGAATGTCTATATGAGTTTTAACTCCCAAGCCCCTGCCAATGATCCCCAAAATGATTTTGTGCACAGTAAGATTCTTTTGGCGCGCAAAGAAAATTTCAAAATTGTTTTGCAGGTCTCCACGAATGAGGATATAACTGTCGCGAAGCAGAAATTAATGAAAGTTACCGGAATCTCTGATCCGGCTGAATTTGACAAAATTGTCTCTTTTAAACAAACCGAAAGAGCCGGCTATAATTGGGGCGAAGACGGTAAAGTTTTGCTGAATGACAATCGCACCATGTTGGTTTTTCCCAATGGACCTGAGGTAAAACCCAGCATCAGTGCGTTTAAAGACTTTGTACAGGCTGACCTGGGGTTAAAACCGGGCGATCCTGGTTATACGGCTGTTGGCCACCATGGGATTGACCTCACAAGATCTGAAATTCAGGGCAATGTGCAAGGCATAGAAATCGACAATGATGTTCAAAGCACAACTCCTGAGGCCTCAACAGAACAGGTACCCCCCAAATTAGATACTGGGCGTCAGTTAGCTGCATCCGCTGCGATGAATGTACGTGAAACCCTCACCTATAATGAGGGTGGTAATATGGTTGCTGGTACTTTACCCAATGGTCAACCCTATGCTGTGATTGGGCGTGATGGAGTGATCATCTCAACTTTTTTAATTGATAGCAAAGAACGCGCGAATCCCGGCAGTGTGCCTGAGTTTGCTGCTGATCAAATAGCCAGACGCCGAGAAGCACTGGGGTTAAATCAAAGCGTTTTGTCTCCAACTCAACAAGTAGAATTGGAGCAAACCCTCAAACGATTGCAAAATGCCCAACCGAAAGACAGGCAAAATAAGCCCTTAACCCTCGAAGATGCCAAAGATTTTCTTGCCAAAATGGATATCTGCAAAGATATTTTTGCCAAAGAAACAGGTGTCCCGCGTAAAAATTTGGCTTTTGTTTCTCAGCCAGGGTTTCATGTCGACATGCATATGCGGCCTCTTCAACCGGGGCAGATTCTTTTAAACGATTTTGATAAAACCATTGAATTATTGGAAAATGCAAAAAAATCTGTTCAACCTGACTCTGTGGAAGCCAAAGAAATAGACGCCATGTTGACCCATACCCGTGCCCGCAAAGTTCAAATGCAACCGATTGTTGACGAAATTGCGAGTCAACTTAAAGACGCAGGTTTAGAAGTGGTTCGGGCACCCGGCGTAATGGACGGGCGAACGGACCAAGCTTTGGTTGATAAAGAGAGTGGAATAGGTAAAATATTGGGTTTGGATGCAAATCGCACATTTGATGTGGATAGTTTTAAAGCTGCTTACAGGCCCATGATCAAAGAGAAAATCATTGACTATTTTAAGGAACATAATTTAACTTTGACTGAAGAGGAGCTTCAAGCAGAGATTGAGCGGGCGACAGAGTCTGCTGTGAAGACGCTTTTTACTCGCCAAGTTAATTTTATGAATGCAGTTCCCGGTAGTACCTCAGGCAGTAATACACAGTTTTATGCCACGAATGCGACCTCCATTGCACCTCTGCGGGAACAATTTGAAGCTTTTATGCGCTCACAAGGCATAGAGCGGGTTGAGTGGATGGCTTCCAGTGGTGGAGATGGCGTCGGCCGCAGTGCTGCAGAGATATCTCTTTCTATGGGCGGGGGTCTGGACTGTCGTGAAGTTCATGCCCAAGTTCAGACCAGCACTCAATTTGCCTAAACTCTGCTTGCCCCTGCTCTGTTTTTTGGCAACAAAAAACGCCCCAGGGAGGGGCGCCAGCTAGAGTTTTGATGGGCTAACCAGTGGACTTTTTGAATGAATCCAGAAATAACTGGTCTATGTATAAAGTAACATATGTGTTTTAAGAAATGATGACGGTGTTTTAACTTTAAAATTGAATTTCAAACAATTTTAGACATGCGCATTTTGAGGTGGCTTCAATTGGGCTTGAATCCAGTCTAAGCGGAGCTTCCAGGCTGTTTGAAAGCGTTTTAATTGTAACGAATTATCACGGCTTTTTTGCAACTGAGCCCAGTCTTTAAAGCGGGCCTTCTCTTGGGGCCAGTCGTTTTGACGCTGGGCCCAGTCAGTGTTGTTTTTGAGTAAAGCCTGCTGCTCTGGGGTAAATTCCCGCGCCAGCTCTGAGGGGCTGATTGTGAGCCAGAGTGGCAGACCCACGGCCAGTGCCCAGTGATAATACCAGGCCTGTTCGGGCTGATAAACCCCTGCCAGCACTTGCACCTGCTGCAGCAAAGAGGCCATTTGAGCTGGGGTCTGAATCTCTGTTAATAAAGTGATATTTGCATGGGGGCTTTTTACAAAGATTCCCTCCAAATCCTCCAGAAAATTGGGGCTCGGAGCTGAACTTGGATTCCAGAGTAAGAGGCTGACCTCAGACCTTTTTTGGGCCCATTGGGCCAAATCTGTCAGGATTTGTCTCTCTTTTGCCAGCAATTCACTGTAGAGCAAGAACAGGACATTTAAGGGCCATTGCTCTTGGGGGCCTGTGATCAAACCTTCAATTTCATAGGGCTCAGTTGCAGGAGGGGGAAACAGACAGGGCAGATCTCCGCCACTGATGACTCCTTGTCCTGTTCCCGTTTGGCTCTGCCAGATGCGCAGATAATGATTGGGGGGAGCCTTGTCTGTGCCTATCTGAATCACCGGAGACTGCCCTGTAGAGCGGTTTAACGCTGGAAAGAGGTCGGGCTCTGGCTCTGGCACGGCGGGCTTCCAGGCCAATTCCAGGTTGATAAAAAGCCAATGCCAATGGGGGTGTAATTGCGGTTTTAACTGGGGATAATAGGCCAAGAAGCTTTCGGCAATCTGGGGATCTCGAAAGTCATTTAAGGCCGAAAAGACCGCTTGAATTTGACTGGGTGAAGGCGAACTTTGCAGCAATACCAAGGGTTTGAGTAGGGTTTGCCAGCGGTGGTAGACAGGGCCTTCTGCTTTTAAATGGTCGAGGCTGTGGACAATCGGAAGCCGTGATTCTACCCATTTTTGCGCTGAATCCCATCTGGATTGGGCCAGATATTCGTGCAGGAGACATTCCCAAACGCGGGTTTGGAAGGGTTGATTGCGCAAAGCCAGCTGAAGGGCGCTCAGGGCCCGTTTGGGGTAGCCTTGCTTTTTCCAAGCCAGCGCCAAGAGATAGGGAATTTCTCCCAAATGGGGATCGGCTATCAAGGCCCGCATGAGCCAAGTTAAGGTGTTTGCGAGAGAGCCCAAGCTGAGTGAAGCGAGCCTGAAGCAAATTTGCCACTGAAGCAGGGCCTTGAGTGGTTTGAGGTCTGTTGCGTGTGTCGGCAAAGAATGGCGATAGCGGGTTTCCCATTCTACCTCAAAATGGGTATACCGTTCGGGGTACACGGGCAGGGTTTGTTCCCAGCACTGGCTTGTATTTGAGACTTGCTCATAAGCCGTTTGATAAGCGGCTTTGGCGGCATCCAGATCTTGGAGTAATTCCAGGCACCAAGCCCGGTTAAACCCTATCACGGGATTGTCTGGGGCCAATTCTTGGGCCCGTGTAAAGGCTACCAGCGCAGCTTCGGCATTGGGCCGAAATGTTTCGTTCAAGTCTAATTGGCCTCCCGTTCCCCAACTGTAGATATCATGTAAAAGAAAGACACCCAGCTGATTGGCCTGTTCTGCTGAACTCGGATCGGGTTGACTGTTCAAGGCCAAAATGGCCCGCAGCGGTCCGTGTGGGGTGCTGCTGCGAAAGAGCTGTCGGGTTTGAACCAACAGGTTGTGGGGGGGAATCGTCCGAGACGGCCGTTTTTGCTGAGCAAATTCAATCAGGTGGTCAATCAGCCATTCAAACTGTTTTTCATAGCTGTAATTTTGAATCTGAACCTGTCCGGCGGCAGCAATGGCAGCCAACTCGCTGGGATGGCTGAGATAATAGTCAATTTGGCTTTCGAGATTGGCGTGGGTGTACAAAACACAGCTGACACCCTCTTCAAGAAAGTCCCGCACTTCGAGATTCTCGGCTTCGATCAAGAGCAGGGCCCCACAGGCGGGAGCTTCGTAAGCCCGCATATTCATGGTTTGGCAGATCGTGTAATTAAAAACAATTTTGCTCTGATTGAGCAATTGAACATAATCTTCGCCATAAACCCCCCCACAGATCTGAACGCGGTAGCGATCTGAGAGCCGGGCCAGTCGTTCGAGTAAAAATCCCCGCTGTCTTTGCACATAATGATTGAGATTGCCGACAAAAGTCAGATCATAGATCCGCTCCAGATTTGGCAAGAGCCGGTGTTTTAAGGGCTCAAATGAAAAGCCCGGCCAAAACCGACCATGGGAATAGCCGCCTTTTTCCATCAATTGCAAGAGGGCCCGGTCAGCCAAGACATGATCAAAAAGTCCCAGATAGGGCCAGAGGGTGGACAATTGTAAATTCCAATCTCCGGGAATCAAGACGGTGGCAATAGGGCAGGTTTCAATTCCCGGTGGAATGGCCTGATAGACCCCATCCCACCAGACCAAAAAATCGGGCAGCGGTCCTGGCAGACGGGCCAAAAAGCTGGCGATTGTGTCTGTTTGGATATCGTAGTAGAGATCGTAAGGGGGGCGAAAATCTTGAGCTGAGCCGCTCATGAAGGTTTTAATGCAGGGATGTCCGAGATAATTCCCAATGACTCCCGGATTAAACAGCGGGCCGATTAAGATCCGGGGTAGGTCTTCACGCATCTGATAGGTCTTTAGCGGACAGGGCCTTTGCTCCGTTCACGCCGGGCCTGCAAATCGTGGCAGAGGGCATCAAACCCAGCTCCAAGTAAATCCACTTCGCAGACATCTACAGGCAAAAGGGGAATGGTTGTGGGCCCTTGTTCCAGGCGTTCCAGCCAGTCTTGGTAGAGTTCGTTGATCTGTTCCAGACAAGTGAGATCAATTTTTTGTTCATAATCCCGGCCCCTTTCCACGATCTGCTGCTTGAGCCGCTCGGTGGAGGCATGTAGATAGATAATCAGATCGGGGGGGTAGAGCAAATCTGTGACGGTAAAAAAGAGGCGGCGGTAGTTCTCAAATTGTAGGTCGTTGATACAGCCAATATTGTATTGGTGTTGGGTAAAAATATGAAAATCTTCATAAATCGAGCGATCGTGAATCACATTTGTGCCTGTTTTGAGCATCTTTTCGATTTCTTTTTGCTGAGATACCCGTTGACCCAAAAAATAGACCTGCATCTCAAAGCAAATTTCTTTGCCTTTGCCGGCATAATAATCCGCCAAATAGGGGTTGTCGTCGAGATGTTCGTAAAAAGCGTGAAAATGAAAATGGGAAGCCAGACGGCGGGTTAAGGTGGATTTGCCCACCCCGGTTGTTCCTGCAAGCACAATGTACATGGACATAGACAATCCGACTCCTTAAGCTTTGGTGGCGGGCTCGGGGGTTTCTTGTTCGGTCAGTTTTTGAATTCTCACTTTGATAATGCGAATGCCGTCCATGACCTCTGCTGTAAAGAGCACATTGTCGATCTGAACGCTTTGACCGGCGACGGGCGCTTCTCCCAATGTATTAAAGACCAGTCCTGCCACAGATTGGCTGTTGGGCAATTCCAAATCCAGGGCATCGTTCACATCTTCGACGCTCAAGCGGGCGTCGACCAAAATGGTGTGGGCGTCAATTTCCACCAATTGGGGTTGTTCTTCTTCATCGTATTCATCGCGGATTTCGCCGACAATTTCTTCGAGCAGGTCTTCGATGGTCACCAGACCCACTGTTCCGCCATATTCATCGGTCACGATAAACATCGGCATGCCTTTGCTCTGCATCAATTTGAGGACCGTATTGATCGGCTGAAACTCATGAATGTGGTGGACCTTGCGCACACATTTGCCCACGGCCATCTCACCACTGTTTTCGCGCAGGCGGGCCCGCAACAGGTCTTTTGTGTGCACGATACCGATGATCTGGTCAATATTGTCGTGGTAAACCGGCAGCCGCGAATAACCTTCGTCTCCGGCCATCAATTCCAGGGCTTCGTCGATGGTCATGCTGTCTTCGATGCAGAGCATGTCGACACGGGGGGTGAGCACAGCGCTGGCGGGGGTATTGTTAAAATTAAAGGCCGAATGCACCAATTCGGATTCTTCTTTGTCCAACATGCCGGTATTGCCACCGAGATTGACCATTTGTAAGATCTCTTCTTCGGTAAAATCAGGCATCATTTGGCCAAAACGGGCCCCAGAGGCATCCAGCAGTGGACGGGCGGCCCAGCTCATAAAACTCACCAGCGGGCTAAGCAAAAGCATCAAGATCTGGAGCAGGGGCAGCCAGGCATAGACAAAATGTTCGCGGTAGCGGTGGGCAATGGTGCGCGGCAGAATTTCGCCGACAATCAACAAAATGGGGGTGGCCAAAAGGGTCAACCCGACCACATAGAGCCAGTGATGGGTGAATTGAAAGATCAGATAGGTTAAAAGGACGACAAATTGAATATCTGCCAGCCAATCGCTGATCATCAGGGCCAAAAGTGTTTTGTGGGGCTGGTTCATCAGCTTCAGCAAATAAGCTGAGCGTTTGTCTCCTTCGTCTGTGCGCTTTTGTAAGCGGACGCGGGACAAACCGGCAAAAGCAGCTTCATAAGCGGTAACAAAGGCAGAAACGAGCAGGCAAACGACAATCACACTGCTGATAATAAAAATGCGACTACTGTCAGGGTCCAAGTGAATTCCTTTCGCGCCTACGCTTGCGCCGAGCCAAAAAATTGCAAAAAATGACAAGCACGACTATAGCATATTTGGGGCTTTTTCTCAAGTCTTGAGAAACCAAAAATCCAGCCCAAATCCTGATAAAATGATACTCAGACAGGAGTCTTCATGCGCGTTACCCCATCCCTGATTGTCCGTCTGGTGCAGATCAATCAGCCCCTGCTGAGGCAAAACTATTTGCCTTATGCCGCTGGGCTCTTGCAGGCCTATGTCCAGCGCCATGTCCCTGATCTGAGCCGCTATGTGTTTTTGCCGCCTCTCTACCAGCGCTTGCCCTTGCCCGAGATGTTAAAAGAGTTGCTGCTGGCCGATTTGGTGGGTTTTAGCTGTTATGTCTGGAACAGTGAATATTCACTGGCCTTGGCCCATTTGCTCAAACAGGCCAAACCGGATATTTTGATTGTCTTTGGCGGGCCTCACGTGCCCGACCGGGCCCACGATTTTTTGCAGGCCTATCCCTGGGTGGATGCCTGCGTCCATGGCGAGGGGGAAATGGCCTTTCTGGCATTGTTGGAGCGCCTGCCCAGCCGCGACTGGCGTGATCTGCCGGGCTTGAGTTTTAAAGACGCGGAAGGGGGCTTTCAGAGCACAGCACAGGCCCCGCGCAGCCGCAATTTGGACCATTTTCCCTCCCCTTATTTGGCTGGGGTTTTTGATCCACTGTTCAAAGCCCAACCGGGCCAGGAGTGGATTGCGCTTTGGGAGACCAACCGGGGCTGTCCGTTTTCGTGCAGTTTTTGCGATTGGGGCTCAGCGACCCAGAGCAAGGTGATTCAATTCCCCGAAGCGCGTCTGAATGCAGAAATGGCCTGGTTTGCCCGCCATCAGATTCAGATGGTCTATTGCTGTGATGCCAATTTTGGCCTTTTGCCCCGCGATTTAGATTTGGCTGAGACCATGGTGAAAACCGCCCGAGAACAGCGATTTCCCAAACTGTTTTATGTGCAAAACACCAAAAATGCCACTGAACGTGCCTTCCAGATCCAGAAAATGCTGTGTGGCAGTGGTTTGAGCCAGACCGTGACCCTTTCGCTGCAGACGGTTACCCCCGAGGCCTTAAAACAGGTCAAGCGCGAAAATATCTCGTTAGAAACCTACCGCAGTTTGCAGCGGCGCTTTCGCGCGGAAGCCATCCCCACTTATACCGACCTGCTGATTGGCCTGCCGGGTGAAACCCGCGCATCGTTTGCCGCCTGTATTTCCCAGGTGATCGCAGAAGGGCAACACAACCAAATCAAGTTTTATCCTGTCTATCTCTTGCCCAACGCCCCGATGAGCCAGCCAGACTACCGCGAACAATACGCCCTGCAAACGGTTTGGCAGCCGTATAAAGCGCCTTATGAGCCATTTTTGCCCTTGGCTGGAACAGGCACAGATATACAAGAAAAACAGGAAATGTTGATTGCCAGCAGCAGCATGAGCCGCGCTGACTGGTGCGAAATGCGTCTTTTGGCTTGGCTCTATGAATTGCTCTATTTTAATCGCCATTTATTGCAATTGCCCCTTTTGCTGATACACGGTTTGACAGGCCTGACTTTTGCCGAGATCTTTCAGGGTTATTTGGACCATGCTGAGGGTGAGATCACCTCTCCTCTTTTGGCTTTCCTGCGCCAAAAAGCCGCAGCGATCCAAATCGGTGAGCCTGAACTCTGCGTCGGGCTCTGGGCCCAGGGCCAAAAAGTTTGGCTGACCGTCGAAGATTTTCTGCTCACGGGCTTGATTTCAAGTGGGGCTCTACCGACTTTCTTTGCCGAACAAGAAGCGATTTTTGCCCAAATTTTAGCCCAGCACAACAAGGTCTTGCCAGCGGGAATGCTGTCCGAAGCAGTGGGCCTGGCGCTCAAATTGGCCGAGGCACGGCTGCAACCCCAACCGTTTCGCTTTCCCCTTGGATCCAATCTTTGGGCTATTTACCAGGGGCTCTTGCAGGGCGAAAATCCTGACCTGTGTTTAAGACCAGAGACCTTTGTTTGGCCCATTCCCCCGTCTCAGAGCCCATCAATGGAGAAAGTATCAGAATGAAATATCTCGCTTTGCTCAGGGCCATCAACGTCGGTGGCAAGCGCATTGTCAAAATGGCCGAATTGCGTTCAGCTGTGGCTGAATTGGGGTTTTTTGAGATTCGCAGCTATATCCAAAGTGGCAATCTGGTCTTTGAATCGACCGCAACCGATCGGGAGGCCCTGGCGCGCCAGCTCGAATGCCATTTGCTCAGACATAGGGGCTATGAAATCCCTAGCGCGCTGTTTGAGGCAAGAGATCTGCAAGTGATTCAAGCAGCTA
>JBFWRL010000151.1:0-13895 GCA_050248915.1 Candidatus Sericytochromatia bacterium
TCAGGTGATACATCACTTTATGCTGTTTTTTCGAAGATTTATAGAAAAATTAACAATCCGTTACATTTCAAAAATAGGGTCAAATTTCTAAAATATTACATTTTGTAGATTCTCTAAAAGGCTCTAAACACAATTGTTTCAGACCGATCATTTTTCTCTGAACTGCTCTAAAATGCCCCTCAAAAAAGCAAAATTGGGCATCACCCAAGTGGGTGATATACAGATTTTTTTTGTGTGCTATAACCGTTTATGTATTGAGCAAATTTTGTTTTTAAAGAAAAAGTGGCTTGTGTATTTTCACATTAAATCACACTATTTTAATATTTTCGTACTTAAAGGGGCTTTTAGCGATGATGAGTTTTGAAAAAATTTCTTTAAAATTAAACACTTCGTTTTTCAGGAAATACGGGACTATTTCTCTCCTCAGCACACTTATGACAAGCTGTCTTTCTCCTCAAAGTTCCACAATACCAACGCAGACAAAACCAAATGTAACAAGCCCGATGAATCTGTATGAGCGCCCCCAAGAAATCCAATTTACACGTCTGGGCTCTAAACTAAATACACTTGAAGATTTTCGAATTCAAGAATTCCTTGCTGCTCCAGTATTTGCAGAATTCGGTAATATAGTCGGTACGCAATGGGGATTTGGCTCCCTCATGTGGTATTTCGATGCTTATATGCCTAATGATCGAGATACCACGATTACCATTACCATTACAGGAACAGAGAGTTGTCAATCTCTCTTTGCGCCACGAACCGTTACATTAACGGCTATCACGCCTGGTGTGCCAGGATTACATAACGAGCGATTTGGGATCGGTGTTTTTTCTAGCACCAAAGATGGACAATACAATCTGAATCTTCGTGATGAACAGGGGCATTCCTATGACTATGCTGTTTATGTCAGGAATGGCGTTCCTGCTACCTGTCCAACTCCCGCCCCGAGTCCCACTCCTACAGATAATCCTCCTCCCCCGAGTCCAACACCAACCCCTACGCCAACTCCTGTCCCCTGCAAAGGCAATCCCAAGAACTGTGCTACACCGACTCCTACGCCCTCCCCTAGTCCTAGTACTTCTCCAAGCCCAACGCCTACGCCCAGTCCTACCCCAACTCCTACCTCAACTCCGAGTGCTACACCTACGCCAACACCTACGCCAACACCGACTCCAGAAGAAGAAGAAGACCTTTGTCAACCCGCAAGTAGTCAACCTCAAAGTAATGGTGGATTCAGAATTCAAGACGAGAACTCAGGAGGGGCACGGCTCAACTATGCAAATATATTGACTACATCCTCATCTCAAATTCCTGTTAATGGACGTTTAGTGAATGGTGTGATCGATGGACGTCAATTTCTTAAAAGTCTTCCTAATTACAGTCTTCAAGAGCTTTTCGAAATAAAAGCAGATCTACAAGTATATGTAAGAGCAGTAAGAAGTGGAACAAGTCCCCAATCTCCCAAAGGTTATACTATTTCAGACCTTCGATTTGCCGAAGCATTGTTACAATCCGTATTGAAACAGATGCCTGAAGCAGAAAATGAAGCAGTGTGTAAATCTTCATTTGATCAATTGGTTTCTTATTACAGTAGTATCGAATTGGGGCAAATTATATCTACAAATCAGCCAGGAGATTCACACGAAAAAAAATTGGCTGAAAAATTGTCTCAATTAGAGGGTGGGGCAACTGTGCGAACAAATGCAACCTTCCAGGGTTTCGGCTCAGGTAAGAATCAAGAAATGGATGCCATCTCTGAACATTGGATTGGAGAAGCCATGGCAGCAGTGCCTTCAAGTGGAGAATTTAGGGGCGACAAAAGAAAACAAACCATTCGCGATATGGTAATAGCAAAAGAAACAAAACGTCAAGTTTACTTCTATTTTGGACATTCGGCCAATCCAGAAGCTAGTGGCAAAATAGCAGAACAATTATCTCTCTACGCCCAGCGATTAGGTGTCACTGGTATTATTGAAATTAATGGGCAAACACAACCCTTAAACTATGTATAAATCAGGAAGAATCTTTATTAAATGGCTTATTTCTGTTCAGGCTTTTTTACCCTGACCGACACGTCCTACGAAAACCTAAAGATCGACATCTTTTTCGAACATTGGCATTCTCTTCAGACAAAATTTAACGATGTAAAAATATCCAGTATGAGACACAAAGAAGAAGATACAACGGTACACTCCCTCTTCGCTATTCTGGATCAAAAGGGGACCTTTGAAGACGAATTACAGCAAATACTTTTTTTAGGCATAGGAGCAGGTGTAACTCCTTGGGGCGTTTTTTACTGCCACGATAGCGATGAAAATAAAAATTGGATGTATACCATAACATTATCACCGGGGCTAGCTCGAACGTTCTATAGTGGAGATCCATTCTTTTCGCCACTGTCAGACAAACTGGGTGCGCATCCTTTTTTCTCCCCCCTGCCAAATAAACTTGAATCAAACCCGTTTACAAGGTAATCTCTATGTATTTCTGTACTGGATTTTTCATTTATGATCATAGCGAGCCCCTCAAAAAGCAAAATCTAAAGCTTATCCACGATGTGGGCAATGCTTTCGTACTCAATTTTTATAGTTTCAGATATGATGTACAGGAGATTCAAAACCTTCTCCAGCTTTCATTTTCTGCATTGCTATCCGAAAAAGGTGAGTTTGAAGAAAATTGTTTTATCTTCTACTATGATGCCCTCCCCCACAATCCCCATGTTTTTGGGGTAATGCACTGTCTGGATCAGGCCATAGATCGTGATTCAGGCTATGTTTGGAGCTTTACACCAGGGATGCAGGTGATTAAATCTGGTGACCCTTTTTTATCTCCGATTTCAGAAAAATTCACCAGTATTGGGAATGAAAGTTGGATTTCCTAAGCACTCTGACCTTTCTCTCTGAAATCATCTCTCCAATCACTTCTCCAGTTTTAGAGAAATCCCCAGAGTGACCTTCACCTAAAAAAAGTGGACATCTGAGCAGAGCGGTTTACACTTAAAGCAGAAGGCAAAGAAAACAGGGCAAATAAAAAACACAGCCAAGATTTTAAGGGTGAAGCCTTCGCGACTATGAGTATTGAAAAATTAATCAAGGCCTTTGAGTTAGAAAGACAGATTCTGGGGGTGGGAGAGAAAAAATGCCCACTTTCGGCCATTCAGGCTGCAGAAAAAGAACTGGAGATGGTGTTTCCTCCGACTTACAGATACTATTTGGAGCATATTCATCTCAATACCCAGACCCCGATTTTTGGGGTTGAATTGACTGAAACGGGAGAACTCAAAGAAACCAGTTCTGTCTTTGTGACCTATGATCTTAGAAATTATGAAGATCTTCCTGATGAGTATGTTTTGATAGATCAGGAAAATGATTTTCAACATGTTTTGGATACGACTCAGATCAATGAGGCCGGAGAATCTCCTGTTATCAGTTGGCATCAAGAGCATCAGCGGATAGTTTATCCTGATTTTGATGGTTTCTATCTAGAAAGGGTGGATGGGGAAATATACAGCTACATGTATGATAAGGCCGAAGAGCAAAAATTAAAAAAAGAAGAAGTTCAAGCGTATATTCAATTGCATGGAGAGCTTGGTTTTTCAGCTACAGAACACCGTTTCTTAAAGAAACATTGGGAGCAATTACAAAGAAAGGCTAAATAATGACCTTGACCTTTACCTAAAAAAGTGGACACCCCAGAAAAGGATAAAAGTCAGAAATGGATTTTAAGATGTTCTGGCGAAGTTCTCTTTGTATTCTGTTTACCTTTCTTATTTCATGTGGCGTATCTGAACAAGAAATAATGCAGTGTGCTCCATGTCAGAACATGGGGCAGTTTTTAAATATACGTTTGGACCCGCCTGTTAAAGAAAGTGTGCAGATTGAAATTAAGGACAAAACAAAAACGATCATGACACGTAAATGTAATTTCCATCCACAGGAACCATCAAAAGTAATAGATGACATACAGGGGAACATGGGATTTTATTGCTCAGGCACCAGTAAATCAACGGCACCTTCTCCCTCCCCAACACCTTCGTCCCATAAACTGCCACTCCCTGTATTTTTGAAACCAGAAGACATTCAACGTATTGATATTAATGAACTTGTTTTCTGGGGAATCAAAGAGAAGGAAGTTCAGGTGATTTTAAGAAACCTTGCTGGTGATGTGTTGGCTCAGCAAAATTTTAAGCTGAGCACTGACATATATCCTGGGTGTAGTCCCAAATATCCGAATTGCACAACAACAGAAATCACCCTTCATCTCTCCAAACCCACTGAACCAACGCCCACTCCCAGCAGCACGCCAAGTCCCTAAATTTTTATAAAAAGACCTCATCAACACACAGATGAAGTAAGGCCGCACATAAGCGGGGATGATGGATCCTGAAATTTTAATTCAACTTTTTTCATTGATTTAAAATGTTATGAAATGTTATATTTGTAGCATCGAGGTAATATTTAAATGCAAGTGATTATCACTGAGTGGGCATTGTCCAGTTATCTCGATCTTGTTGGCCAACATCAATTCACGAAAGAGCAATACCGAGACATCATTCGTCCGGATGTTCAAAGATTAAACGATTTTCCCAATGACATTGCATTCTCTCAAAGTAATTTCTGGGGGCCATCTACTGATCGATCCGGAAACAATGTGCGAAATGGGTTCAAAATGAAATGGCACAATTTGGGTTCTGGAAACGTGCAATTGAGATTATCAGTTGCAATTTTGGGAGCCCAAGCGTTTTTATGCCGGGCTTATGTTAAAAATAGTGACTCAACAGATAAAAGAGAAGCAGCAAATCTGAAAAACCATATTCAGGATATTGTTTTGAGGAAATATCAATTCAGAGGGATATTGCCATGAGCAGCGTAATTGAATCAAGCGTTTCATCAGAACAGATGGCTGAAGTGTATGCTGTTGCTACGTTGATGCGCAATTCTGGATTAACACCTGATTTTATTGATGGAGCAGTTCAGCATGCCCGTAATTATGAAGGTACAGTTGATTTAATGCTGATGTGGAGAGATGAACAAAACCCCGAAGAGCAGGATGCAATCATCGCCGACATCCAAGAAGCGATTGATGACGGAATTGAAGCCCCAAGTCGAGTTAGCCAAAGACCTTATGTCCGTTTTGAAAATCTTGAAGGTATTACCCAAAAGATCCAAGCATTCAAGCAGGGATTGAGAAACAAGGTCGATGAATGGGGAGGCGTCTCGCAGCTTGCTACGGCAACAGGCATCCCACAGCCATCACTTAGCCGTTTCTTCAATAGTACGTCCATGCCTCGTCGGACAACTTTATACAAGATTGCGAATGCTCTAAATCTGAGTGAAGCAGAAATCGCCACGGACTGGATTCGGTGACTCTATAGCCTGCTTCCTGTGTTCGGCTAATTGCCGTGTCACTTAAGCTGGATGTTTTAAACTCAGGGTTCGCTCGCTCGAAGAACCAAGCAGCAGCAAGCTTTCCAATTCCCAGACCGCAGCCGGGCGGCCTTTGACGCGGTGGCCCATGCGCAGCTCTTCTTCTGAGAGGCCCAGGGGGTCGTTGATTTCCAGCACTGTGGCGGGATAGCTCTGCAAAGGCGGGCTTTGAGCCTCTTTGCGGTGCTCAAAATAATAAGTTGCAAAGTCGTGGGCCAGTGGCAGGTGGTGTGGCCATTGGCGGCCTTGGCCGGGCATCAGTGCGGTCTGCAATTCCAGCACCAAATCCATTTCTGGGCTATCCGGGATCGCGGGATAGCGCATCAGGGTATAGACTTTGAGTTCCTGGTAGAGTTCTGCCCAGGCATTGTCACGCCGCAGGGCCTCCCGCAGGCTGTGGTGGGTATGGATCACGTCAAAAGGCGGAGACTCTCGGTCGATCAAGCGGGGCAGCCACGTCTTGTCTGCTAAATTGGGCAGATCTTCGAGCAATTGGTCGAGATAGTCGATCGGGTCCACGCCGTATTCCCATTGCAGCCAGCTCTGCCAATATTTAAACAGGCCGTAGGCATGGGTGCAGCGAAAGAGCCTTGCCAATTGTTCAATATGCAACATCTCAGTCTCAGAAATATCTTTGGTGGAGACCAACATGCCTGCTTCGTCGTGGCGCAATTCCCAGGCGGCTTGGTACTCAGGGGCGGCCATGGGGCTGTTGGGCAGCACCACGGTGCGAAAAATTTGCACCTCAATGTCTTGCTCAAAACAAAAGCGCAGATCCTGTTTAAACGAGGTGCGGCTGCTGCCCGGCAGGCCGATCATCAATTGGGTGCTCATGGGCAGGTGTTTGTCTTCGAAGGCCTTGCGCAATTTGTCGTATTCTGTGGTTTTGATATTGGTGCGGTTGACGGCTTTGAGGGTGCCAGGATCGCGGGTCTGCAGGGAGACAATGCCATTGCTGATCAAACCGGCATCACTCAGCATTTCAATGATCTCCACCAAGTGCTTTTTGGTGTTTTTGGCATAATTGGTGACGATCCGGGTGGGTGAGCCATATTTGGCTTTGGTTTCGCAGATCAAACGGGTAATTTCGACATCTCTTTCAAAAATGCCAAAATTGGCGTCGGTGATCCACAGCTCAGCAACACCATGACGGCCCAGCCAGTCGATCTCAGCGGCCACCCGATCGAGATCAAAGAGGCGGATTTTTTGCAAGGTGGCAGAGCCCCAATCACAAAAAGTACAACCGTAAGGGCAGCCCCGGTTGCTTTCGATGGCTGCTGAATTCCAATGCGGGTAGTCCACCGCTTCAAAAATGCCGTTGAGATAAGGGGAGGGAAAGCGATTGGGATCTGCGCTGCGGGGCCGAGCGGGGGTTTTGATCAGGGTTTTATCCGCCAGAAAACCCAGTCCGGCCACTTCTTTGGGCCAAACAGGGTTTTGCGCCAGGCTGTTTAAGAGTTCACTCACAGTCTCTTCGCCTTCACCGTGAATGGCCAGATCCACCTCGGGGTGGGACTGCAAAAAGTGTTGACAGGTCTCAAAATAGGCGGGGGTATCGGGGCCACCATGTAAAGTCAGGCAGAGGGGAGAATACTGCTTGAGCCAGCGCGAGATCTCTAAATTGGCCACGCGGGTCCACATATAATTGGAGAAGAGGCAGATGCCGGGGCCATGTTGGTCGATCAGAATTTGCAATTCGCTGATATTGGCTGCAAAGCGGGGAGCTGCATCAAATCGGCGCGGATCTAAACTTTGGGCGGCATGTCCCAGAATCAGGCCCAAGGCCAGGGGGGCCCATTGCGGGCTGGGGTGGATGCAATAAATGGGCAAAGGGCCATTCAGGGCAAATAATTCAGCCAAATGTCTTGTGTTCATGGCCCCGTCTTTCTTTTTGAGTCTGCGCTTAATTTAAACGGCAGATCTGGTACGGCTCTTCGCAAGGATTGCCCAAGGCCACATGGATTTCTCTGCTGCGGGGTTTGATCACCACAGAGCAGGTGGTTTCAAAATATTCGCCATGGCGACAGAGGGTATTGTCGTTGCCCTGGCCGTGGCGGTGGTGATCGCTGAAATAGTTTTTGAGATCACTTTCATGAAACTGGATTTTGGTGCCGGTCAATTCGTGTAGGCGATCAAAACGGGCCTCGGAAGATTCATGCACCCGTTTGCCAGCCAGTTCGGGCACACTTTTTTGGGGCGTGTAATAGGCGTTGACCGGGATATCGTGGCTGAGCAGACTGGGCAATTGGTAGTGGTTGGTGGCGATCAGCAGATTTTGGTTGATCTGTTTGGCCTCGACCCGGCTCGAAGAAATTTCCAATAAAAACATCTCACCTTTTTCGTCCAAGACGGTCATGATCGCGCCCCCGGCCTGCAAGCCGGTTTTAAAAAAGTCGATCACGGCCTGGGCGCTCTCGCAGGTGCGCAGGGCCTCTTGGACCCGCAGGGTGATCGGCAGCCAGTGTTCGGGTTTGTCTTGGCCATAGCCATAATTATAGGTAATGGCCACACCGGCTTCGTTGACCCCCGTGTGGCAGCCACTTAACGGGGTCATGGTCAATTCAAGCGAGGCCAGACCTTCGCTGGGTTTGGTCTTGCGCACCAAATTCGAAGAGCGCAAGAAAAAGGGGTAGTCAAAATTTTTGACCAAAAGTGGCTCTTCGCTGGCCGAAAAAGCGCTGGGAATGGCGAGCGAAGAACAGGCCCCCAATTGAAAATCCACAGCGGCCAACAAAATTTCGGCCGCGCAGACAAAGGCAAAGCGGTTGAGGGGGATTTTGCTGCCCTCTGCCATGCCCATCATTTGTTCGAGATAATGCGGGTAATGTTTGCGTAAATAGGGCACAAACTGTTTTTGGGATTGCCAAGATGCCAGACGCACAGCCAAAGATTGGGGCAACCAGCGCGGCTTGAGCAGGGCAAAGGTATCCGACTGAAAGAAGGCGTTAAAACACAGTCCAATCGCTCGCTCCAGCTCTTGGCCTTGGGTTTTTCCTCGTTCATAGGGTGTGCCGATGCACTCAAGCGGTTGAAAGGTCTTTTGCAGTGCTTGGGAACTCATTTTTTGGCCTGATTTTTATTCATGTTATTATAATTATATACCAGCTCAAAAAAGAGATACTACTTCCTTATGCGTCATGTTGTCAGCGACCCCAGCTTTTTGAATGGAAAACCCTGTCTTTCTGGGGTTCGCCTCTCTCTGGAGCTGATTCTCGAAGAATTTATCCAGAAAAAAAATATCCGTGATATCGTGCGCAAATATCCCCAATTGACAGACGACGATGTGGCTTTTGTCTTGCAATATGCGATCCGTTTGATCAATGCCCACCCCGAAGATGCTGAGCCTCCGCGCAATCTTCACCATTCTTGATGGCCTGCAATAGATGAAGACGTTGGCACTGCTTGTGCTTTTATCCACAGGATGTTCACAGCTGATACAGCAACCCGAATCCACACCTCCCCCAGCCACTCCGCCGCCTGCCGGTCCGTCGTCGACTGGGGCCACGGCCAACAGCCTAGAAACCCAGTTGCGCCAGACTTTTCCTCAATTGACCCAGCTCAGCAGTGAGCAATGGCCAGGTGGGAGTGAGCGTCTCAGTGGTCAGCTCAAATGGGTGGAGCTGCTTACGCCCCAAAATGACGAAGGTGCAGACCGCATTGAGCAGGTCCGCGAGCGCCTGCGCGCAGCGCTCAATGCGATTGTCGTGGCCCAGGCCCATCCGGAATCAGATTGTATTGCCGTACAGGCCCATCTGGAAAAGGGCTTCTGGCTTTTGCGTGCCGAAATTGTCTGCCGCTAAACCTGTCTGTGTTTGGGTGCGCTGCTGAGGAATCTGATTCAGGCTGACGGGGCCCTGCGTGCGCAGATAGGCTCTGGGTTGACGGTGTTCCCAGGCCCGGGCTTCGTCTCCCCGCTCTTGTAAACGGGCCTTGAGAGAGGGAATTCCTCCATGGCCGTAAACAAAGGCTTTGAGCTCTTCTACGCTGAGCAAAAAGACCTCACGGGGATGGCTCAGGGCACTGGCTTCAACCAGTTTTTCCCCCAGGGCATTAAAGAGTTGACGCAGTTGGCCCAGAATACGCAGCTCTTCTCGTTCCGCTAAGAGTTGGTATTGGAGACTGCGCCGCGTTTGTTTAAGACAGTGGTTTAACCCCGCCTGCAAAAAAGGACTCAGACGGCTTTCCTGTTTTAAACGTCTTTCTGCTGTGTTGCGCAGTGTGGTATCGGCTTCTCGCAATTCGGCCAGATTCTGGGGCGTTTCTCGCAGCTTTAACAGCTCGCTGATCAGGGCGCTTGGCGCTTCGTGCAGAGGAATGGCCTCTAATTTATCACTGGCAGGGGTGGATGCTCCGTGGTTATCCAGATAGGCATTAAACTGGCCATAAAACTGCTCAAACCGGCTGTAGCGAAGTCGTTTGACCAAATCAGGATCGTCTTGGTGGCGCAGAATAAAATCATGTAGATCGGGATCGGCTTTTAAGGGTTCGGCCAATTGTTGGCGAGCCTCTAAGGCGCTGTATTGGGAGGCCATTCGTTCGCTGATCAGCAAATCCGCTAAAAGCTGTTCGGGCTGTTCAATCCCTGCGCGGCCCAAGGCCGATTGACTCAAACTGGCAAATACCCTGAGCAGGCCCAGATTGAGCAGTGGCACCTCTTGTTTTGTTTGTAGATCGGCGCAGATCTGGCTGTAAAGTGCCAGCAAATCATGGGGATCCAATGCCGACCAATCTTGGTTTTTCAGTTTTTCGTGAAGGGCTTGGCGGCTGCTCAGATAGGCGTTCATTTCCTGGGCCTGATGTTTCCGAAAAGGTTTCCAGCGCTGGCTGAACTTCCACCAGTCCCGGCTATAGGGCCCCCATTCCAAAGGGGGCAGGGGGGCGTGTTCCAGGGGGCCTTCTAAGCTCAGCCACTTCTCCCAAATCGGCAGATCGGCGATTTCTCCAGGCAACAATTGAAACAGGCGCTGCCAATGGCCGAGATGGTAATAGACCCGGCCATCCAAATGGCCGAGCAAATGTTCCAAAACACTTTGGTATTCTGACTTTTGTTCTGTGGGCAAACCCAGTCGGGCCAGCGCCTGGCCCCAAATTTCAGTCGTGCGGCGACGCAAATGGGAATAGGTCAGCGGCGAGGTGATGCCATGATAGCGCTTGGCCAAGGCATATTGGGCAAAAATCGTGATTTTCCCCTTGGGAATGCTGGTCAGCGGTCGGGTTTGCATCAGCCAGAACTGCCCTTTGGCGTCTTGGGTCCACTCCAATGCTTGGTGGTGTTTGTAGAGCCTTTCGGTTCTCAAGGCCAACTCCACCAAGGCCTCACGCATCGGTCGGTTGAGAATGGCTTGGCTGCGCAACTGAATCGGCACCTGACTCAAGGTCATGCCCCCTTCGGGAGCGGGCACCCACTGTTCCCATTTTTCCTTTACCTGCAGATCCCAGCTTTGGCTTTCACGCAGGTAGAGATAGTTTTCACTTTCGACCAAGGGGCTGGCTGCATCTTCTTTGAGACCGTAGGTGGCGTGGATCAAGAGTTCATTTAAATCACCTTGGGGGTGCACCGTCAAGACCTGTCCCGAGGCCCGGCTGGGAATCATTTTTTGAATTAAGATCCGCAGCGGGATATCTGTCGGCGAGAGCCCTTGGGCATCTAAAGCCAACATCAGCTCTTCGCGAAACAGGCTGGCCCAGCAGCTTTTTAGGCTGTCTTCCAGGGCCTGGCGGGGCAAACAGGTGTGAGTCTCAATTTTTTGGCTGAGATTTTTAAGATCTGCATTTTCACTGACAATATACGCTTGTAGCGAATAGATCCCATCATTGGGCAGGGCGTGATTGAGTGTGTTTTGCAGGGCACTGGGCAAAGGCCATTCTTTGAGCATTTGCACCAGTTGAAAGCTGGTTTGTTCCAAACTCAGGCGCGATTGTAAATTGATCCGTGCGAGTAGTTTTTGCAGCTGTTCCTCGTTTTCATTGCAGATCTGCTTAAAAGGGGTGGGGCTCAAGGCCCACCAGGGAAGGACGGGCAAGCCCTTTTGGGCCATCTGCCAGAGATTCTGGCCCTGGGTTCCCAAAAAGGGAAAACAGCTTTCGGGACTTTCAGCGGTATAGATCAGGGGTTCTGCCATGAGATGCTCCTTTGCAGGTCAAAAACCACTCCAGAGCCAATTGTGGATCCAGAGGTTTGAGTGAGAATAGTGTGGGTTTATGTTTAGCAGTTTAATCCCACTGGCAGATCCAGAGCAGTTATGCAGCACACACTCTAAACAATTTTTTTTAATAATGCCAAGGAAATTCGCTGTAATCCTGTTTGCGTTTTTCCAAAAAGGCGTCGCGCCCCTCTTGGGCCTCGTCGGTGCCATAGGCCAAACGGGTCGCTTCTCCGGCAAAGAGCTGCTGTCCAACCAAACCGTCGTCGAGCAGATTGAAGCCAAATTTGAGCATGCGCATAGCCGTGGGGGATTTGCCATTGATCAGACGTCCCCATTCCAAGGCGACTTTTTCCAATTCGGTATGGGGCACAACTTTGTTGACCATGCCCATTTCAAAGGCCTCTTGGGCCGAATAATCCAGTCCCAAGAAAAAGATCTCACGGGCCCGCTTTTGGCCAATTTGCCGCGCCAAATACGCCGAGCCATAACCGGAGTCAAAACTGGCCACGTCGGGATCGGTCTGTTTGAAGATCGCATGTTCTGCTGAGGCCAGGGTCAGATCACAGACCACATGTAGGCTGTGCCCGCCACCCACGGCCCAACCGGGTACCACGGCAATCACAATTTTGGGCATAAAGCGAATCAGTCGCTGTACTTCGAGAATATGCAAGCGGCCGAGCCGAGCGGGATCTGCTTGACCGGGATCTCCCTCGTATTTATAGCCATCTTTGCCGCGAATGCGCTGATCTCCTCCAGAACAAAAGGCCCAGCCCCCATCTTTGGGGGAGGGGCCATTGCCTGTGAGCAGCACACAACCAACATCACTCGATTGGCGGGCGTGTTCGAGCGCTTGAAAGAGTTCATCGACCGTGTGGGGGCGAAAGGCATTGCGCACCTCTGGACGGTTAAAGGCGATGCGCACAGTGCCCTGGGTGCGGGCCCGGTGGTAGGTAATGTCGGTAAAATCAAATCCCGGCACACTTTGCCAGACTTCTTGATCAAAGAGGGGGGAAGGATGGTTTGACATGGCTTTTTCCTTGTTGGAGTGGTGATTTTCAGTATACCCCAGCTGTCAAAAGCCAAGAAAAAAGGAGGGTCCGAAGACCCTCCGCACTGGTCGTAAAATCAGGGGCGTGAAATTTAAGCCGCTGGGGTGGCAGCTGTCTCAGCGGGAGCTGCAGCGGTTTCGCTGGTGGCTTCTGCTTGGACTTCTGCTTCAGCTTCGAGGTTCACTTCTGTTGCTGTTTCTTCGGCGGGGGCGGCCGGAGTGGCGGGCTCTGTTGGGGTGGCGGGCACTGCTGGTGTAGCGGCCACTTCAACCGTCACTGTGGCAGTGGTTTCTGCGCTGGCCAGGGTGGTGGCGGGCTCTTCCACAGTCACTTCGGTACTGGTGGCAGGATCAGCACAAGAGCTGGTCACATCGCCAGCGGCGCTGACGCCAACGGTCAGATTGCGGGTGGTGGTTTTGCCATCAGCGCCGGTCCAGGTAATGGTGCCGGTGCCGGTCACAGAGCCGTCTGCAGCCACAACCCGTTCCTGGTTCACTTCACGTTTGCGTTTATCGGTCCAGGTGGTGGTGGACTCAATTGAGACATTGCGGCTGCCGTCAGCATTGACGGTTACGGTGCGATGTACCATGCGGGTATAGTTTTTATGAGCCACATCCAGTTTGAAGTCGAGGCTGACGAGTTTACCACTCATGGTGGTGCGCATCAGGTAGGTATTGCGTTTCAGACCAATCCGGGTATTTTCAAACTCAATTTTGACCGTTTCAGTCACGCTGCCATCGGCATTGGTGACTTTGTCGACATCGCTGGTGCGAACCACGTTATTTTTGCGGCGCAGCTTTTCAGCTTTTTCTTTGGCCACTTCTTTGGCTGCTTGCAATTTGTCTTTGACTTTGGCGAGACGGGCTTCGATGTTTTCTTTTTTCTTGGCAATTGCGGCTTTGGCCTGAACTTTAAACTGTTCGGGATTGATGGTGATGGTGCCGTCTTCATTGACGGTGACAGCGCCAGATGCTTTGAACTGGGCACGCAGGGTGGCCAGGTTTTCTTTCTTGGCTTTGAGTTTGTTTTGGGCACGCATACGGGCTTCTTTGGCTTTGTCGTTGGCCAGGGCGCGGCGCACACGGGCTTGAGCGGCGACAGTGGTGTTGGCCGGACGGGCCAGACCCAGGTTGGCTGTGGCAGAAATTTCGCCACGGGCAGGGATGTTCAGGGCTTTGGTGCTGATTCCGCTGTCTGCAGCTTCGGTGTTGGCTTCGCTGTAAAGGGCTTCTTCTTCGTGCAGAGAAACCAGATCGGCTTGCATTGCGGTGCTG
>JBFWRL010000152.1:0-13865 GCA_050248915.1 Candidatus Sericytochromatia bacterium
GACGCTCTTCCGATCTATAGTCATTGGGGCTTTGGTCTAAAATTTGAGAGCCAAAATCGTAGAATTTTTGGAGATTTTGATTCTGCAAGGCCACCAAGCTGCTGACCTGTAAGAAACGGCGGAAATCATCGTAATCGCCTTTTTGCAACACCTCAGTGCCAGCCTGCATAAACGAACCAAAGTCGCCGCCTTTGCGGGTGACCTGATAAGCGGTTCCAATAAAGGCATCCAAATCAGCCCCCAAAACCGTGCGAACATTGGCACTGTTGTAGAAAACATCAAAATTGCCGCTTTGAGCAAAAATAGTATCATCATCAGGGGCAAACAGGGCTTGAAAAAAGTCAACGCCCTTTTGAATATCTTCAGAACTCAAATTTTTCAGAATGCCCTCGATTTTTTGAACAGAGGCGGAAGAGACGGAGTTTAAGAGACCCACAATATTTTCAGCGTCATCTGCATCGACCTGTCCGAGCAGCACACGAATACCCAAAGCATCTTCCATCGACATCTGGCTGAGAACTTTGTCCATCAGCGGATGGTGCATCAAGGCTTCAAGGCTTTCAGTAGAATAATCACCGCTGGAGGCCGGGGCATCCGATTCGTCGGGTTCATCTGCGGCATTCACGGCTTGATTTAAGGTATTGGAAAGGGCATTGAGAAGATTATCTAAGCCCGTATTTGCAGCTGTTTGAGCCTGAGTCGTGGTGTCTTCTTCTGGACGATTGGCTTTGACGGCAGCATCGCGGAAAAGTTGATTGGCAAGCAGTTGTTCTGCCAATTGTTTGCTGATACCGGCATCAAGGCCACTGGCAAGACGGTTAAAATCCATAGGGGGGGAAGTCCTCTCTTTTGAGTCAATTGCAGATGGATTACAAAAATATGGTCCCTCGTGTCATTCTTTTCTGTGAATGGGTTGCTTTCCTTGTTGGACTTAACATAAAAAAAACAAAGCTCAAACAGAGAATTAACAGTTTAAGGCTGACTCTTTGCCTCAGGACGAAGCTCCACCTGAATTTCAGGCTCAGAAAAGGCCACTGGTGGCAAATTGAGGTTGGCATAAACAGGGGTGGCTTTGGTTAATGCCGCACGAAACAGCGGAAAAAAGGGCGCTTCAACCAATACATTCTGAGGTTGTAAGGCCAAAACCACTTCGCTGTCACCACTGCTCGGCAGATTAAAGGGAAAGGTAACTCCCGGAGGAGGGCTCTTAAAAAAATCTTCTCCCGGAAAATCGTAGCCCTTTTGCAGGCCCGAAAAGGGATTTTCCTGATCCGCTTGATTCACCGATGAGAAACGACCCAATGGCAGCCACAGATCTGGATTTCGACGGTACAAAACCCAGCCCTGATACAGCCAGCCCACAGGCGGAAGAGACAAAACCAAACCTGTTTCTAACTCTTGAGATACAGGGGGTTGAGCGCTCTCTGCCGTGGTCCGTTTGGCAAACCAAAGACCAAATTCACCATTATTTGCGATGGAATCAGTGGGGGTTGCCAAGAGAAAACTGCCCGTTTGCAAGCGCGTATAATTATTTTGAAATGGAAGACTCAGGGTGCGTTTCAAACTGCCTGAGTTGGCATCAGATTGCAAAATAATACTTTGAGAGGGGCTGCTTTCTTCTTTGTTTTCGACAGTCACAAAAAAGGTGTTCAAACTGGCCAATTCAGACTCTGAAAAACGGAACAACGGCTTGCCTATATCCTGCGGTTGGTTCTGTAAATCGAACAAGCCAAAGCCCCCTGAACGGAAACGCAAAAGCAGTCGGTTTTCTTGCTCTTGATTGCGACTCCACAAAGCATAATGGGCCGCATTGGGTAAGTTGGGCAAGGTTTTTAAAACAGCCAAATACAAACCATAGACTTCGGTTTCGGGAGGGGCAATGATATTCCCATCTTGAAAGACCGGGTAATTAAAAAAACTCCCTGTATCTTCCAAGCGAAACAACCCCTGATTCACCGCCTTTAGGAGGTCCTCTTGCGAGCGAATACCACGGGCAGGATCCCCTTCTTGACTTTCAATCTGATTCTCAGAAATCGCCCGAAAAACTTGGCGAATCGGGCTGTAAAGCAAATCCCCTGGCACGGTGTCTAGAATCGGGGCAGGGTTACTGGGCAGGTCACTGCTATCGCGGTTGCGCAGAAAATAAATCAGCCCCACCCCCAATTGATTATTGCTGGCAGAGTAAGGTACTCCTCCCAAATCCAGGTAGCGAATTTCCGCTGCTTTTTGCCAGGCTTTTTTGATATTTAAATTCACACTGGCTGCATTGGCTGTTGTCACCAGGGGAAAATTAAAGGCCCGACCGGTGCTCTCAATGCGAAACTGACTGGCAGCCAGATCTTCGGACGACCGAATGGTATTGGCAACATAACCAGCAGGCACAATGACACGCCAGATCTGACGAAATGGACTGTTTTTCTCTCCCGCGGCAGGCAGGTTAAAAACGGGTAACTGCCCCAATACAGGGGTATTATCTGAATAAAAAAATTGATAAGCCACGAGCAAATTAAGCGGCAATGCCAGTTGATTGGTGCAACGCGGATCTGCACCACAGGCATTTAGATCGAGATAAAACAAGCTGCTGCCATTGTGCAAGCCCAATCTAACCCCAATATCTTGTAAGGGGATAAACAAGCTCTGAAAACTGGAGGAATTGGGAATGCCGGTTGAATTGTTTGGCAAAAGCGAGTTGACTTCGTTATTGCTATTGCCTGGCAAAGGCATCGTACAACCAAAAAATGAAAAAGCAGCTATAAAAAAAACAAATATTGCCTTCAAAGGAAAGAAGTCATATTTTTTAGATTTTTTTAAGCAATCCTTCAAAGTAAGCGGAAATTTGCGCATTATCCCATTCATAAGAGCCAATCACATGTTTGATTACTTTACCATCTTTTCCAATAATAAAGCTTTCGGGCACTCCCGTGGTGCGATAGAGGTTTTTTGAAGTGGCCTGTTCAGGATCATGCAAAATTTGGAAGGTCAAGGGCAGTTCTGTTTGCTTTAAAAAGGCATCTACAGCGGATTTGCCACCTTGATCCAAACTGATTGCCAAAATTTCAAAGGGTCTGCCTTGCATTTTTTTGTACAAGCGCTGCATGGAGGGCATTTCTTCTTTGCAGGGTTCACACCAAGTTGCCCAAAAATTGAGGAAGACAATTTTGCCACGGTAATCTGAGAGTTTGACCACTTTTCCGTCAAATCGTTTGAGTGTAAAAGCCGGCGCATCTTGTCCTTCCAGATTGCCTGATTGGGGAACGCTGTTGGAAGGAATCACCGCTTCTTTTGAGGGAGCTGGCTGCCACTTATCAGAAATAGTAAAGGCAAAGCCCCCTCCCACCGCCAAGAGGGCAAAGGAGAGGAGGGTGTATTTGACCCAAGCTGGGGGGGAAGAACTCATGGCTGCAACTCCATCCATTTCACAAACTTGTGGGCGGCGTCAGACCATGTCAGAGAAGATTCAAGCAATTCACGGGCTTGCATGGCCTGGGCTTTGTAGACAAAATAATTGCGGTACATTTCCCACATAGCGTATTTTAACTGCTGATAATCTGGTTCTGCCAGCAGATGGCCTTCATGGCGGGCCTGTTTTAAATGGGCACCCAAAAATATTTCAGGGATATCTGCAGGAATCGGTTCCAATTGATAATTCAACCAAGTGGCGTGTTCGGGGCCCAAATACTCGTGAATCCCCCCCCAACCGGTGGCAATCACAGGCACTTCGCAAGACAATGCCTCGGCAATCGGCAGCCCCCACCCCTCCCCTCGATGGGGAGCCAATAAGACATCTGCACTGCGGTAAAGAGCTGGCAAATGTACATCTGCCACATTGCTCAGCAAATAGACATGGCCCGATTTGAGCCCCTTGAGTTCCTGTTCGCGAAAGACACTGATAAATTGGCGGACCTGCTCGAGATCACGCGGAGAGCCATCGCGGATATAACAACGCAAGAGCAATTGCACATCATCGTGATGAGCAAAAAGTTCCAAAAAGGCCTTTAAAACCAGGTCAAAACCTTTGCGGTAAGACAATTGTGCCAAAAACAAAAAACTAAAGCGCTGGGGAATATTTTTGAGCCGGGGACCCATGGGTGAAAAGCGCTGGGTATCGACACCCTCAGGCACCAAGCCGATTGGCACAGCCACCCCTGCCTGCTGAAAATGAGTCTGATTAAAATGGGTGGGGGTAATCACGCTGTCCATGCGGTTGCAGCCAATCACAAACTCGCGCAGCAAACTATTGGTTTCAAAAACCGTATGCCCAATCGCGCGGGCACAGCCCTGGCGGCCAACAAACTCATTGGCCACACTCCAGTGCAAAAGACAGGCCTCAGCCCGGTTGATTTCGGGCAATTTACGCTCCAAGGCCTGCAAGCGCAGCAAGGTGTCTTTGGATTCACCGGCATCAAAACCGCTCTTCCACACCAAAGGCTGCAGTGCCACATCACAGACTTGCAAATTGTCCAAAGCCAGTAAAAATTGGCGGGCCGCTGTTGCATAACCGGAAGCCCCATAGACAGGTCCCTGAAAGATCAGCGGCCGCATCAAAGGTCCAATAGGCCGTCTATCACCTGGACAGCCAAACGGCGCTCAGCGATATCGACCTCGGGCACCAGGGCTTTGACAAAGGGAATAAAGTGGGTGTTGCCTTCGGCGGTGGTCAGTTCCAACAAATCTTGTTGACCTTGAATCACTTGACTGACGACCCCCAACTTGGCCCCCCAGGCAGTGGCCTCTACACGGTAAACCTCAAAACCAATTAATTCCTCGGCATAAAAGGTATCCTCTGGCAATTCCATGGCCTGGGAACGGGGCACACACAGAAAGGGTTTACCCAAATTTTCAGCGGCGGTGCGATCGGGAATCTCTTCCAACACCAATAACCACTGATCCCCTTTGAGCGGTTGAACCGATTCAACCTGCACCAAACGGGGATTTTGAGGGGTTTCGTTGAGGCTGAGATACACTTCTTCAAGCTCAAAAAACCGCTCAGGGAAGTCGCTGAGGGATTTGACCTTCAACGCTCCCCTGATGCCATGTGGCGCAAGGACTTTGCCAATCAGAATGAAAGGGCTATTCTTGTCCGCGGATTTCGACAACAATTCCATCTTTGACAATAACCTCAGTATTGGACATTTTTTCGTAGAGGTTATCTCCCACTTTGACGTCGACATAATTGTCAACAGTGGCCTGCAGGAATTCGCTGTCCATTTCCAACTGAGAGATCATGTTCAAGCGTTGCAATAACTCTGCTTTTTGGGCATTGATCTGGTTGCGCTGTTGATCTACCTGAGCACCAATCTGGCGCTTGGCTTCGTCTTTTTGTTGAATCTGAGGATCTTTGTCGATATCTGCCAAAGCGCGTTTGCCCTGGAATTCGAGCTGTTGCAGCGCGAGGTCAAAGTTTTGCAGTGCTTGCTGAATTTCTTTGGTTGCTTCGGTTTTGAATTTTTCGGTCACAATCGCTTTAATAGCGACTGGACGTTTGAGTTTAATTGTTTCCACGAAAACGGGTCCTTTCTCAAATAACAAATCTCAAGTTATTTCTCAAGTTATTTCTCAAGTTATTGGTCATACAATCTTGGGCATTATAACACGGGGCTCAAAGAGAGGCGGGAAATTTTGGCAGGCCCGATGGGAAAGGTTTCAGGCCACCGTTGTGACTTCAGCAGGAAGGGACGATGCCAAAGGCACCAGTGGAATCCATAACTGAAAAGTACTGCCCTGAGCCAGTTGACTGACACAGCCCACCTTCCAGCCATGACTTTCGGCGATTTTACGCACAATCGCCAACCCCAGTCCCGTGCTGGATTCACCGGCGGTGGTCTTTTTATTGAGACGCTCAAAGGGTTTAAACAGACGTTCTTGCTCTTGGGGCGACAGCCCTGGTCCTTGGTCTTCCACGCCAAGATAGACACTTTCATCGGTGGCATAAAGTGAAATTGTAATTGTGCTATTCAGGGGCGAATATTTGATTGCATTGCTGACAAAGTTGTCAATAATTTGCCCCAAACGCTCGGGGTCATGTGATACAGCGGGCACACTCTGAACGTGTAAATCCAATTGAATATCTTTTTCGCGAGCACGCATGCGCTGCAATTCGAGTCGTTCGTTGAGCAGGGGCAAAATATCCGCTTCAACCTGACGCAAACGCAGACGACCGCTTTCAATCGCGGTAATGTCGAGAAGGCCCTCAAGCAAAGAGAGGGATTGGGCTGTGGTTTTTTTGATCTGGGAAAGTACCTTCTCTTGATCTTCGGTTAAATCCCCCAAGCGCCCCCCCAGAAAGAGCTGACAATAAGAGTAAATAATCCCCATGGGACTGCGCAAATCATGAGCAGCGATGCCCAAAAAATGATCTTTGACATCAATCGATTTTTGCAGCAGTTCAAATTGCTCCATGCGCTGAATATTTTGCTCTACGCGACAATTAAACTCTTCGACCGTAAAAGGTTTGCGCAGAAAATCAGAGGCCCCAGCCTTGAGAAACTGAGCCGAGAGCGAGAGGTCTTCGGTCGCAGAAATACCAATGAGCCCCAGGCGATGGGGTTTGTATTTCTGGCGAATGGTTTCAGTCAACATGATGCCATTCATGTCTTTCATCATATAGTCAGTAATAACCAATTGAATATTGGGGTTGGCAGCCAGCATTTCAAGCGCCTCAGCACCGGAACTGGCCTGAAAAACCTGGTAATTTTGCAAACTGAGCATGCGTTTGACCAAGCTGCGGTAGCTGATCGAGTCATCAACCACCAAAATCTGAACCTGGGTGTTGCGATCCAAGCGATTGAGACAGGCAATGACTTCGTCATAGCTGTTGATTTTATTTTTGATAAAATAATCCACGACATTTTTGCCTTGCAAAATGCCACGCCATTCTTTGCCAAAGGTGCCCGTCATAACAATCATATGCAATTGATAGGGCTGAAGTGCATCAATAATTTCTTCACCGGCAGCATCGGGCAGGGTGAGATCAACCAGGGCCTTTTCAAAGGCATATTGACCACTTTCAAGCAATGCCAGGGCTTGTTCCAGGGTGGTTGCGCAGACGGTTACATAGGGGGTATGTTCTTCTATTTTTTTACGTGCCAAATGAGCCAAGGTCTGGCTGTCTTCGAGAATCAAGAGATAACGTTCTGAATCTTTGCTCATAGCAATAATTTTATTTTTCTTCTACGCAGATATTTTCAAAAAACACACCCAAAAAATCGACAAAACCCCATCTTCACTTAAACCATGGGATTTCGAGTTGTACCCGAATCACTTGTAGCTTTTCTGAGCGGCAAACTTGCGTGTGAATTTTTAGTTTGCATGAAAAGCTTGTCTTTTCAAGCGGAAAGCAACGTATAATGAACGTTTGAGTTTTTGTACTTAACCTGTGCAAAAATTCCTATCTTTAAAATTCGAAATGATAACCTTACAGAATGCCTGACAAAGCTGTTTTTATGCTATGAGTACCGCCACCCTTAACGCCGCAGGAATTGTTCAAAATTTTGGCAGTATTTATGCCCAGAGAGGCTCGGTATACCAACAGGAAAAACGGGTCGAGATCACCTCTCTGCTCGAAAAACCGGGAGGGCAGGTCGTCATTTCTGCCCGTGTGCGCGGCAGCAAAGCCTACCGTGTTTCACTGACTGTGGTTGCCCAAGGGGAAGAACTCTGGCTCGAAGGGGCCTGTTCCTGCCCTGTTAGCAACGACTGCAAACACTGTGCAGCCGTTGCCTATGAATATCTGCGCAATGGACTTGAACCAGCTGTCCCCACCCTCAAGAGTGTCGGCAAAACAGCTGTTGAGCGCTGGCTGGAAAATCTCTTACAGGCTCCAGCCCAAGTGCAAACAAGTCCCCATTTACACAGCCAGATTCGCATTGGCTACCTGCTTTCGCTGGACACCGATAAATTGCCACAGGTCAAGGTTGTGCGCACACAATTGCTCAAAAATGGCACTTGGGGCAAAGCCCGCTCTCAAGATCTGCTGAGTTTGACCAGCAGCAGCCCTCCCGAGGGGGTCAGTGAAGCCGATCAAGAAATAGCGCGACTGCTGCGGGCCGAAAGCTTCGGGCGTTTTGGTTCGTATCAGGGTTCAGCCAGTCAGCCACCGATTCCATTAAACAGTGGTCTGGGTCTCTTGGCCCTCGAAAAAATCTTAAGTACCCAGCGCTGTCACTGGGAGGACACCGAAGGCCCAATGATCGCAGCGGGTTCTCCGCGCCATTTGCAGGTAACTTGGCAAAGTACCGCCCGGGGAGAGCGTTTGCATCTGCTTACAGATCCCCCTTGCAGTGAGATTTTACTCTCTCCGGAACTGCTCTATTGGGACGCCACACTGAGTCAGATTGGCCCGCTGGAAAGTGACTTGGAGCGCTCATTGATCCCTCTTTTGCTGAAAGCCCCTGAAATTCCCCGCAGCACATTGGAATCGCTGGTGCCCCGCTTGCATGAGCGCCTACCCCAATTACACCTGCCCTTGCCCACAGGTCTGGAAATGGAGCAACGCGAAGTTCAAGGGGTTATGCCTGTGGTGCATTTAACCCTGACCGTGGCAGGAAAATCCGATTCGCCGTCAGAAGCCCTGCATCTGGCCCGACTGGAGTTTGACTACGCAGGTGCCCGGATCAGCACGCCGGTGATGCGCGAGGTGCAAACCCTCTTCCAGGGACGCACCCGTTTGCGGATCTACCGCGCTCTGGCACAGGAGCAAGAGGCCCTTAAAATGCTGACCCAATGGGGTTTGAGTGCTTTGCCTTGGAAAGATCCACGCACCTCGGAACCGCCTCTGCGTTTTGGTTTTCCCTTGGGTAGCCTGATGGAAAAAGTCACAGCTTGGGACCGCTTTTTACAAACAGCGGTGCCAGACCTGAAAGAAAAAGGCTGGCAAATTCACACAGACAGCGGATTTTTGCGGATTGAAGAGGGCCAAGACTGGTTTGGTCAAGTCGATTCAGCCAACGAAAATGGCTGGTTTGAATTGAGTCTGGGAATTGAGATTCAGGGTGAGCAGATCAATCTCTTGCCCATCTTGGTTGGCCTCTTGCGCCAAGCTGAAAGCCCTCAGCAATTGCGTGCCATGGTCGGCGACCAAAGCACCGTGCTGCTGCCCCTGGGCGAATCGCGCTGGTTGCGGGTCCCCAGTCTTCGACTGTTGGCCATTCTCGATACCCTGATTGAACTTTACGACAAAGAACCCCTGAACGAAGAGGGAAAACTGGAACTGTCTGAAAGTGAAAGTCTGCAATTACATTTATTGCTCAATGATCCTGAGCTCAATTGGCAGGGCGCTGGACGTTTGCAAGAATTGAGCCAAAACCTGAAAAAATTTAAAGGCATCACCACCAGCGAGGTGCCTACCGGGCTCAAAACAGAATTGAGGCCCTATCAACAAGAGGGTTTGAACTGGTTGCAATTTCTCAGACAATATGGCTTGGGCGGTGTGCTCGCCGACGATATGGGTCTGGGCAAAACCATTCAGGCCCTGGCGCATATTTTGATTGAAAAAGAGGCCGATCGCCTGACGAGCCCCGTCTTGGTGGTTGTGCCCGCCAGCTTGTTGTTTAATTGGCAGCGGGAAGCGACACGTTTCGCACCTGCACTCAATAGTTTGGTCTTACATGGCACCCAGCGCAACCCAGACCCGGAAGAATTGCAAGGCTATGACCTGATCATTACCACCTATGCTTTGGTGCGCCAAGATCTGGCCCGGCACAAACGCATTCACTACGCCCTAATTTTGCTGGATGAAGCCCAGAATATCAAAAACCCCAGCTCAAAAACGGCCCAGGCACTGTTTCAATTGCAGGCCAGTCAACGTTTGGCTCTGACAGGCACACCGATGGAAAACCACCTGGCAGAACTCTGGTCGATCTACCGCTTTGTGATGCCTGGATTTTTGGGCCCACTTGATCGCTTTACCCGGCTTTTTCGCACCCCGATTGAAAAATTGGCAGACACCCCCCGCCGTTTGCAATTGCAAGAGCGCATCAAACCGTTTTTGCTGCGCCGCACCAAACAGGCCGTGCTTGACGATCTGCCTGAAAAGACCGAAATTGTGAGATATATTGCCCTGGAAGGCAAGCAGCGCGATCTCTACGAAACACTGCGGGTCGCGATGGATGCCCGTGTGCGTGAAGAGGTGCAAAAAATGGGCGTTAAACGCAGCCAGATCATGATTCTGGATGCTCTGCTCAAATTGCGCCAACTCTGCTGCGACCCCCGCCTATTGGCAATGCAAGAAGCCCTGGCCTTGAATAAATCGGCCAAACTCGAAGCCCTGATGGAGATGGTGCCTGAGATTCTGTCCGAAGGGGGACGTATTCTGATCTTTTCGCAATTTGTGAGCATGTTGCGCCTGATTGAAAACGAATTAAAAGTCCTGAATATCGACTACGCCCTTTTGACCGGCGAAACCCGCCAGCGCGAACGCGAAGTAGATCGCTTTCAAAACGGTGAAGTACCGGTCTTTTTGATCAGCCTCAAAGCCGGGGGTGTGGGTCTGAATCTGACCGCTGCAGACACCGTGATTCACTATGACCCCTGGTGGAACCCGGCTGTCGAAAACCAAGCCACCGACCGGGCCTGGCGCATCGGCCAAGACAAGCGGGTCTTTGTCTATAAACTCATCGCAGAAAAGACTGTGGAAGAGAAAATTTTGACCCTGCAGGCCAAAAAACAGGCCCTGGTAGCCGGGATTTATGCTGAAACTGCAGAAGGGGGCCATGGCGTCACGGCGGACGAATTGCTGGCCCTGTTGCAAGCGGATTAAACATGAGAATCAGCGAACGTCTCAAGCCCCAACCCGCATCTCATATTATTCGCAGATTTTGCACTTTGCACCTGTTTACGGGCCTTTTACTCGCTTTATTTGGATTGTTTGGCTGGGTTCTTTTTCAGCCTGAGGCCCAAGCGGCACCGACCGACCTCTTTGGCAGAAAACTGAAATGGCCTTCGGCCCCGCGCCGGATTGTCTCACTCTCTCCAGCCACCACAGAGATGCTCTTTGCTATTGGAGCAGGCAACCAAGTCGTGGGGGTGACCGAAGACTGCAATTATCCGCCACACGTCCGCGGCAAAAAAAGTGTGGGGCGCTTTGGGGCGGTGCAATTGGAGACCTTGATCAAACTGCAACCCGACCTGATTCTCGTGACTTCGGATATGCAAAAAGTGCTGACCCCACTCAAACGCTTACAGGTGCCGGTTCTGGGCTTTTCCAGTGCCAGTGTGAGTCAGATCAGTAGCAACCTCAAACAGATGGGCAATGCAGTGGGCCGACCAGCTCAGGGGCTCAAAGCCGCCCAATCAATGCAAACACGTCTGGCCCAAATCCGCAGTAAGATCCCCAAGCGCCCAGCCCCGTCGGTTTTTTATTTGCTCTGGGATCAGCCCCTGATTTCTGCCGGCCCCCAGAGCTTTATTGGCGATGTGCTGCAATTGGCAGGGGCCCGCAACGTCGTGCCTCACGTGCAGGCCCCTTTTCCGCATATCAGCTTGGAGCACTTGCTCAAAACCAATCCTGAGGTGTTGATTCTGCCCGAGACCGTGGCCAGCCGCGTAAAATTAAACCGCAGCCCCTTTGATCGGCTGCAGGCCGTCAAACAAAAACGGATTTTACTGATCAACGACGATCTGATCTCGCGCCCAGCGCCCCGCGTGTTGGATGCCCTGGAAAAAATTGTGAACTTTTTGTACCCAGCCAAATCCAAAGTCTAAAAGGTGAAAAGTCGAAGACCTGATTCAGGCGCGCCAAAAAGCCAAACGATCGCGATTGAACCAGAGCAAAATAGCGAGACCGACCAGACCAAAAATCAGGTTCTGAATCCAGGCGGCCAAAAATGGGGCCACAACACCGGTCTGGCCCAGCGGTGCAAAGGTCGAATAGAGCAAATACCAGACAAAGACCAAACCAATGCTCAAAGCTACACTGACAGAAGCCCCCCGTTTGGCGATCAAAAGCCCCAAGGGAGCCACCAAAAGCGTAATGAAAAAAGGCGCCAAAGGCAAAGAAAACTTTAAATGCAATTGGGTCCAGAGCTCAGCGACAGGCAATCCCAGGGCCTCACGGATTTGGATCAGGTCGTAAATTTGCCAAAAATTCATTTCGGTGGGCTGACAGCGACTCGTGGCCCCGGCAATTGAACAGGGGTCAACGGCCTGGCTTGCCAAAGCCAAACCACTCAGGCAGAGCCAGAATCCGAAAAAGAAAACAGCATTTTTCATGTTTTGATTATAAAGCGTTTTGGCTAAAAAATCTGCTACCTGAAAATAACCCCTCAAAAAAGTCGCAAGAGTGCCCTGTGGTATACTGCAGGCAATTCTGAGCAAGATTAGACCAAAGATAGACCAAGGTTAGACAATAGGTAATTATGATACAAGTGCGCATTTTTGAAGCCGGTGATGCCGAAGAACTTCAGGACAATTTAAATGACTGGCTGAAGGAACATGCAGAGATAGAAATCGTCAACATCTTACAGAGCGAAAGTGCCGTGTCTGATGAAGACGGCGATCTCTGCGGCAATACCACCGTTTCAATCTTTTACAAACCCTAAGGGAGACCGCCATGAAAAAACTCAGCAAAACCCTGATCTCCGCCCTCTTGGTGCTGGCCTGCAGCCTGCCCGTAACCGCTGCTGTGCAAGAAAGCCAGGTGGTGACCGTTGAAGGCGAAGCCGCGATTGACAGCTCCCAGGCCCAGGCCCGTGAAATGGCCATTGCCCAGGCCAATCGGCTGGCCGTTGAACAAGCCATGGGCGTCTACGTGGTTTCAGAAACCTTGGTTGAAAATGCGGTCGTGATCAAAGACAGCATTTTGACCAAAGCCAGCGGGTTTGTAAGTGGCTATAAAATTATCTCCGAAAAGGCCCAGGGCCAGATTTATCGCGTCAAAATCCAGGCCACGGTGGGCGTCGAGCCCCTGGTTGAACAATTGGCAAAAATGGGTCTCCTGCGCGAATGGACCGTGGCTGTGGTGTTGGCTCCCCCAGACGGAAAAACCGCCCAAGAATCCACCGAATCAGCCCGCACCAAATTAAACAGCTCCATTCTCGAAATGGGCTTTAAAGTGGCTGACGAAAATGCCCTGGTGCAGCTCAATCAGCCCCAGATCATGAACCAAATTCTCAAAGGCAATTATATGGCGGCCCTGCCGACACTGCGTGACAATGGCGTGGACGTGCTGGTGGCAGGCAAGACCTTTACCCGCCCAACTGAGACCGGCGCCATGGAGACCTATGGCGGCATCAAAACGATTCTGACCGAGGGCCGGATTGATGCACGGGTGATCCGGGTGGATACAGGCGAAATTTTGGCCGCCAAATCATTCAACGGTGTTGCTGGGGGCTCTACACAAGCCATTGCTGAAGCCAAAGCGATTGAAAAAGCCGCGGGAGACGCAGGCAGCTATTTTTCCAAACAAATTGCAAAATTGCCTGCTTCTACGACCCAGACATTGCAAATGGTGGTCAAAGGCCTGAGTTTTGCCCGTGAAAAAGCCTTTCAAGAAGCCGTACGCAAAGTCAACGGGGTGCGCAAATTGACGCGCAAGGTCTATCGCAACCAAGAGGCCCAGTATGAAATTGAATTTGCGGGCAAAGCGGATAATCTGGGCGATTCGCTCTCAGAAAACGCCGCTCTGAAAAAATTTAGCTTTGAAATTCAAAGTCTGACCTCGGGTCGAATTGATGCCAAAGCCAAATAGCAGAAAAATTTAACAGTCTTTTAATCAAGATTTATTGGGGTCTTGGTGCAGCCAAGGCCTCAAAATGGCTATAAGATCTGTATCAAACCTTTCATCAACAGTTCACAGAGAGAGACCATGGATATCCAAGCGCTGAAACACGTGATCACCCAGGCCCAAACGGGGGGTCAAAAAATCAACG
>JBFWRL010000153.1:0-13797 GCA_050248915.1 Candidatus Sericytochromatia bacterium
GAAAGCTCAACAGCTTCTTGCTTAAATTCCTTGGTATATTCTCGGCGGCTCATCGTTTCCATCTCCTTTACTTCCATTTTAAGCGATCACCCTTTTCTGGGGGCTCCACTTTTTTGGGTAAAGGTCAGTCAAGTGGTATGGCCGCTCCGTTGTCTCCCAGTGCCCATTTTCAAATCGCAGACACAACACATGCCAATCGCTTGATGATGCTGCCGTTTGAAAACCATTTAAAAAATAAAGATCCTGCGATTGGTGAAGCGGCTTTGGACACATTTCAAGCAGCTTTGATCAATGCTTCGCAGAAACCTTTTCGGGTGATTGATCGCAAGCAAATCAAATCGATGTTGGCCGAATTGGCCTTCTCAGAAAGTGCTTTAAGCGACCCCTCCAAAGCGCTCAAAATGGGGCAGATGCTGAGTGCCAATTATATGCTCAGTGGCGCAATTGCCGCAGGCAAAATTCACACCTCAGAAGTGACAGATGTAGAGCCCACTGAATTTACCTGGGTCTCCGTCACGGTCAATACCACATTGACCCACGTTGAGACGGGTGAAGTTTTGTTCTCAGCCAAAACCACAGCAGAATCCAAACGCTACCCCGACTGGAAAGGAGAGACGTATACCAGCATCTTAATTGAAGCCACCGAAAAAGCAGTAACTCAATTGGCTCAAAAATTAATCCAAGCTCAAAACAAAGGAAATGGGTAAAGAAACCATGAAAAACAAAGGCATCGCCCTGATCGTCTCGGCCTCACTCAGTCTGGGGCTGACTGGCTGCACAGCTGAATCTATCAATGCGTTCGCGGCCTTGGTGGCGGCCAGTAAAAGCAACAAAACAAACACAACCAGCAGCACAGCCAACAAAACAAGCTCTTCGAGCACGGCATCAACGTCTACAAGCAGCCGTTCGAGCAGTTGTAGCAGTTCAAGCTCAGAGACAGCCATGGCCTGCTCTGCAACGGTGATCAAAAAAGCGACAACCCAAGATGCTTTGCTTCCCGCCTCAGATTCAGGCGGTTTTTAAGGGCTCTCTTGGGGTAGGCCCGCTTGACCCAAGATCAAAGCCACTTTTTCGGCTTCGGGTTTGTAGAGAAAAAACACGGCAGCAGAAATGTTCAGGGCTTTGGCCAACTTGAGCAAAATGATCAAACCAGGCTCAACCTTGGCATTCTCCAACTCGTTGTAATGGGTATAGTCAATTCCAGCCAAGGTCGCCAGCTTTTCTTGAGTAAGGCCACGCTTTTTGCGCCACATCTTTAGTCTGCGGCCAAAGGTGATCATTTCTTGTTGTTTCTGAGGGCTGTTTGCTCGCCGTGCCATAAGGGCATTTTGCCGGTTTCGCTGCAAAATGTTTATCGGCTATAGCCGACTCTGTACTTTTTGAAATATTGCAATTACAATACTTTTTAATGAATTTGGGGGTGTGCTTGAAATGAGGAAATGGGCAAGAGGTGCTTTGACTGGTAGCTTGCTATTTTTGTTGAGTGGATCCTTTAATATTTTTCTTTATCCTCAAATAGTATTTGGTCAATCCCAAAATGAAATTAACTATGAAAAATACGGGCTATCAATTGTTCTTCCCACAGGTTGGCAACAGTTAGGACTTCAGCAAGATTGGCTTACTTTTGCTGAAACCGATTCTGAAGGCGTCTCTGCGGAGCTTAAAATTAGGATTTTTGAAAAAACAGCCCAAATAGACTCCTTGGAAAAAGCTGTGGAGAGGATTAAGCAACAAGGAACTCAGAAATACCAAAATTGGGAAAATCTAAATGAAGGCTTCATTGAATCAGGAAATAGAAAGGGGTATTTTTATTGGTTAAATGCAAAATTAAAATCAAATAATCAAAATCTACAAAATTTAATTTATTTTACTGAATCAGATGATTATATTTATATCTTTTCTTTCGGATGTTTACAACAAGAATTTAATAAAAAACGATATGTTTTTAAGCATATAATACATAAAATTACAGTTGATAATATTCGACAGTTATCAACCCCTTTAATCACATCAAAATTAACAATTGAAAATGCAATTCAATTGTATGAAAACAAAAAATATCAAGAAGCGATCCCCTTACTCACTCAATCTATAAATTATCAGCCTCAAAATGTAGATCTTTGGTACTACCGCTCCCAAGCCTATTTTTATCTCAAAAAGTACCCCGACGCCATCCGAGATATAACAAAAGCAATCAATTTAAAGCCAAATGACAGCTTTTACTGGCATACACGCGCCGAGGTATTTGAAGCTCAAAAACAGTATGCCAAAGCAATTTCGGATTATAATCACACCCTGCCAGAAGCTATCTCTTTTGGAGAAATGGTAGGCGATTATGATCGGGCAATTTACATCTTAACAAAACGTGCACAAGCGTATCAAAAATTAGGCCAATGTGAAAAAGCCAATGCCGACTTTAAGCGTGCTTGTGCCTTAAAAGCGAGCAAATATAGCCCCTGTGATCTTGCTTGGTGTGGAGAAGATTTTTCTTCGCAACAAAGCCTCGAAGCATTGATTGTCAAAACAGCCAATTTGCTCAAGAGAAATGGCCCACTTATCAAGCAAAAAGAGCAAAATTTGAACCAAGAATTCAGACGAAATGGGCTTGATCGAGAAAAATTTAAGGCGTTTGAAGAGTATAAGCAAAATAATTACTCTGTTTATATCTATCGGTATGCGGGGCTTATAGAGGTATATGCATCGCGCTATCCTAATGATGTTCCCAGAGTTGTTAGAAATACAAAGTGGTACTAAATATGCAGAAAATTAAGCGATCAAAAAAATCATCCTGCCTTGCTTGTTTGGTATTTTTATATTTGCTAACTGGATGTAAAGCCCTTGGACTGCCAACACTCACGAATTTATCTTATCCAAACAGAAGTGAGATCTCAGAGAACCAAAAAAAAATTAATCAATACCTCAATGAATTTGTTGATTTTGAGTTTATCCATTTTAACAATCCCAATCCAGAAAACTGGAAAAGAGAGGATATTATCAAAAAATTGGGCAATCCAATAAATGTTGAGACAAAGGAACAAGAAAATATACATGATCCCAGTCAGACAGATGCCATGGAGAGGCTTTTTTATAACCATATTGAGATTGGTATATATAAAATTAAGGGATCTGACGATCAAATTATGGTCACGGATATGCTTATCAAAGGAGCTGGTATCACCTTAAAAGGCGATATTAAAGTGGGGGATTCTCCTGCAAAAGTGACAGCCCTTTTGGGGAAGCCAACTGAGCAAAAAAAAGAAGATGAAAACCAGATTGACACTTATTGTGACTCCTTTACTGGTCAAACCTGTTTGTCATTTTATTCATATTTTGCTTTAAAAAATAAAAGTGACAACAAAATACATAAAATCACTTATCAAGCTTATTTTGATTGACTTTTTATAAAAAATATTTAGGTGTTTAAAATGAGCATCATTTTTAAAGCATTTTTTCTTTCAGCCATTGTTCTCTGTTTTTTGAATTTGAATTTATCTGCTTCTGCCCAAGAAGATGACCAACCTGAGCAATCTCCTCCCATGATAAGAGTTCCTCACAGTCTGAATTCTTTGGTTTTTATCAAACAGTCATATTTCTCAGATCCCAATACAAACGTGACTGTATCTGGGTTTTATAAAATCATCGTATCTCCCTTTTATTCATTAGAAACAAGAAAAACAGATCAAATAAAATGCCAAGACTTATTAAAAAACGGCATTCAAAAAATTGAATCGAATTACGATTTTTTATTTAAATCAGAAGAGGCTTGTATTGATTTAAATGAGGATAATGAACCTGAATCTGTTTTTTGGGGTCAAAAATCTTTGACAAATAGTTCGAGTTTATCTCCCTTTATTTTGACAAAAAATGCGGAAAAAGAAATTTCAACTCCAGAAGTAGTCATCGGCTTAGGAGATAAGTATTGGGGACAAAAAATCAAATATAGGCCTCTTCTTAATAAGGGATGGATACATTTGGTTTTTTTAGATTTTTGGAATTCAAATTCTTCAAAAATAACATTAAGGCCAGCATCTTTTGATCCAGATATAAGAAAATATGTGCCCGACACATTCTCTTACAACAACGATGAAGTTGTTTTTTCAACTGAAAATAAAAAATTGGCTTATGACTTCAATTTTTCAAATGTTTCTGAAAATTCATTGGTGCTTAATCGCTCAGGTCGTTTAATGGGCTACATACATGATGAAGGTGTTGCCAATACAGGTTTTGGAGTTGTCTATGTTGCCACTTTTGATATTGAAAGAAAAAAATTTAGACATATCGATTTCTTTAAACATCCCGTTTTTAAAAAATCAGTCAATCAAAAATATCCTGGCTATTTATCGCGTGCCCTGAATAGCAATCCAGGTGGTGATGGTAACGATCCAATTGACATCAAAATCATAGGATTTCAAAACAGAGATTTAATTTTTAAAGCTTCTGTTTATTCTATGAACACAAAGGGAAATATAGATAGGAAATTTTGTGGTTATTGGAAATACAACGCAGACACAAGCAATATTGCTTTGGTCTCGTGGAATCCCAGCGCAGCGATTAATGTTGAGCATACGGGCTATGTGCCAGAGATTGTTACTGATTAGAAAAACAGCTTATTTAGGAGGTTAGATGATGAAGCTTATTCCCACACTATTACTCAGTCTTCTATTCGTACCAACAATCAGTCCTTTTGCCGTTTCTGCGCAAAATAGCTCTTTACCCAGTCATTGCAAAGCCAATGAATACACTTATTTAAATGCAAAAATGGCGAGTGCCTCCACCCGAAAAAAGACAGGCCGGATCCTGTCAATTTGTGCTGACAAGGCTCAAGAACCTTTTGGGAAGCTAATTTATCGCTATGGTGCCATTGGCAAAGTTGAACTTGAACAAGTAGCAACCCCAGGGCGTCCTTTCTATATTTTTAATCGTGATCTTACTCCACGAGTGGGATACAATGTATTGTTTTTCACAAATTATGGCTATACCTATTATGTTAAAGAGGCTTATGCCATGGGTTCTGGTATCACGCTGAGCGTTTATCACAAAGGAAAACGTATTGTCGATTTAGTTTCGGGCCAGGAGCGAGGAGTAGATTTTGAAGCCGGACTGATTGATCTCAATTTTCTTGAGGCTTCTTCTCTAATTTTGCGTAGAAAAGCGCCGATAGATGAATTTTAATTCTTTACTTGATGTTCAAAAAAAGAAAGTCAAAATATGATCCATCTTTGCCCTGAATGTAAACAACAAGTCAGTCAATTGGCCCAAAACTGCCCCAATTGTGGCCACCCCTTTACAAAGCCCGAAGAATCCATTCCGCATGAAAAACCCGCTTCCAATTCTGGATTGTGGCTCGTGGCCGGAGGAGTTGGGTTGGTCTGCTTAATTCTGATTCTGGGTTTTATTTTTATCATCAACAAACAGCCTCCTCAAACCGCAGCCGCATCTGCCAAACCAAGCGCAGAAGCCACACGTGCCCTGAGTGAAAACGAACTCAAAGCCAAACAAATGGAGCTTGAAATTGAACGACTCAAGCTTGAACAGGCCAAGTTAAAAAATCAGCCCGCCAATAAAATCATTGTTCAACCCAATGCGGCTCCGGCAGTCAATATCACCGAATCGGAATTGCGCAACCTGGATTGCCGCTCGCTGTGGATACTCCGCAATACCATTTATGCACGTTATGGTCGCATTTTTTCGGATCCCGAAGTGCGAAGCTATTTCAATCAGCAGGACTGGTATCAGCCCAATTCTCAGTATCACGATGGGCTATTAACTTCATCCGAAAAAACCAGTGCAGCCAAAATTATGGCTGTGGAAAAACAGTTTAGTTGTTTATAAAACTCTCAAAAGGTGAGTGTAATGGCATTAAAACCCTGCTTAAAATGTGGACATGAAATTTCAGAAATTGCAGAGGTCTGTCCCAAATGCAAAACCAAAACAGGTGAACTCGACGCTTCATTTATGAATGCTGCCCTTGACGCTTCCCGCTTGTCTGTTCCCACAGAAGAAATGGCTCAAGATATATCACTGCATCTGGCCCCAGCAAGCCCACCAGAGACGAAAACGGAAAGACGCACTTCACAACAAAAAAATGGCAAAAATCACCCCCAACAGGTCCATAACTATCACCCACATATCATAGAGCAATTTGCCTCTGAGCTATATGACAATGCAGATAAACTTATATTCATGTCTGTTTGGAAATATGGTTTGCTCTGTGGTGTCGTCGGGTTTTTTATTGGTTTTTTCCCTTTCTTGGGAGATGGCCCAAAATGGCTGTTTGCCGTTATTGGGGGAATATTGGGTGCTGTTTTTGGATATTCTTCAGCCCAACCAAAGGCGCTTGAAATCAAGTTTCAGGCTCAAATGGCAAGATGCATTCTGCAAATTGAATTTAACACACGGGATCGCTCATAAATGGAGAAATATAAAACTTGCCCAGAATGCAGTAAAAACGCTCTTTTAGAAGATACGGTCTGTGCGAATTGCGGCTATCCGTTTTTGCCTTCTGAAATAATTGTCGTTGAAAAAAAACAACCGACATTGAGCCAAAAGCAGAAATTAATTGCTTTATCTTCGGTGTTTATTTTAACCCTGGTTTACATTGGCTATTATTTCTATTCTAATGCTCCTGTGGCCACTCCTGAGCCTTCTCAAAATTCTGAGCAAGTCGTCCAAAATGCCGCTCCTGAGCCTGTCGTACCAACTCCAACGCCGGATCCTTTTTCAAAGACTCAATATGCCAGTACCTCAGGAGTTCAAGTATTAACGGCTCCTTCATTGAGCAGCAGCGTTTTAAAAACCCTCAGTTTAAACGACGCTCTTTCTGTCTCGGATGAATCCAAAACAGCAAATGGCTATACTTGGGTCAAAGTCCGTTTAAGTGATGGGAGAATGGGATGGGCACCCTCTTCATTTCTAACGATAGTGCAAACAGACGTCCAAGAAAGAGCCAAGAGTGCTGCCTGGAGCCATGTGCATGCTCATTTAAAAGCGCCCTCTACAGCAGAGTTAGTTGAATCTGCTGTTATAGAAGAAAATCATCCCAATTACCTGGTTAAAATTACAGTCGATGCCCAAAATAGCTTTGGGGCAATGCTCCGCTCTACTTATTTGGTTTGCATTGCACTGGGAGAGGGAACGACCTATTACACAAATGAGAATTTCTCAACCCATGAAATGGACAGAGGCGATAATGACTATTTATCCGCCTATACTGCATCCTTTTGCCGTACTTGGGCACCCAAAATAGATGGTTTTTTACGTCCACCTAAAGCATCTGGAGGAACAGCAGTCTCTGATGTGCCTACTGGCCCAGCAACCATCACAGGCGGTGAGAGCAGCCCAGAAGAAAAGGCTGTTCGAGATGTTTTATCCCGGTGGCAAACCGTTAAACGAGATGCTTTTTTACAGGGCAACACTTCAGAATTGAGCAGTATTTTAAGCGGTTCAGCATTAACTGAAACCCAGGGTGGTGTTGAATGGTGGGCAAATCCCAGCAATGGAAGTTACCGGGATATTCAACTGCACAGTTTAAACATCCAATCTATTTCTTTTCCGCAAAGCACTCAGGCGATTGCCAAAGTGTCTATTTCTGAAACCAAAGACAATTCAGTTCAGGGCCGAAAAACCTCCAACTATTCAGCTACATATGAGCTGACAAAGACGGGTGAAAGCTGGTATATATCAGGCATTAAGGCTGATTAAAAACGTGAAAATATCCGTTTCTCTGACTCTTACGGCCTTTGTTACTGTCTTGTGTTTGTTCAGTGCCTGTCCAGAAAAAACAAGTCAGACAGAGACAAAAGCACAGGTCGATTTAAAAAAATTGCCCGAATCTACGCCAACAGCTTTATTGTTAGAAGATCTGCCAGAAACAGCCTCGGCAGAACTACTTATCAAAGCAAACTCTTCAAAACCCAATACTGGGCCACAAACAACCCTCGCCCAGCTCAAAAAAAGCTCCCAGATCCAATACATCCAACCCGAAGACCTCACCGAGCGTGAACTACTGCAAGTCTTCCCAGACGAAGCCGCTCGCCCTGTGCGGATGCAGATCGTGCAAGACAAATTGTATTTTCTCATGTGCGGGCAATTGCGGGTGATGGAGTTATCCGATCTACACCAGCCGCAAGGTGTTCTTCGCTCAATGAGTCTCATGCCCCCTCGCAACAAACTGCCAGACGGGGCTCCCATTAGGGAAATTGTCGATCTCAACCTGTCTGAGCAAAGGCAATTACTCTTTCTGCTCGACAAGAGCAACGATATCTACAGTTTTGATCTCAACAAACAAACCTGGCAATTTGAACTCAAAGCCAGCAATTTTACCAACCAGCCCGACCCCCATTATATTGCCCTGGAATCGTATGCCGACCGCCTCTATTTGCTGGACTATGCCCGCAACCAGATCTGGCGAAAAATGCCAGAAGTCCAATTTCCCACCCCTTATTTCAGCCAAGATATCCCGTCTTGGCAACTCAAAAAAGGCGGACAGAACGTCACCGATGCCGTTGATTTTTATATCGATGGTGAGGTCTATGTGCTCACCCGCCTGGGGCAGATTCAGATCTACAGCCAGGGCAAGCCCCTAAATTTGAAGGCTGTCGATCTCTCCATACAAACATCTCCCTTTGCCAATCAAAAAACACACCCCCCTGTTTTTCAATCTTTACGGGGTGACAAACACTTTCTCTATGCCTTGGATGCGGCCAATACCAGGATTTTTCAAATCCCGAAAAAAAATCCAGCTCAAGTCCGTCAACTCGTTTTTTTGGCTGCATACCCCGAATGGGGGCGGATGCACGATCTGCAGATAAACGATGGTAAACTTTGGATACTGGCTGGCAATCGGCTGCTGAGCTATCCAGCTCAAGGTACGTTTACTCCCGAAGCCCCTATCAAACCCATTCAGATTCAAGCCGCCACCGTTTTAGCCAAATCTGATTTACCAGATGACAAACGCCTGCAGGGGTTTATTTCTCCTGTTCCTGGTGCCTTGCTGCCAGATAATGCAGGAATTTTTCCGGGTGCCCGCCGGATTTATCGCCACGGTATCCATGAAGGGGCAGACTTTTTTGACCGTTTTAATCCCCAACAAGGGGGCAAATATATCCGCTATGGTTCAGATGTGGTCGCGATTCAGGCTGGGGTCGTCAAACGGGCGGATCACGGATTTCAAGAAATGAGTCCACAATTGTACCAGCAGGTCTTGGCGCAATGCCAAACAGCCCATGAAACCAGCCGCAAAAACGAAGACAAATTCAGGGGCCGTCAGATTTGGATTGAACATCCCGGTGGGGTGGTCAGTGTCTATGCCCATCTAAGTGCCGTTTCTCCAGCAATCCAAGTAGGAATACCGATCAAACAGGGCGAAAAATTGGGTTCGGTCGGTAATTCTGGCACTTCGGGCAGTATTCAAGGCAATCGCTCCAACCCCCATTTGCACCTTGAGATCTGGCTCCATGATATCGACGACCCGGTGAAGGGCGAATATTTGGGCAAGTGGCTCTCTTTGGCGGAGACACGGGCTTTGTGGGAGCAGGTATTTAAAGAAAAGTGAGAAAACAGATGATTCACCCAGAACAGATAAACAACGTAAATGCTTTAGTTCAAGCGGTTCTTGAACATCCATTGCCTGAGATTCGAGACTGGGCCAAGCTGAATCTGGATTGGCAAACTGAGCCAATTAAAAATTTAGTTAACTCGTTTACCAAATTTGAAATTCTTGCAGAGAAAGATCTACAGCTGGGAAATGATCTGATTGAGTTTTTAGAGATGAACAGCGAAGAAGCCTTGCCTTATCTTATCAAGGGGCTTTCCGATTCTCATCCATCGAAAAGATGGGGATGCCTATTGGTTTTGTTTAAAGCTGAAAAAAAAGAAGCCGCTCCTTTTATCATTCCCCTGCTTCAGGACGGAGTGCGGGGGATTCGTGTTATCGCATCAGAAGCGTTGGGCCTGCTGGAGTCTGTTGAGGCGATCCCCGCTTTAATCGCCTCACTTCAGGATCCTGATCCAGAGGTCAAAGAAAATGTCATCGACAGCCTTGGGCGGTTAAAAGCCCGTGAAGCGATCCCAGCTTTGCGCAAAGAACTCCATACCCCCAAGGGTCTACATAGCGAAAATGTGGCTTCAAATTTTGGCATTTTGGGGGAACCGGAAGTGATTCCGGATTTACGTCTAACCATAAAAGCGGACTCTCCAGAGTTGAGAGCTGCTTCCATTCGCTCTCTTGCCTGGCTAGATGCCCAAGAAGCAATTCCAGACCTCATTATCGCCTTAAAAGATCGAGATTCTAGTGTCAGATACGAAGCTGTGGAAGCATTGGCGGCCTTAAAAGCAGATGCTGCCATTGCCCCCTTAAAAGAGATGCTTCAGGATCAAGACCAGGAAGTTGCATTTTCTGCCATCAGGGCATTGGTGCATTTTTCCTCCCAATGGATTCTTCCTCATCTGAAAACAATGCTGAAAGAACAAGACCGTGTTGTAAATTGTTTTGCTGCCGATCTCTTGTGCCTTATGAAAGATCAGTCATCCATACCTGAACTGGTTGATCTTTTCCGTCAGTTAAAGGGCTGCAAACGAGCCAATTTGGCCGATGGATTGGCCAATATGAACGCAAGTGAATTTATCCCTGACTTGTTTCAAGATTTGGAAAGTGATGATGATTCTGTTCGCCGTGCGGCTATTCGTTCTTTAGCCACACTTCAGGTCAGAGATGCCATTCCCCCTTTCCTAAATTTGCTGAAAAAGCCCGATGCCAATGTCGTGGATGATTTTTGGGGTGCTGAGTCTGTTGATTCAGACTCAGCAAATTATCCCTGGGGTTTAAAAAACACCCTTTTTCAGGCCCTCCTGCAACTTGATGAAGCACCTGTGATCATGCAATATATTCAGGATGATTCTGTTTTGAAGGCTGCATTTACAGATTATCTCCAGAATCAAGACGTCATCGTACAATGACAGATAAGACCAAAATCTTTTCACACTATTATGTCAACTTCCCACTTCGGTGTGTACAGGAAGACTGCCGCCCTTCTTTGATTACCGGTCGGCCCCGTCCCCCAGAGATAACCCAAATGCAACCAGATGCCTTGTTGAGTGTGAATAGAGAGTCTTTTTTTGTTTCGGGGCCTTCGGGTTTTGGTAAAACGACTTTATTTCACTATTGGGCTTCTCTCTCGGAGCTAAACACCCCTGATTCTCCTTGTCTGTATTTATCTTTGTCAGAATTACAAGCCCGAATTCCGCTTCACGTTGAAAATCCTGATTGGGTACCTTTGCCTGCAGAGAAGGGGTTACTTCTGTTAGATGGCTTTGACGAAGTCTGGTTGCACCGTGACCGTTTTGCCAACTGGTTCAAATACCTCAAGGATCTGGGCCATCGGGTGATTATTTCCAGCACGGAAGCGGATTTACCAGAGCGCTTGGGTTTCCATGACTGCAAGGTTTGGACCCTGGTTCCTGGAACAGAAGAATTAAAAGAAATGCTCAGTCGTTTTTGGCCCAATAATGAGGAAATTCAGGCCCAGATTTGGCAGCAAGCCCAGGGGTTTTCAGCCCCCCTTACCCCATTTTGGCTGGGACTTCTCTGTCTCTGTCAAAAAGCCGAAAAAATACCTTTGCCCCTCAGTCCCACGGTTTTGATGCGGAGTTTTTCCGAAATGCATGAGAAGCAGGGGCATTCACTTTTTACGCATCCCCTCTTTCAAGCCTGGTTCTGTGCCCTTTCAATTCATGAGAATATGACCCCCGAAGAGCGAGATTGGTTCATCTCAGATAAGTGCCCTGTTTGGCACACCGAGATGGAGAAATGGGGTTGGACCCCCACGCCCCCTTCCAGCTGGGAGGAACGCTGGGCCTGTTTACAGCAATCCCATTTGCTTTCTCTGTCAGAACAAGAAGAATTGTGCTGGCACCCACAATCGCATTGGTTTGGCCAGACCCAAGCTGTGAAGCAAATTCCTGAGTATCCTTGGATGTTTTTACATGAGGTTCGCTGGCAGCCTGTTTTGATCTTTTTGATCGGCCTCGATTTGGAGCGCAGCCAAGACACGCAATTGTCTTTTGAAAATACGCTGTGCTCTCGAATCTTAAAAGGGGAATTAACTGAAATCCATCAGGTTTTAAAACCCTGGCATTTTAATTCCAAAACAGCTCTCATGGGATTGAACATGGCCCTCGTTCCACCTGAATGGATCGGCAATTTAATTTCTGCATTAAATGATGACCCTTGGGAAGGCTGGCGGCTGCTTGAGGAACTCCCTTTGCCTCAAGGCCGAACCCATTTTGAACATCTCTTATTTAAAGCAACCGAAGACGTTCAACGGTTAAGAGCCATCAACGCCTTGGCTTTATTGCCTTTTGAACAAAATCTAGATTCTCTCTTACACACCTTGTTTCAGGATAAAGATCCGGACGTACGTATTCATGCCATTTTGGCCCTGGAGCAATTCCCCTTCGAACAAATTCGAGAGCCACTTTTACAGGCTATGCACGAAGACAAAGACCGCGAAGTGCAATTCTTTGCCGCTCGCACCTTGGTTCAAAAAGGATCGGATCAACCTTTGGATTTTCTGCTTCGTACTTTGCTAGAAAATACTCAATCGGAGGACCGCTCGGAGGCCCTACATGCCTTAGCCATGATTCACAGCGATCAGGTTTATCCTGCCTTGGTTAAGGCTTTAGAGCAGGATCCTGTTTTTTACGTTCGCTCTGCAGCGGCTGAAGCACTAAGATTCCTTCCTGGTCCCAATACACATTCACTTTTGCATCAAACCTTTGAGCACGAGGAAAATGCTTCCGTAAAATGGGCGCTGGCTTTTGCCTTGGGAAAACTCAAAAACCCAGCATCGCTTCAACCCTTTCTCTCAGCACTGCAACATGAAAATCCGGATACCCGATCGGCAGCCATCTTTGCCCTGACTTTGCTTGAAGCAAAAGCCGCCATTCCTGAGATGATACTGCTTTTGCAAACAGAACCAGATCCGCAGGTCAGAGCCTATTTTGTTGCAGCCTTGGGAGATTTACAGGCTGAGACGGCTGGCCCCTATTTGGCAAAACTCTTATTACAAGATCCAGATGCAGGGGTAAGAAAACGAGCAACTCAAGCGCTTGGAAGTTTAGCTCACATCCAAGCATCAACTGCTCTTATACGGGCCTTGCTCACAGATACCGACGCAAAAGTCCGGTGCGAAGCCATTGAATCTTTATCTGCTTTAGCCCAAGTGGGTTATTTACACGCGCATCCCCCTTTGATTCAAGCACTTTTGACGGATGTGGATCCAGAGGTCAAAACTGCAGCAGCCTTTGCCCTTGCCCATTTGGGCGTGAAGCTGGGTATATTACCTCTTTTAGACCATTTAACGGCATCAACAAAGCACAGCCTCTCAAGTCATCATTGGGATTATTTGCTTCGACAGTGGATTCGCTCACAGGCCTTGTATCTTGTACCCACTCAACAAGTCCCTCCACCTACACTGCCAGATTTTTGAAAAATGCCGCGAAGACCTTCTGTAGTTTCGGAGATTTTTGCATGAGCAAAGAGAAAGAGCGTATTCTGAAGATGTTATAGCCTAATTTAACAACAGCGACTTAGCTTAATTTAACAACAAGCAACTTAGCCTAATTTAATAACAAGCAACTTAGCCTAATTTAATAACAAGCAACTTAGCCTATGACCTTTACCCGATTTAGTGGAGGATTCAGTTAAGCACTTCTCCTTTCAAAGCATTCGGGGCTGAGATAGCCCAGGGTGGAATGAATTCTTTGTCGGTTGTAGAAGCCTTCAATGTATTCAAAGAT
>JBFWRL010000154.1:0-13793 GCA_050248915.1 Candidatus Sericytochromatia bacterium
GCATCGGCGGTGGCTTCACTCAGGTGACGGGTGATGTCGCCAATATTGATCTCGTTGCGCATGTACTGATCACAATAGTAGCCAAACTCAACACATTTCTGACTGAAATCAGCCAAAAACTTGTCGACAACAGCCGGTTCAACCGACTGCGGCATTCCAGGAAAACCTTCCATCATCATCTTTTAATCACGCCTGCAGCTCGTCGTAATACGCCCAAAGATTGTTCTGACTTCCAGTGTACCTTAAAATGGTTCACAAACCCAACCTGCGCCAGAGAGAAAGTGCACAAAAATATCTGTTCAGGCATCGTTTATCTCCATCTTAAGGCCAGTTAAGTCCCCTTCACATCGTAACTATTTTGGGGGGATTTTGTAAATATTGAAGGCTCAAACTTCTATTCAGCCAGTGTAAGACAATTGAATTTCTTGCGTCTGTGATATCTCCCCATCTGAGTCAGGCAAAACTTGTCTCAGGGCCTGATTTTGAGTATACTTCCGTATGTTTGTTGCCCAGAACACGATCTCAACACGATCTCGAAATATGACGCAGACCATTGAAAGGAATGCGGGAACCCCTTTGGGTCTGATCTTCCCGCCGCTTGAATGACTAATTCCCCACTCTTTTTTCTTTTGGATGGCCACGCCATCAGCTACCGCGCCTATTTTGGCATGATGAAACAGGGCCGTCGCTTTCAGACCCGCACAGGTCTGCCCACAGGGGCCGTGTTTGGCTTTACCCGCATTTTATTTGAGCTGATTCGCTCCTACCGCCCCCATCTGGTGGCCGCCTGTTTTGATCGGCCCGACCCCACGCACCGCCATGAACAATTTGCCGATTACAAGGTGCATCGCCAGCCTCCCCCCGATGATCTGATTCAGCAATTCCCGTATATTGAGCGGGTGGTCTCGGCCCTGGGCATTCCAGTTTTTGCCCAGGGCGGCTACGAAGCCGACGATATGATTGGCACCCTGGCCCTGCAGGCCGCTGCCCAGGGCTATCAGGTGCGCATTGTGACCGGCGACCGCGATCTGTTTCAATTGGTCAATGACCAAATTCAGGTCTATTTGCCCGATAAAAATCCGGGGGAATTTCGCGAATACACCGCAGAGCGGGTTTTTAAAGACTACGGTTACCGGCCCGATCAAGTGGTTGACTACAAAGCCCTGGCCGGAGATACCTCCGACAATATTCCCGGTGTGCGCGGCATTGGCGAAAAATCTGCCCTCAAATTATTGGAGACCTTTGGCTCTTTAGAGCAGCTCTACAGCCGCCTGGAAGAAGTCGACAGCAAGTGGCGAGGCAAACTCAAAGAGGGCCGCGACATGGCTCAAATGAGCCAAAAACTGGCCCAGATCGACACCGCCGCGCCCGTGCTCTTTGACACCGTGGCCTGTGAATTGGCCCAACCCGATCAGACGGGTTTATTGGCCCTGCTGCAAGAATTGGAATTTAACAGCGTGCTGCGCGAATTGCCCGAGATCTTTCAATTTTTTAAAGCCTCCGATCAGGTGCTCGAAGGCCTGATAGAAAGCGCACCGCCCCCCCAGGCCCGGCTCGAACCCGAGGTCTTGATTCCCACCACCCTTGAGGAAGTGGCTGAATTGGCGCAATTATTGCAGACGGAGATCTTTGCCTTTGACACCGAAACCACCGGGCTCGACAGTCTCAACACCCAATTGGTGGGGCTCTCTTTTGCCCTGGGCCAACCGGCCCTCGAAAAAGGCAAAGCCTGGTACCTGGCTGTCGGTCATGCCCTGACCCTTGACAATCCCCCGGCTTTGCCTCTGCAGGAGACGCTGGCTCTGCTCAAACCCGTCTTTGAAAACCCCAACTGCAAAAAAGTGGCCCACAATGCCAAATTTGATTTAAATGTGCTCAGCCAATATGGCATTCAGGTCGCAGGTCTGAGCGACGACACCATGGTCATGGACTATGCCCTGGTCCCCGACAGCCGCCATGGTCTCAAAGACATGTCTCAGACCTATCTCAACCTCGAAATGCAGCCGATCAGCGATCTGATTGGCACTGGCCGCAAACAGATCACCATGGATCAGGTGCCGGTGGTCGATGCCGCCCGCTATGCCGCTGCTGATGCTGTGGCCTGTTTGGCCCTGCAAAGTCTGCTCGAAGCCAAGCTCAACGAAAGTGGCCAAATGCACCTCTACCGCGAATTTGACGCCCCGCTGGTGACGGTTTTGGCGGAGATGGAGCAGGCCGGAGTGAGCCTCGACCGGGTTTTTTTGGCTGTCTTGTCAGAAAAATTGGATCAACAATTGCGGGGGCTCGAAGCCCAGATTTTTGAATTGGCGGGGGAGTCGTTTAACCTCAATTCCCCCCGTCAATTGAGTGTGATCTTGTTTGAAAAAATGCAATTGCCCACCAAAGGACTCAAGCTGAACAAAACCGGGGCCTATTCCACCGATGTCAGCACCCTCGAAAAACTCCAGGGCAGCCATGCGGTGATTGAGTATATTCTCGAATACCGCCAATTGACCAAGCTCAAATCGACCTATGTCGATGCCCTGCCAGTCTTGGTCAACCCCCGCACAGGCCGATTGCACACCACCTTTAACCAGGCGATTGTGGCCACCGGCCGACTCTCTTCGACCGATCCCAATTTGCAGAATATCCCGATTCGCACCGAAATCGGGCGCGAAATTCGCAGGGCCTTTGTGGCCTCGGGGCCCGACCGCTGTTTGGTCAGTTGCGACTATTCGCAGATTGAACTGCGCCTGCTGGCCCATTTTTCTGAAGATCCGCGTTTTATGGAGGCCTTTCACGCCGACCGCGACATTCATTCCCAAACGGCGATGGACATCTTTGGGCTGGAGTCGCTGGACTTTGTCACGGCAGATATGCGCCGGATTGCCAAAACCACCAATTTTGGTATTGTCTATGGGCAGACGGCCTTTGGCCTGGCCAACAGCCTGAATATTCCCAACCGCGAGGCCAGCAAAATTATTGAACGTTTCAAAGAGCGCTACCACGGCGTCGAAGACTATATGCAAAAGACCCTGGTCTTCGCCCGCGAAAAGGGCTATGTCGAGACGCTCTTTGGCCGCAGGCGCAATCTGCCAGACATTCACAACCCCACCCGCAATCTGCGGGAGTTTGCCGAGCGAATTGCCATCAACTCGCCCCTGCAGGGCACGGCCTCAGATCTGATCAAATTGGCCATGATCCGCATTCAGAACTGGCTCAAGACTTCGGGCCTGCCCGTGCAAATGCTCTTGCAGGTGCATGACGAACTCCTGTTTGAAATGCCCACAGCCCTTTATGCCGAGGTTTTGCCCCAGATTCGCAGCTTCATGGAAGATGTGTACCCGCTTAAAGTGCCCCTGCGGGTGGATATCCATCAAGGGGCCAATTGGATGGAAACAAAATAGCTGTAAACCTGTTAAGATAGTCTCAAAAGTGCAAGGAAAGTAGCCCCATGACAGAAGCACTCCCCGCAGCTCAGCAGGCTTGGCAATTGTATCAGAACGCGCGCTTGTTGGAAGAACAAGGCAGCAATGAAGAGGCCATGCGGGAATTGGTGCGGGCCTTGGTGCATTTTCCGGGGCTTTGGCAGGCCCATTTTCAATTGGGGATCTTGCAACAGCGCTCGGGGCAACCCGCCCAGGCCCTGGGGCATTTTCAGCAATTTTTAGAAAATGCCCCCGAAGAGGCGGAAGAGCGGGGCCGGGCCCTGTGTATGGTCGGGCAGATTTTGCAACAGAAGGGCCACTTTCAAGCTGCGTATACGGCCTTGATTCAGGCCCTCAAAGCGCCCCATCCCGACCCTTTTGCCCATTTCTATCTGGGTGAACTCAACTACCGCCATCAGGCCTGGGATCAGGCCATGGCCCACTATTCCGCTTTTTTAAAGGCCCATACCGACAAAGACCATCTCGTCTGGCGCATTCAGATTCGCCACCGCCAGGCCCAGATTTTGCAACTTTGGGCCCAGCCCGAACGGCTGCAAAAATGGCGCAGTGAATTAAATGAATCCAGCGATGGCCCCCTGATCAGCCTGAGCCTCTCAGCCCCCCTGATCTTTGATTCTCTAGAGCAGCAAAACCACCTGCGGGAAAACTGGCTTGCCGAGATTCAGGCTTTATCCCAGCAAAAGCTCAAGGTCTTTAATCCCCTTTGGGAATTGGATCAGGTCCGCCATTTTCAATGGGCCCATGGCCCCCAAAATGTGCGTTCCGAGATCGAAGCCGGGCAGGCCCTGTTACACCAAATTTTACCCGAGGTGGATGCCTTGCCCACCTTTCCCGACAACGAGTTTCGCACCCCCCGTTTGGGCATCTGGTGCAATTTTTCAGCGGGCCTCTTCCGCAGTATTTTGCCTCTCTTGTTGCAGATCTTTAAAGATTATCAGGTGCTTTTGCTGGCGGCCTCAGCCATGCCCGAAGAATTGCTCAAAAACAGCGAAGTTCAGGTGATGGTCTTTCCCAAAAACCTGGAAACCCAGCGCAGTGAAATTCTCAGACTGGAACTCGATTTGCTGCTCTACAGCGATTTGGGCCCCCAGGATCTCAACAGCCTGCTGTTGGCCCATTACCGGCTCGCGCCCGTGCAAGCAGTCTTGCCTGGCTACCCTCTCAGCAGTGGCATTCCCACCATCGATTATTATCTCTCTTCGCGGCTGTGGGAGCCCCAAGATGACCCCAGCAACCCGGCCCAGGCCGCGTATACCGAAAAATTGGTGCAACTCGAAGGCACCCCTTTTGGCAAACCCAGTCTGCCCGAAGATTTGCTCGAACGCGACCATTTTAATTTGCCTGCCAACCAAACCCTCTATTTGGTGCCTGTCAATGCCTCGTTTTTGCATCCAGACTTTGACGCCGTCTTAAAAGGCATTCTGGCCGCAGATCCGAATGCCTTGGTATTGGCCCTGGGGCACCGCTATGCCCTGCTCAATCAGCAATTGCAGCAGCGCTGGCAAAAAAATCTCGGGCAATGGGCCCCGCGCATGCAACTCTTGCCCAGCCTCTCCCAAACCCAATTGCTCAGTTTGGTCAAAGCCGCCGACCTGGTCTTGGACCCCTTTTACTTTGGCCTCGGCGCGCAGGCTTTCACATTTTTGGCCTTGGGCACCCCGCTGCTGACCTGGCCGGGCCAGTACCAGCGGGGGCGCTACGCTTATGCTGCGTATCAATTGCTCGAAATCGAAGACGCTTTGGCTGACTCAGCCCCAGACTATCTGGCCAAAGCCCTGGAGCTGGGCCGTTCGCCCGAGAAGCGCAGCGAATTGCGCCAGCGCATTCTGGCCAAACGGAATCAGCTCGATGGCTACCCCGCATTTTTGCGTGGCCTGCGCGGCTTTATTCTGGAACATATCCAGCGGGAATTTTAAGCCATGTCCGCTTGGCGGACGCATTTTCAGGCCGGTTTGACCGCCCTTCAGGCCCAAGACTGGCGTGCGGCCCAAGCCGCTTTTGCTACAGCTCTGACTGGGGCTGAGGCCCCTGCCGAGCGCGCTGAAATTTATCACGAATGGGCGTATGCCGCACTCAAAAATGGCCAACCCGACCAGGCCGAAGCGGCCTATCGTCAGGCCCTGGCCCTGGTGCCAGAGGCGATCGAAGACCTGAATAATTTGGCCCTGCTGCTGCAAAAAAAAGACCCCGATCAGGCCTTGGCTTTGCTGGAGCACGCCCTGGCAATGCCGCAACTGGACCCCGCCAGCGAGGTGCAATTGGGGCTCAATTGGGTGGAGATCGGCATGCGCAGCCAGCCCGACAAGGCCTTTGACTGGCTCAAAAGTGCCATAGTGCGCTTTCCCCAAGAGATTCGGCTCAAGCTGTGTTTGGCTGAAATGGCCGAAAATTGGCTGCAATATCCCTTGGTGATTCAACTCGCTTTTGCCAGTTTGGGGCAATTGCCCCCTTGGGCAGCCTCCGACCGGGCCAGAACTTGGCGCAGATTGGCACGGGCCTACCAGGCCACAGGTGAGATTGAACAGGCCCATTGGGCCCTGCAAAATGCCCAAGCGGCCCAACCCAGCCCAGCCTATTTGCTCGAAAAAGCCCTGCTCTTGCCCCTGATCTACCGCTCCGAAGCAGAGGTCAATCATTGGCGCCGCCTGACCGAATCAGCCCTTGAGGACCTGCTCAACGTCCCGCCGCTGGCCATTACCGAGCCTGTCACAGAATTGCAGATCGCGCCCTTTTACCTCGCTTTTCAGGGCTTTAACGACCGCCCCCTGCTGGAAAAACTGGCAGAGATTTACCGGCGTTTTTTACCCCCGCTGCCAGCGCAGCCTGCGCTTTCTGCCCGCCCGCCGGCCAGCGGCCCGATTCAAATTGGCTTTGTCTCCCATTGCTTTTTTGAGCATTCAGTTTTGCATCTCTTTGAAGGCCTGATTCGCGGCCTGGATCCTGCCCAATTTTCCGTCACGCTCTTTGCGGTGGCCCCCGTCTTTAGCGATGCCCGCAGCCGTGCGCTGGCTGCGGCTGTCGCCCAATTTGTGATTGTAGAAGGTAGCCTGGCAGCAATGGTGGCCCAAATTCAGGCCCAGGCACCTGAAGTGCTGGTTTACACCGATCTGGGTTCAGACCCCTTTACCTGGCTGCTGGCCCAATACCGCCTCGCCCCCCTGCAATGGGTGCTGCCGGGCATTATGCATACCACCGGCTTGCAGACCCTCGACGCCTATCTGTCGATTGACTGCATGGAGCCCCCCGAAGCAGAGCGTCATTACAGCGAAAAACTGCATCGCCTGCAGACCCTGCCTGTGATGCCTGTCCGGCCTGTGCGCACAGGCCCCCTGCTGAGCCGGGCCGAACTGGGCCTGCCCGCCGATCGCCGGGTCTATCTCTGCCCCATGACCCCGTTTAAATTTCACCCCGCCTTTGACGCTGTGCTGGCAACGATCTTGGCCGAAGATCCCGCTGCGGAGATCTGGATTTTGCAACACCGGCAAGACGGCATTTGCCAAGCCCTGCATCAGCGTTTTTCGGCAGCGATGCCTGAAACTGCCGAACGCATCAAACTGGCTCCCTGGTTTGCCCAAGAGCGCTTTTGGCATTTGCTCGAAAGGGTCGATGTGGTGTTGGATTCCTGGCCCGTGGGGGGCGGCAATACCGTCTTGACCTGTCTGGGGTTGGGGGTGCCGCTGGTGAGCTGGGCCTCGCCTTTTTTCAGGGGCCGCGTGGCTTTGGGCTGTTACCAATATATGGGCATTACAGGGGCTCCCGTCGCAGACAATGCCCAAGATTGCGCCCGTTTGGCCCTCACGCTGGCCCAAGACAAAGCCTGGCGTGCCGATCTCAGGCAGCAGATTCTGGCCAAGAACGCCGTTTTATTTGAGAATCCAGCGAGCTTGGCTGCGTTTTCAGACCTGTTGTGCGAGCAAGTCCTGTCGCTGAGAAGAGAAAGTGTGTAATCTGGAGAGTATGCACGCCCTCACCGTTGAAAACGCCTTTAAAACCTACCACAGTCCCCCCCGTCCCCCGCTGAAGGCCGTGGACAATCTCTCCTTGCACATTCCCGAAGGCCAGATCTATGGCCTGCTGGGCCCCAATGGCGCAGGCAAATCCACCCTGATTAGCATGATCTGTGGGGCACTCAAACCCGATCCCGAGACCGGCCAGATTCGCATTTTTGACAAAGACGTGCTCAAAGAGACCGATCAGGCCAAACAATTGCTCGGGGTTGTGCCCCAGGAGATCATTGTCGAACCGGCTTTTACGGTCGAAGAAGTGCTTTATTATTTCAGCGGCATGTACGGCGTGCCCCAAGCCGAGCGGCGCAAACGCATTCCCGAATTGCTCGAATCGCTGGGCCTGGCCGACAAACAATACGACAAGGCCCGCTCACTCTCAGGGGGCATGAAACGCCGCCTGATGATTGCCAAGGCCCTGATCCACAAACCCCGCCTCTTGATTCTCGACGAACCGACTGCCGGGGTTGATGTCTCGCTGCGCCAGCGCATCTGGGAATTGGTGCGCCAGCTCAATGCCCAAGGCACCACCGTGATTTTCACCACCCACTATCTCGAAGAGGCCGAACAACTCTGTGAATCGATGACCGTGATCAACCGTGGCCAGGTGATCAAAGAGGGCAAGGTTAAAGACATTCAGCAAGAATTTTCGCAAAATATTATCAGCTTCGAACTCTACCAAAGTGAGGTCGAACATCTCGTGGGGGTGCGCCGGGTGGGGGTGGAATTTGAACTGCCCTTTCGGGATTTGGTTCAAGACATGCGCAGCCTGCTCGATTTTTATGGCAGCAATCTCAAATCTTTCCGCAACGAAGCCGCCTCACTTGAGAAGGTCTTCTTACAACTCACCGCAGGAGGCCCCACGCCATGACCTTTATGTGGGCGCTGTACGCCCGCGAAGTTAAACGCTTCCGCAAATTGATGCTCGATACGGTCTTTAGCCCGATTGTCTCGATGGTGCTCTACCTGACTGTCTTTGGGGTCGTGGTGAGCGCCAAAAGCATTGGCGGCATTTCTTTTTTGGCCTTTATTTACACCGGATTGCTGGCCATGATCATGGTCAATTCGGGGTTTTCCAATCCGGGTTTTGCTTTGATCATCGCCAAAAACCTGGGCTCCATTTTGGATTTGCAGGTCACCCCGCTGCGGCCCTGGCAGATTGGCATTGCCTATTCGCTGGCAGCCCTGACCCGCGGCCTGTTTACCCTCAGCTTGGCCCTGGCCCTCACGGTCTGGTTTATTCCAGGCATGACCATTGCCCATCCGCTCAGCCTGTTGGCGATTGTGCTGATCACCGGCCTGCAATACGGCATGTTGGGAGTGACTTTTGGCATTTGGGCGCGCGGCTTTGAGGCCCTGACCTTTGTCACGACCTTTGTGATGCAGCCCATGATCTTTCTGGCAGGCGTGTTTTACCCTGTGGGCCAATTGCCCGCGCCCTGGAACCTGATCAGCCAATTTAACCCGATTCACCACACGGTCAATTTATTCCGCTACAGCTTTGTCGGCTATGCAGACACCGCCCCACAGATTTCTTGGGCTGCGGTGCTTATTGCCAGTGCGCTGTTTTTTGGCCTGATGCAGTGGATGACCCTGCACAAATTGTCAGAATCGCTGCAGTAGTAATGAAGTAGCCGTTATTGAAAAGGCGCTCCCAAAATCCAGGTGACCAAGGTGTGACGCGATCCCTGGGTCACGGGGGTGACCTGGTGGGCCAGGTACGCCGGGAAGATCACAATTGTGCCTTGGGCCATGGGCAAAACCTCCCCTTCCATATTCTGCAATTCGCCCCCGCTGTAAGCTCCGGGAGCGGACAATGAGACAATCACACTCAATTTGCGCCGCGAGAGCGGCCCCCGGCTGAGGTCGATGTGCTGGCGGTAAAAGCCATTCACAGGGTATTCGAGGACCTGCACGCTGGGAAAGCCGTCCAATTGAAACTTGTAATACTGCTGGTTCATTTGCAACACAAAATCCCGAATCCGCTCAAAAATCCAGGCACTGTCGGCCTTGGGATAGATGTATTTAGACAGGGTGTGGCGAATGCTGAGATCTTTGACGGTGTCTGTCTCGCTGCCCGGTTTGAGCGTCTCGCCATAGGTTTGATTGGGTGAGGGCCAAGCGATCATCTGTTGGCATTCTTCGGGGCTAAAGGCATTGGCCGATGAAATCGGGCTCATCAGGTAATCGTTGATCGGGAGATTTTCTTGCATGACTGGCCTCTGTGTGGAAATTACGCCTGTATTTTAACACAGGGCCTGTTTCCTGGCGTTTAACCCACTTTGGTTGAAAAGACGGTGTTTCTTAAGTGCTCCAGATTTTCACAGCCGGCTTTTAGGCAGACATTGCGCAGATGGGATTTGACTGTATTGAGACTGAGTTTGAGCGATGCCATTATTTCTGCTTGTTTGAAGCCTTGGCAAAATAATTGAAAGATCTCAGACTCCCTCTCTGTTAACGGAGAGGACCAGACAACACTTGAATGGGGGTGTGCTTGATTCAGTTTTTGATGCATTTGGTAATAGATAACGGGATCCCAATAAAGACCTCCCTTTAGAATTGTCTCCAAAGCCGCTTCCATTTTTTCCAAGGTTGACCCTTTCAAGACATAGCCTTGAATACAAGCCGTGGCAGGGTCTTGCCAGTTCAGCAAATCATCATGGGCGCTGAATAACATAATGTGGGGTTGTTTGGGCTGGTGTTGGATTAACCGAGCGACATCCATGCCCGAGATGTCTGGCAAATCGAGATCTAAAATTACCAAGTCAGGCTGAGACGCTTTGATATAACAGAGCGCTTCATCGCCCCGTTTGGCCTGATGTAATATTTGAAAAGTATAAGGCAAAAGGCAAGCATCGCTGAGCCAGGAGAACAAAAAATCCAAACAGGCTGGATCATCATCGACCAATACCACTGTCACGACTGAAGACATGTATTTACCCTCAAAACGTCAGAGAATCAAACTAAATTTACATAACTTTACATCAGTATCTTTTCAAAAAACAAGGGCAAACGACGCATGGTTGTGTCCTTTTTGTTGATTTTTTGATTAAAAATCGTCTCACCCAAGTGGGTGATATACAGACCCCAAGAGATTTGTTATCTTCAAATGGGTATCCTGTTTTTATTTTTTCCACAGTTGGGTAGGCTTTGATGTTTTATTCTGAATCACCCCCCTCATTTTTTCGGCTTTTGCCGGTTTTCTTGCTCGCAGGCTTGTCTGTGGCCTGTTCTGCGCCAGTGGGAATCCCTCCCGCTGTACCACAGGTTGTGACAGCTCTGAGCCAAACATCCAAACAGGCGCTGAGTTTTAAAAATGACAAAACACCCCCAGGCCCAACAATCGTTGTGGTTCCGTCTCCAGCACCAGTACCCAAAGTCCTGACAGCGCGTTTGGACTGTGTCAAAGAGAATTTTGATGGCAGTCTCACTGCGTATTTTGGCTACCACAATCCTGGCGTTGCCACCACTGTGCCTGTGGGCCCGCAGAACCAAGTCAGTGCTCCCAATAATAACAACCCGACCCATCCCCAAGATAGCCAAGGCCAACCCACCACATTTGCTGCCGGGGCGACCTTGGGGTATCCCCATTCGCCGTTTAAATACCCGCTGCCCGAAAACGGCTCTGTGGTCTGGCATTTAAAAGGCACCCAGGCGACAGCCAATAAACAGAGTCTGCGGTGCAGCCAAATCACCCCCGTGGCTCCTCCGGCAAAATGGACACTGCCCTTGGGGCTTTCTGCACCTGCGGCCCAATCTGCGCCGGTGCTCACGGCAAGTGGAAATGCCTATTTTGTCGGCGGCAATGGCCAGATCTCGCAGGTGAACTTGAGTACTGGCCAAATCCTGAGCCAGTTTCAACTCAACTCCAGTACAGATTTTCGGCCCTTGATCGACAGCCAAGGCCATTTGTATGTGGGGGGCCATGCAGGCAAACTCAACGCTTTTAACCCCGATGGCAGCCCCAAGTGGACCTTTACACCGCCCCGAACCGAAGCCTTTGTGCGCAGTGGTGCCGCCCTGGGCGACGATGGTTCGCTGTATCTGGGGGGAGCCAGCGGTTATTTTTATGCCCTGAACCCCGATGGCACCCTCAAGTGGGAATTTGAGGGCCGGGCCCCTTTTTATGGCTCGCCAGTGTATGCCAACGGCAAAGTCTTTGCGACCGCCCTCGATCAAAATATCTACGCCTTGGATGCCCAAACGGGTGAATGGCTGTGGGAGTTTCAGACCTCCAGCCCGATTTTTCGCAGTTCGCCCGCAGGCGACCGCGAGCGGGTTTATTTTGGCAGCGAAGATGCAGAGGTCTATGCCATGACTGGCGATGGCAGCCTGCTCTGGACCTATGTGTTAGACGGCCCTTTGGGCAATAGCCCGGTGGTGGATGAAGCAGGCAGCGTGTATTTTGCCAGCCGCAGGGGCACACTTTATAGCCTCAACAGCCAGGGAAATCTGCGCTGGACCTTTCAAACCCAGGGCAGTATTTCGAGCACACCTGTGATTGGCAACGATGGCACCACGTATGTGGCCAGTGCCGATGGCTTTGTCTATGCCCTGGCCGAAATTACCGGCGAAGTGCTGTGGAAATACGCTGCCGGGGCACCGATTCTGGGCGATTTAAGCATGACCCCTCAAGGGCTGATCTTGGCCACAGATGCCACAGGCAAAGTGCATGCCCTGCCGAGCCTGGGCACAGGACTGGCTGCGAGCTGGGCAAAAGCCAATGGCAATGCACAAAATACCGGGAGAGTCGCCTTATGAAAAAGATCACAACAGCTCTGATACTGGCAAGTCTCTTGAGCGCCTGCTCGTTTAACCCCACCCATCCGATGGGAACCGTCAAAACCAGCTCTTTTCAAGTGGGGCAGGACAAATGGTTTGTGCGCCAAACAGAGGGTTTTCAGGCTTCGGCCCAAATGCCCAAACAGATGTTGTTTTATGATCCCCAAAGTGGCAGCAGTGTGGCCCTGATTCAGCAAAAGTCGGGGAAAATATCCGATTTTGAAACAAAACAATTGGCGCAAAAGTTTAATTATTCCCCCACAGGGGGCTATTGCGAGGTCTTTGTCTTTGAGGCCAAGGCCTCTCAACGACCGGCAGATCTGCCGCCGGGCTGTGAACCCGTGTATTCGGTGCGGGTCAATGGCTCCGAAGTGGCCCGTTTCCCCGTTTATTACCCTGGCAATCCCAATAACACGACACCTGAACCGGCCAATTATTACCAGGTCTACGCACCTTGTAGCAATGCCTGCCAGGTGCCTTTGCAGGTCAATGTGCTCAAAATTCCGGGTGATCAATGCCAGCTTCAGAGCGATGGCCAATACAATACCGGCGATCCAAGCAGCAGCAGTTTTGAAGTTTCGGCTTGCCCGGCTCCCCAGCCCGCTCCATCGGGAATTTTGTACCACCCAGAATACATGGGCAATTTATTGGATGCAGGCAATGGGCGGCTCTTTCAAATTGAAAGCGATGTTGAGAGTTTGATCAAAGCCACCCAGGAACAGTTTCCTGATGTGGGCAACCCGCCAGAGAATTAAAGGAGCAGCAACAATATGAAAAAAAATACTCACCTGCCCCATTTCTGGCCCGTGCTGCTCTCGCTCTCGCTGATTGTGGGCTGCCAGAACCAGCCGGTGCCCAATACCAGCAGCACAGAACAAGCCCAAGTTCAGGCCCCAGCTATGCGCCCAAAAGATCACGGCTTTGAAGCCATGAAAGCCAAACTGGTGCACGAATCCCGTGTGCGGCATTTGGGCCCCGATTATGCCAACAAACAAAAATTTAAAACCCAGGCCGATCCCCCTGCTGGCCGCTATTGGTCTCCCGAAACCCTGCGCACCCAGTCACAAGGGCCCTGGGAAGTAACCGATCCCCCGCTCGTGAATGGGGAGTACCGCACGCAAATTCTCTTCCCTATTTTAGAAATCCCCTTTAAAGACACCAACCAAGAAGATCTCGACAGTGGTTTTCAGTACGAGGCACCACCCGGCTATTTTTGGCAGGGGGGCCGCAGAGGATTGGACCCCGTGAGTCTGTATAAAAACCAAGAGACCGACACAGCCCTGATCGGCAGCAATTTCGATGGCAGTGGCAGCTTTCAAACAGAGGGAAATTTAACCTACGAATTGAGAAATGACTTTAACCAAGTGGTGAGCACAGGCAGTTTGGGCACAGGCAATCTCGGCCCGATCAATCTGGTCCCTCTATTGCCGCCTTTGCTGACCCAATCAAGTCGGCGGCTATCACTATTCTTGAGCAAACCCGGTTCTGCCACAGACAAGCGCCTGAGCTTGAGTCAACCCCTGTATGTGGTAAACGCCTATTCGCGTGCGCGGCGGTATTACGAGTTTGTGCTCAAAAC
>JBFWRL010000155.1:0-13675 GCA_050248915.1 Candidatus Sericytochromatia bacterium
AGATACCCGTTACATGAATGCTGGCAGCAACACCATTTTTGGAGATATTGGTGGCGAACTGAACCTGCGTTTCCGCTTCTAAATTTTAAACCTCAGGAGAGAAGGCCTTGAAGCGCTTTCTCTCCCCAGCGAAAAGCCCCCGGTGAATTTCACCAGGGGCTTTGTCTGTATCTGCCAGGATAAGGTGTGTTAGAAACCGAGAATATCGCGAATGCTGATACCCAAGGTGAGTTGGGCGCGTACATATTCGCGTTTGTTCATCATGCCGTCGCCGTTGAGGTCGACACGGGGATCGCGGTTGGCGAGATAATAGCGGCCCACGGCCCCAATTTCGGTCACGTTTAAAAAGCGGTCGGCATTGGCATCTTTTTGTTTGAAGGTCACTTCAAGACGCTCTTTGCGGTATTTGGCGTATTCGTTCATGGTCACACGGCCATCATAATTGCGGTCGGCGTTTTGAAATTCAAAGGGGTTGAGGGTCGCCACGGTAAATTCGCCATGGTTCAATTGCCCATCTTGATTGATATCGACTTGGCGGAACTCGCGATCAACCAGACGATAGGTCTCACCCATATTCATGCTATAAGCCAGATCGCTGAAGGTTTCTCCAAAGACATCCCCGACTTTTTTGAAAAATCCGGCTTCCATCGGTTGGGTGGAGGCATTGGAGAGCTGAACGCTGTCACTGGGCATGGTGGGAGCGGTTGTGGTCGGTGCTGTGGTGGCGGGAGCCACCGTGCTACCCGCTGTACCAAAAAATTTGGCAATTGGGTTATTTGAAATTGAGAGACTCATGGCAGATACCTCAAAAAGTTATAGCTTACTTGTTTCTTTTATCCCCTTGGCTCACCAGAAACTGACGCTTTCAAAATTAAGTCTAAGTTAACATAAAATCAATTTTTTATTATCATTGCTGTAAGCCTTGAAAACCCTGTTTGGGCTTAAAACAAGTCTCTGATTGTGCTAAGTAAGATAACCTAAATGGTCATTTCTCACCTCAATCAGAACAAAAAACGTGGTAACATGTTTGGGTAATATACCGTGAAATAAATCGTGAAAATAAATTGTGGAAATACCATGTGCGGTTTTGGCCCTGCTTGATTAAACAGGATAAAAAACCGAGCACTGCAACACCAGAAGGAGCTTTACACCATGTTGCAAGCCAAAAACAAAGTCCAATCCGGGGACTATAAAAGTTTTATTCAGGAATTCCGTTCCTTTCGCAAAAAAAATCCAGCTTTGCCTCTCTCGCGCTGTTTGGATACCCTGCTCAGCAGCTCAAACGCCGCTGCTGATGCCCGCGGACAAAGCGCAGAACGCAATTAGAGATTTTTTTCTCTGAAAAAATCTATCAGCTGCATAAAATTAAAAAGGCCTGGGTATATCATTCTCAGAGACAAACAGAGGTAAAGCGATTTAGTCGCATCGAAGGAATGCTGTTATGAGTTTGAATATCAACACAAATACCCCATTTGATAATCCCTATCAGAAGAACGGCCTGCAATCTGCAGCCCCGGCTGCTCCTGCCTCTGTTACCCCCGTACCAGAAACAGCACCGGAGTCTCCTGCGGTGCAGCCCCCCCTTGCCCCAGAAGCCCCAGCAGCGGATACCACCGATGTTAGCGGCGCGGGCTCTCGGGTCTATGAGTTTGCCGAAAAAGACATTAGCTTTGGAGCGCGTCTGACTGAAACAGGCAAAGCCAAAGCGACCCAAAGTGCCCAAGCCACTCAGGGTGTGACCCTCGAAACCGATGACCCCGCTCATCTGGGTGCAGCTAAAATGCTGTCCGAAGAAGGCCAAGCAGCTTATCAAGACGGTGATTATGAGGCCGCCGCTCTCTTCTATGAGGCGGCCTGTGATTACGATAAAAAGTCCCCGGTTTTGGCCTATAACTTGGCTTGCACTTATCAAAAGCTCGGCGACGAAACCGCTGCCAAAGAGATGTTTGAAGTGGCCAAAGGGCTCGACCCCCTCAACCGCGATCTCTCGCAGCGGATTGAAGATCGGTCGGCGGTTGCATAAAGAATTTGTTTTTAGTCCTGATTCGCTCTAAGGCCCCGGTTGGCTAGAACCGGGGCTTTTTCTCTGGATATTTAAACCAAAAAAAACAGCCGCTCTTCTGAGCGGCTGTTCACTTTGGCGGATTTAATCCATTTTTTTCAGTTCATGTCCGAACACTTGTGCTTCTTGATCAAAGCGGGGAGGAAAATCGGAAGGGGGAAAAATGGGTTTGGGAGGAAAGGGTCTGGGAGGAAAGGGTTTGGGGAAATCAATACTTCCACCGATCCCCACATGGGGAGGAAGCCGGTTTTCGGCCACTGCATCTGTAATTTCGTACATTTTCTGAAGCATATCCCGATCTCGTTGTGAGCTGTCAGGGCTGGACATGCGTTTGACGATGGCGTCTTTCATATCATCGAGTTCACCGGGAGTCATATTGTCAATTTGGTTATGGAAGGATTCCAGCGCATCCTGTCGGGCACCGGGATATTTGCCCAGGGTGCGATCCAGGGTTTTTTCAATGATGGTTTCAGGACCTTTGAACAACGGGGTCGTGGGATGAATGACACACCCGCCGGGCAGAATGGAATGGCTGTGTTGATCTTGCATATTGCTCAAATCGAGCTTTTTTGCCTGGGCAATTGCATCCGTGTGCTCACTGCCTTGAGCAGGGGGGGCAGAACCTTGAACGGGACCTTTGCTGGTGATGGTTTGCATTGGCTGTTTTTGAGGATTGACTTGCATTTTATCTGACTCCTGAAAGGTGGTAGTAAAACAGTATATCTGGGATTTTGTGGCCTCTCTTGACAGCGCTTAACCAGAATTAATTGAAAGTTAATCAAGGCCCAAGCCAAAATTCTGACAAACAGCCATGAAAAAAGACCCCTTATTTAAAGGGGCCCTGAGGTTAAAGTGAATCGTTTAAATTAATCTAAGAGGCTGCCAATCAGACCAATGATGCCACCGATGGCTGCTCCAGGACCCACGCCGACAGGTCCGCTAACGGCGTAACCCACACCTGCACCCACGCCAGCGCCGACAACGGCACTGATGGCTGCATTTTCGCCGGAGGAGATATTGCGGTTCTGATAGGGATAGCCGGGGGCTTGGGGATAAGGGGCATAGCTACCGGGATAACGGGGATGGGGGGGGAAACCACCATAGCCAGGGCGGCCATAGCCATAACCAGGATTGGTGTAACCGGGTTGACCAAAACCAGGGCGGCTATAATAAGCGGGATAGGCTTTGCGATCGTTGGAGATATAAATATCGCCGCGCATGAGCGACTGGGCCAATTCTTCGGTGCTGACGGTGCCATTGCGATCGGTATCGACAAAGCGTTTGGCGCCATATTCAAAATTTAATTCGCGGCGGTCAATGCGGCCATTCCAGTTATAATCCACATTATTGGCCACCATGCGGGCGTGATAAGGAGTTAAACCAACGTACATATTTTCTTAACCTCATTTAACTGGATTTAATCTTTGTTAATCTTTACTTAACTTTCTTATAGAAATCATAACATTGTATCTTGCGTGTTACAATCTAGCCAGACAAAAAAATTTTAGAAAATTTGATCTTTTTTGAAGGAGTTCGGACGATTCATTACTTTGAAACACGGCACGGGGAATTGTATTGTGAAGAAGTGGCGTTGAGCGAGATCGCCCAAAAGGTGGGTACACCTTGTTATGTTTACAGCCACCGCACCCTGGAGCGCCATTTTAATGTCTTTGCCCAGGCCCTGGAGGGCATCCCCCATTTGATCTGTTATTCGATGAAAGCCAATTCCAACCGTTCCATTTTGCAGATTTTTCTGCAACGCGGTGGCGGTCTGGATATTGTTTCGGGCGGGGAATTGTACCGCGCCATGCAGGCCGGGGCAGCCCCGCAAAAGATTGTCTTTTCAGGTGTGGGCAAAACCGAAGCTGAGATTGCCATGGCCCTGCAGGCAGATATTTTGATGTTTAATGTCGAGTCTGAAGGGGAGCTGGAGCGGATTCAGTCCGTGGCCGCGCAACAGGGTATCAAGGCCCGTGTGGCCCTGCGTGTGAACCCAGATATTGATCCCAGGACCCATCCGTATATTGCCACGGGCCTCAAAAAGAGCAAATTTGGGATCGCCATCAACGATGCCCTGCGCCTGTTTGAAAAGGCCAAAACCCTCTCCCATATTGCCGTACATGGGGTGGACTGCCATATTGGCTCACAAATTACCGAACTCGACCCCTTTATTGATGCCTTGCACAAACTCAAAGAGCTGATCCACGATTTGCGCAGCCAATACCAATTGCCGATTCGCTACCTCGATCTCGGGGGGGGGTTGGGTATCCCGTATCAGGACGAAACACCCCCGCATCCCGATGAATATGCGGCGCGTATTCGCGAGGAGACCCAAGGCCTGGATTGCACCCTGATCTTTGAGCCCGGTCGCGTTCTGGTGGGTAATGCCGGACTGCTTTTGACCGAAGTGCAATACCTCAAACGCCACGAAGAAAAGACCTTTGTGATTGTCGATTCGGGCATGAACCATTTGATCCGCCCGGCCCTTTACCAGGCCTGGCAGGGCATTCAACCCGTCAAGCCGCGCGAAGGCGCTTCCTCGGTGGTGGATGTGGTGGGCCCCATTTGTGAAAGTGGCGATTTTTTTGCCCTCGACCGCGCATTGTCGCCGGTGGAGCCCGGTGATTTGCTGGCGGTGATGAGCAGTGGGGCCTATGGTTATAGCATGTCTTCACAATACAATTCTTATCCCCGCCCGGCTGAAGTGCTGGTCAAAGGCGCAGAATTTGCCGTGATTCGCGAGCGGGAGAGCTATTCGGAGCTGAGCCGGGGCGAAAATACCCCGCTCTTTGAACTCTAAGCCATTGGCTCTGCGGATTTGTGCCCATGCCCGCCTGGAGGTGTTGGCCGAAGATCTGTCCAAGACCCTCACATCTGCCCCTTTAGCAGATCCTTTTGCGCCGGAGTGGCTGATTCTGCCCCATGGGGGCATGCAAACCTGGTTGACGGGCTTTCTGGCGGAGCGGATCGGTATTTGGAGCCACGCCCAGATCGGCTTGCCGGCAGACCTGCTCTGGGACTTGGCCCAGCGGGTCTTGCCAGAACCCTCTCCCCCGCGCTTAGACTACAACGAGTGCCTGTGGCTGCTTTTGGCCCAGGTCGACACCCTCTTGGCAGAACCGGCCTTGGCCCTGATGCAGGGCTGGGTTGAACGCTATGGCGGGGCTTCAGCCCGCCTGCAATTGGTGCAGGTCTTGGCCGAGCAATTGGAATTGCTCGGTCTGTATCGCCCTGAGCTGCTACGGGTCTGGAGCAAAGCACCTGCTCCCTCTTGGGCAGCGGTGGTCTGGCATTTTCTCTGCCAGCTCACGGGGGCGGGAGATTTACACAGGGCAGCCCTGCAGGCCGAGATATTAAAACGCTTGAATCAAGCGCCCCCTCTCAGCCCTCAAGGCTGCCGTGAGGCGTCTGGCCGCTTGGTTGGGCGCTGGCCAGAACGCCTAACCCTCTTTGCCGTGGACGATTTGCCGCCGTTTTATCTCGATTTGCTGGGGGCCTTGGCCCGGCATATTCCCACCACACTGTACCTGACCCAGCCAATGCATGTGCCCCGCTTAGACTTAGAAACGGTTGCCCAGGGGCTGTGGCTGGGCTGTGGTGAGATGTATCGCAGCCAATTGCACTTGCTCCAGGAGCGGGGCTGGACTGTGCAACGCCTGCCTTTGCACCCTGAATCTTCCCCTGATACCCTTCCTGATTCAGAATCCCCTCAGACCCTGTTGCAGGCCTTGCAGGCCACTTTGCAAAAGCCAGACACGCTGCATCTGCCTATGGCCTCTGCTGTTTTAGGTGATCAACACTCGGTACAAATCCACGTCACCCATGGCCCGCTGCGCGAGCTTGAGGTCTTGCACAATTATTTATTGGGCACTTTTGAGGCCCTGCCAGATCTATTGCCGGGGGATATTGCGGTCTTGGTGCCCGATCTGGAAACCTATGCGCCTTTGATTGAAGGGGTCTTTTATCGCCCGGTGGGCAGTGCTGAACGGCTGCCTTTTCGGATTGTGCCACCGGATCACATGCGCAGCCCTGAATTGTTGGCCCTGCGCAGCCTGTTTGAATTGAGCGGCAGTCGCCTGAGCCGCGATGAGGTCATGGCCTTTTTGGAACAGGGGCCGGTGGCCCGGCGCTTTGGCTTTGATGCCGATGCCCTGGCCCAGATCAGTCTCTGGCTGGAAGCGGTTGAGATCCGCTGGGGCTTGGATGCTGAACACCGAGAACATCTGAATTTGCCACGTTTTGAAGAAAACAGTTGGCATCAGGGCCTGAAACGACTGTTATTGGGCTTTGCCCTGCATGACGAAGGCCAGGCCCCGTTTGCGGGGCTTTTGCCCTATCCAGCCATGGAAGGCAATGCGGTGCAGCTTTTGGGCCAATTGCTGGACTTTTTTCAAAGTTTGGAACAGGCTTACAGGCTCTTAAATACCGCTCAAGCCCCTGAGCGTTGGGCTCAGCTATTGCCCCATTTGGCTGAGAGCCTCTTGCGCCCCCCAAGTGAAGGTATCGACGATTGGCACCTGCTTTTGGCCCAAATGGCGGATTTGCACAAGTTGGCAGGCAAAACCCCAGAGACCCTTTCTTTGGGGCAGGTGCGCAGTGCCCTCGAAAAGGCCTGGAACGAGCCGCGTTTTCGCGACATTCCCCCAGGCTTAATCACCTTTGCCACCCCGGCCCAATTGCAGGGGGTGCCCTATCCGGTGATCTGTTTTTTGGGCCTCAACAGCGGCGTCTTGCCCCGCGCAGAGCGGCCCCACGAATTGGACCTGCTCGCGGAATCCCCCCGCAAGGGAGACCCTTCGCTGCGCCAGCGGGATCGGCATTTGTTTTTGCAGACCCTGCTCTCGGCCCGTGAACGCCTCTATTTAAGTTATACTGGGCGGCGCGTGCGCGACAATCTGGAACTGCCCCCCTCGGTGCTCATTTCTGAATTGCAGGATGCCGTACAGACTTTGCGGGCAGCCCCTCTGCCGGTTTTGGTTCATCCGCTGCATCCCTTTGCCGCAGGCTATTTTCAGGCTTCTCCCAGCCCTGCCCGTTCGTGGTCGCAGAGGGCCTTTGAAGAGGCCCAGGCTTTGCAAGCACCTCGGCAGTCGCAGCCCTTTATCTCTGGGCCTTTGCCCCCACTTTCTGCGCCCGATGCCCCCGCAACCCTGAATTGGCAAGCCCTGTTGGCCTTTTTTAAACAGCCTGCGCGGGCCTTTTTAAAGCAGCGTCTCGGGTTATCTCTTGGGCTCTCACACGGGCAGAACACCCCCCCAGTGCAAAATGAGCGCTTTCAGCTCAATGCCCTGGAGATCTGGCAATTGCGCGAAGACTATCTTGATTGGTGTTTACAGGGGCTGCCCTCGGCGGACTTTTTTGAACGCCTGCGGGCCAGTCATCACCTGCCATTGGGACTGGCTGGAGCGCGCATTTGTACCCAAATTCAAACCGAAGTCGATCCCCTGGCGAGGCAGCTTCAGCGTTTGACGGGGGCTCCCCTGCCAGCGCTTGGCTTTGAATTGCCCTTGGGGCGCTGGACCCTGCAAGGGGAATTGACCCCCCTGTTTGAAAGGGGGGTGATCATCACGCGGCTTTCGGGGCTCAAAGCCGCTGACCGGCTGCAAATTTGGCTTTATCATTTGCTGCTGGGGGCCCTGGGGCAGAGCCGTTCGGTGGCCCAAATCGGTCTGAGCAAAGGCCAAGCCCAACATCTGTCGTATGCCCCCGTGCCTGAGCCCGCCTATTTATTAACCCAGTATCTGCAACTCTACGAACAGGGGTTGCAATCACCCCTGCCGGTGGCTTTGGAGAGTGCCTGGGCCTGGTTTTCCGCCCGAGACAAAGGCCCAGAAAAAGCCCAAGCTGCTGCCGAGAGCAGCTGGTGGGGAGGGCATGCCTTTGGGGGCGAATCTGAAAAAGCCGAATATGCCCTGTGTTTGCCCCCCGATTGGATTCAGTCCCCGGCCTGCGCAGAGACGGCACTCAAACTCTATTTGCCCCTGGAAGCCTATTTACAAGAAAAACCGCTGGGGACTTTGGTATGAGCCAGACTGCTTTTGACTTGATCTCGGCGTCTCTGACCGGGCGGCAGATGATCGAAGCCAGTGCCGGTACGGGCAAAACATATACCCTGGTCAATCTCTGTCTGCGCCTTTTGGTCGAGCGCCAATTGAAGATTGAAGCGATCTTAATTGTGACCTTTACCGAAGCCGCCACCCAAGAATTGCTCACCCGGTTGCGTCTGCGCCTGAAAGAGGCCCTGGCCTGTTTGCACAGCGGTGAAAGTGCCGACCCGTTTTTGCGTGCTTGGCTTTTGCCCCTGCGTGCAGATCAGAACGTCGAAGCGGTTTTGCGTGTCGCGCTCAGAGATCTCGACCTGGCGCGCATCTCCACGATTCATGCCTTTTGCCAATGGGCCTTGAGCCGTTTTCCCCTGCGCAGTGCGCAGCCGTTGCAAATGGCGGTGATTTCCGATCAGCGCCTCCTGCTCAGTCAGGCGATTGAAGATTTTTGGCGCAAGCAGATGTACCGGGTCGAATCTGAACGGGTGATGCCCGTTTTGATGGCCAATTGGAGCCCCGAATGTCTCTTGAATCAGGCCTTGCCGCTGTTGGGGCAAACTGACCTGCGTTTGCTGCCACAGCCAGAGCAGACCGCTGAGCAATTGGCGCAGGCCTGGCGTGAGGCCCATGCGGACTTTTCGGGGCATTATGGGCAGGCCCAGGCCCTGTGGCACAGTGAGCGGGCCGAAATTCTGGCCGAGGCTGCCCAGTTCAAGGGCAAATCTTTTCAGGCACGTTATCTCGACGGGCGGGCCAGCGCCCTGGATGGCTATTTTGCTGAGCCTGAGCCCCATTTGCCGAGTGATTCAGATAAATTAAACTTTTTTGCCCGGGATGTGATTGCCGCCCAACAGACCACCTTTCAACCCAGCCATGTCTTTTTTGAAATGGTGGAAGCCCTGCGTGCCAGTGCGTTGATCTGGGATGAAGTGGCAGAAGCCTGCCGTCAGCGCTGGTTGCATCAATTTGCCCAGGCGGTGCGGGCCCAATTGCAACGGGGCAAAAAAGCCCGGCAACAGCTCTCTTTTGACGATTTACTCAGCCATTTGCACCAGGCCCTTTTAGACCCAATTCAGGGCAAGGCCTTGGCCCAAGCCCTGCGGGAAGAGATTCCCGTGGCCCTGATCGATGAATTTCAGGACACAGACGGTTTGCAGGCCGCGATTTTTGACCTGATTTATCCAGACCGCGATGCCGATGGCCCCCTGTTTTTGATTGGTGATCCCAAACAGGCGATCTATGCCTTTCGCGGGGCAGACATCCAGACCTATTTAAAAATGCGCGCAGACCTGCCCCCTGCCTCTGTGCACAGTTTAAACACCAATTTTCGCTCCCAAGCGGGACTTTTGTCGGCCCTGGAAACCCTGTTTGACTGTGAACAGCCCTTTGCCGACCCCGCGATAGACTTTGTCTCGGTGGCGGCGGGTTCCTCGCCAGAAGAGTGGCAGGTGCCCCCCGCCAAGGCCAGTGAAGACGCGCCTTTGGAAATTGCTTGGATACCCACCTTGCCAGATCAGAAGCCCTGGTCCAAAGAGAAGCTGTCGGCCCTGCTGCCTGGGGCGGTGGCCAGGGCCGTTCGCGAAACGCTGCAGGCCGGTTATCGCCTCCGGGATTCACAGCACAAACCCCTGCAATTGCGCCGCTTGATGGCCCAAGATCTGGCTGTTTTGGTGCGCACCCATGCCCAGGGGCAGGCGATTCGCGAAGCCCTGCAAAGGGAGGGCATTCCCTGTGTGCTCTATGCCCAGGAGAGTGTTTTTCAATCCCCCGAGGCTTCAGCTTTGGCGGTTTTTCTGGCGGCGGTTTTGCAACCTTCCTCCCGCTCTGCAGTCTTGCAGGCCTTGGCCAGTCCCCTGCTGGGACTCTCGGCCCACGAACTCTACCTGCTTCAAACGGAAGAGCCCCAGAGTGACAACCACGACCCCAGCACCCAGCGCCAGCGCTGGGAGTATTGGCTGACCCATTTTCATTTGGCCCGCCAAAATTGGTTGGAACACGGCTTTACCCGCATGTGGCAGGAGTGGGTCAGCAGTCAGGGCCTCTACCGCCGGCTTTTGACGCAGCCCGAGGGGGAGCGGCAGGTGACCAATTTGCGCCATTTGAGTGAGTTGCTGCAGAATTATGCCCAGCACCACCATCCCAGTTTGCAGGCCCTGCTGGCCTGGCTGTTGCGGGAGCAACAGGTAGGCCGACTCGACCAAGAAAACCTGCTCCTCCAGCTCGAAACCGACCGCCAGGCCGTACAGATTCTCACGATTCATCGCAGCAAAGGGCTGGAGTTTCCGGTGGTTTTTTGCCCGTATCTCTGGGACGGCAAAAAAATTGCCGCCAAAGCCCCGCTGCGCGCCCTCGATCCCCAGACCCGTCAGCCCATTTTGGATTTGGGCAGCGAGCAATTGGAGCAGCGGGCTTCAGAGCGCCAGCAAGCAGCCCTGCAAGAAGATCTGCGGCTGACGTATGTGGCCCTGACCCGCGCCCGCTACAAGGTCTGGCTGGCCTGGGGCTGGGTCAACCAAATAGCGTGTGCGGCCTTGGGGCATTTGCTCCCCGCAGACAGTGGCGAGGAACTATTCAACCTTTTGCAAGCGAAAACGGCCCAAAGCGCGGGAAGGTGGCGACTCCAGAGCTTGGATTTACAGCGGGGGGCCAGACCCGCCCTGCCGCTGCCCGAGCAGCCCGGACCCCTGCATTTGCTCCAGCCGCCCCGGATTCCTGCTGCCCATGTGGCCCGGAGTTTCAGTTCTCTGCAGGCCCAATTTGAAGCCGGGGTGGAAGCGGGCCTTTTGCTGCCGGTTTTAAATCTGGAGCAGCAGGATGAAGCTGAGCCTGAACTGCTCCTTGATTCGGGGCAAATGGCAGAAGGCCCGCTAATGGACTTTCCCCGTGGGGGACGCCACGGCACCTTTTTGCATCTGCTGCTGGAGACCCTTTTGCCGCAGGGGCACCCAGACCAGGACCAGACTTCTGAGCTGTCTGCGTCTGTCAATGCAGCTTTGGCCCGGCATGGCTATGGCCCCGAATGGCAAGGGCCTGTGGCAGCAGCTTTGCCCCAGATCTGGCAGGCCCCTTTGTTTCCTGTGGGGGCAGCTTTGGCCTTTGCTTTGGCCGATTTGCCGCCAAATCGCCGCTTGCATGAATTGGCCTTTCAGTTTCCCATTCAAACCCCGTTGCGCTCCCAGGCCCTGATGCAGGTCTTGCAAAGCGTTCCGCGCTGGGCCCATTTGCCTGAGCTGCTCGATCGGCCTTTGCGTGGGCTGTTTAAAGGGGTGATTGACTTGGTTTGTGAACAGCAGGGCCGCTATTATGTGGTTGATTACAAGTCCAATTGGCTGGGTCGCCGCTATTCAGACTACCGGCCTGAGGCACTTGAAGTGGCTCTTACTCAGCATTTATACCCTCTGCAATACCACCTCTATCTGGTAGCCTTGCACCGCTATTTGCGTTACCGCCTGCCAGATTATGCACCAGAGCGCCATTTGGGCGGGGCCCTGGTCTTGTTTTTGCGCGGCATGAATCCAGAACTGCCGGGCAACGGGGTCTTTTTTGAAGCCCCCGATCCGGCGGTGATTCTGGCTCTTTCAGAACGCTTTGGAGCAGACACATGAGCCTCATTTTGCCAGAGGGCCTCTTTGCCACCTCTTATCACTTTGTCAAACTGATCTCAGACTTGGCAAGCAGCGACGACCCGGGGCTTTTGCTGGGGGCTGCAGCGGCCAGTGAAGCCACCTTGAACCAAAACGCCTGTGCAGATTTGGCTGCTTGGGCTGAGCAGCCCGTTAGCCCCGAGGAAGAGCTGCGGTATCCCCCTTTGGCCGACTGGTTGACGGCTTTGCGGGCCCATCCCTTGGTGGTGGGCCAAGCCGGGGATTATCTTCCGCTGATTCTGGTAGGGCAGCGCCTGTATTTGCAGCGCTATTGGCAGTATGAAGCGCGTTTGGCACAGACCCTCAAACAGCGGGGCAATGTGTCCCTTTCACTCGATTTGGGCCGGCTCGCCCCCCGCTTTGCCCAGCTTTTTCCACCTTCCCCGCTTGTTTTAACGTCGCCCGTGTCTGAATTGCAGCCCTTGGACTGGCAGGCGGTGGCCGCCGCCAATGTGCTTTTGAACCCGTTGACGGTGATCGCCGGGGGGCCGGGCACGGGCAAAACCACCACCGTTAGCCGAATTCTGGCCCTGCTTTTGGCGCAAAATCCCGATCTCAAGATCGCTTTGGCAGCCCCCACAGGCAAAGCCGCCGCCCGCATGAAACAGTCCCTCGATATCAACCTTCCGGGCTTGGGTTTGCCCTCCGAACTGCAGGCCCATTGGCCACAGACCGCCCTGACCCTGCACCGGCTTTTGGGATATATTCCCCATTCCCACCGCTTTGTTCACCATGCGGGGCACCCCTTGCCCTGGGATGTGGTGATTGTGGACGAGGCCTCGATGATCGATCTGGCCCTGATGAGCAAATTATTGGATGCCATTCGCCCCGATGCGCGTCTGGTGCTGCTGGGCGACCGCGATCAATTGGCCTCGGTTGAAGCGGGCTGTGTCTTGGGGGATATTTGCCGCGCCGCGCCTGCCGCCAGCTTTACCCCGGAACGCCTCACGGCCTTGGCTCCTCTTTTGGGGGATTTGCAACTCTCGCCCAGCCCTGAGCCCTTTCATAACAGCCCTGAACCCTTTCACAACTGTGTGATTGAATTGCAGCTCAGCCGCCGCTTTGGCCCCCAAAGCGGAATTGGCCATCTGGCCCGTGCTGTGAATGCCGGGCAGGCAGAACAGGCTGTGACTTTGCTGAAAGATTCAAGGTATCCAGATATTGCCCTTGCCCCTTTGCCTTTGGCCTTGGAACAGGGCTGTTTGGCCCGTTTGCCGGATTATGCGCCTTATTTACAGGCCCCCAGCCCCGAAGTTGCCTTTGCTGCGCTGGAGTCGCAGATCATTTTGGCGGCTCTGCGTCAGGGGGTCGAGAACGTGAATCGGGCCATGGAGCAGGCCCTGCTACAAAGTGGGGCTCTGCCCACCTACCAGCTCTGGTATCATCTGCGGCCGGTTTTAATCAGCGAAAACGACTATCTCCACGAACTGTTTAATGGTGATCTGGGCCTGACCTGGAACCCCGATGGCCAGAACCCCCGCGTCTGGTTTCGCCATGCTTCGGGCCATTTGCGCAGTTTTAGCCCGGCCCAGCTCAAGGCCCACCAGACAGCCTGGGCTTTAACCGTTCACAAAAGCCAAGGCTCGGAGTTCAACCAGGTCTTGTTGGTGCTGCCCCCTGAGCCGCACCCATTGCTCAGCCGCGAGTTGATTTACACCGGCCTGACCCGCGCCCGCGAACAGGTTGAGATCTGGGGCGATGAGGCGGTCTTGCAGGCGGGGATTCTGCGCAAGATTCAGCGCAGTTCGGGGCTGGTGGAGCAATTAAGCCAAGTTCAGAGCTGAGGAAGGCCGTTTACAACCGACATTGAGCAGGGGTCAGTGCTCATCGAGTTGAATTAAATGCTAAACTCAATGCAACCAAGTTGTAGCAAGGAGTTTAGCCCAATGCAAATGAAGATCGAACGGTTGGATCATTTGGGCGTC
>JBFWRL010000156.1:0-13591 GCA_050248915.1 Candidatus Sericytochromatia bacterium
TGCCTTTGTTTTCTTCAAGCACCACGACGCGGCTGTTTTCGTGAACAAACAAAAATCCGGGCCCCTGAAAAGCCCAATCTTTGCCCGATTGTTTTTTCCAATTGCGGCGGGCCCAAGCTGGAATTTCGGTGGGGTGGGACAAATCGGCAAAAAAACGGCCACTCCATTCGGTCCAATCTAAACCCAGGAGTTTTTCCAGGCGTTGACGGGCCGGGCCTTTGGTGGGTGAGGCAAAGGTATTAAATTCGGCGATCAGGGCTTTGCCTTCTCCCACAAAGTTTTCAATCAAACCCACTTCCCGTTCGTCAAAGCCCCCATAGATTTTGGGGCTATAATCAGGGGCTTTTTCGCGGCGGGCCTCCGCTTTGTCTTGGCGATAAACCCCATAGGTATCGGCCACAAACAGCAGGTCTTTGCCTTTGAGATCTTGGGCCATCAAATCCTCTGCTTTGGCTGGGGTTTTGCTGATGGGCTCTTCGGGGGTATAGCCCCTGTAATCAACTTCTTTATTCCACTTGCGGCCCTCAGGGTGGGGCACTTTAAAATGATTGAGGCTCCAGATCAGGGCCACATGCTCGCGAAAGCTGCGTTCGGGCACAGTTTTATCGACAATGGTGAGGTGCAAGGGCAATGTGGGTTGCCAAGCCCAGTGAACACTGGGAGCGCCGAGCAAGAGCAAGATGCCCACAAGCGACAAACCGGGAAGAATTTTTTTGCTGCGTTTCTGCGATGACATGCTAATCAGAATACTGGAGTGCTGTGGGATTGTCTATCGGTTGATTAGAGACGCTGAACCCGATAGCCTTTGTCTTCCAGTTCAGCCACTATTTCTAGGGCATGTTGATGATCGCGGGTCTCAATTTCAACCTCGATTTGGGTGGTGCCCAAGGGAATATCTGAACGAAAACGGGCATGTTCAATGTGTAAGACATTGGCTTTTTGACCGGCAAGCAGTTTTAATACTTTTTTGAGTGACCCCGGTGCATCTGCAATCAGGGTTTTAAAGGTCAAAAATCGGCCGGCCCGGTTCATGCCCTTGTTGATAATTGAATCCAGCAGTTTGACGTCGATATTGCCGCCGCTGAGAACCACCAAGGTGGGCCCAATTGCGGGCACTTTGCCGCTGAGCAAAGCTGCCAAACCAGCCACACCAGCCCCTTCTGCGATTACATGTTTGTATTGAATGGCAAAATAGAGGGCATCACTCAATTCCTCTTCGGAAACCTGCACCATTTCATCGACGTATTGACACAAAACCTCAAAATTGCGCTGAGCGGGTTTTTTGATGGCGATCCCATCGGCAATGGTGGGGGCTGAGGGGGCGAGGATCAATTTTTTGCGCGCAAACGACTCATAGAGTGAAGCCGAAGCTCGGGCCTGCACACCAATGAGTCGAACCGAGGGCTTGAGGGTCTTGATTGCAATGGCGATGCCGGATAGCAAGCCACCGCCTCCCACTGGCACTACCACCGTTTCAACCGTCGGCAATTGCTCTAAAATCTCCAGCCCGCACGAACCTTGACCTGTAATGATATCGTCGTCATCAAAAGGGCTGATAAAGGTAACGGGGTGGGATTCAAGCCATTCCATGGCATGATCTTTGGTTTCATCAAAGCTTTTTCCAATGCAAATGACCTCTGCGCCATAACTGCGGGTGGCTTGAACCTTGGCCAGCGGTGCATCAGCCGGCATAAAAACCGTACTGGAGATGCCTGTCATGCGACTGGCCAAAGCCACACCCTGGGCATGGTTACCGGCAGAAATGGCCATCACCTGTTTGACCTGGCCCTCTGCGGCCAATTTGCGCAATTTATAAAAGGCCCCGCGAATTTTAAAAGAGCCCGTGCGCTGTAAGTTTTCAAGTTTGAGCCAAACAGGGGCACCCAAGATCTCGCTCAGGCGCATGGACTCCAAAATGGGGGTGACCCTGGCAACGGGCCGAATTTGGGTCTCGGCCTGTTGGATGGCTGCTAAATCTACCTGACAGATCATGTGTGTTTATCCCTTCGCTTTTCCGCTTCAGCCTTATTATACCCCGGTCGCCACCAATTCCAGCGGCCCAGTAACATCATAAAACTGGGCACCAAAAAGAGCCTCACAACTGTGGCATCGAGTAAAATGGCCGCAGAGATACCGATGCAAATTTCTTGGGTTTGGGGCGAGCCCGAAAAGACACCCGGCAAGAAAACCCCCAGCAAAATCAAAACGGCCCCGGTGATAACCGAACCGCTGCGGGCGAGGCCCTCTACCACGGCTTCCCGTACCGGTGCGCCGCGGTGATAATACTCCGAAATGCGGCTCAAAATGAGCACCTCATAGTCCATGCTCAACCCAAATATGATGCAAAAAAGCACCAAAGGCACAATATTGGTCACAGCACCATTGACGGGGGTATGTAATAGTTCTGAGAACCAGCCCTGTTGAAAGACCAGGGTTAAGAGACCAAAGGCAGAGACGATCGGCAAAAAATTCATGATCGCCGCTTTCAGCGGCAAGATCACCGTGCGCATGATAGCAAAGAGCAAGCCATAAATGCCGCCAAAGACCAGGGCCAACATCAGTGGGGCGTGACGGTAAAGCTCGTGGGTAAAGTCCTGCACACGGGCCACAACCCCGCCCGTTAACAGGGTGATTTCGGGGTGTTGAGCGGCATAAGCCCGCGTAAAACGGATGATTTTGCGTGTGTCTTCGAGTTCCATTGGATCGCTGGGCAAGATGTGCATCAGGCTCAGATTTTGGGCTTGGCTTATGTTTACCAGAGCGGCAATCCGGGGCTCGTTGTTTAAGAGTCCCAGCGCGCCCAGGTTGTTGTAGAGATTGAGATAATCGTTTGTTTCAAAGTCAGGATTCCAACTGACCAGACTTTTGACTTCTGCCACATAGGGCTCTTGGCGCAAGACCTGGTAAAAGGCCGCCATTTTTTCCAAAAGTGCAGGTTCAAACACCGTCTGACCAGGGGGCGCTTTGACCACAAGGGTCACAGGCAAAAGTTCCCCGGCCCAGCCGTCTTTTTGCAATTGCTGGTAACCCAGCATCGATTCTGATTGCCGGGGTGCAACGGCCTGCACAGGTTCCCAGAGTTTCATCCAACTCACTGGCAGCGCGCAGAGTAACAGCAGCCCCGCTGAGAGCAGAAAATACCGCATGGGATGGCCCGTCACATGCTCAGAAAAGCGTTTCCAGCTCGGGTACGAGTCAAATCGCCCTATCCATCGAGACAAAAAGCGCGGCCGATCTAAAAAGCGTTCACCCAGAGCCAACAGCGCTGGCAGCACCAATAGGGAATTGACCAGAGACAAGCCAATCACCATCAAAATGCCTTGCATCACCGTTCGGCTGAGAGAGACATCGGGTATCAGCAGCACCGCGATACTACAAAACATGATCAGCGCTGAAAATAAAACCGTTTCACCTGCCCATTTGAGGGTGATGGCCAAAGCCTGTTCAGCGCTTTTGCCCTGTTTACACTCCTCGCGAAAGCGGCTGACCAAAAACAGCGAATAGTCAATGGCCAAGGCCAGTCCAACCAGGCCGGTTAAGATCCGGGAAACAGGGTTGGAGCCAAAACCGGGGAGTTTGAGCAGACTGTTGAGCAAAATCAGGGTTGAAGCCCCCATCAGCAAGGGCAAAAGCGCTGACGTCAAAGCCCCAAAATTCAGGATCAAAATCACAAAAGAAATGAGCAAAGCGATAGACTCCCCCCGATGAGAGTCTTTGTTCCCCTCTTGATGGGCATCGTACTGAAAAGCGGTATTGCCCGTCAGCCAGGTTTTAAAACCCGTTTGCTCAGACCAACGCTTTAAAAACGCGCGAATGGGGCCGCTCAGGGCTTGGGCTTCGGGCATGCGCAACCGGGAGTCAAACTCCAAGAGCAAGAGTTTGAATTGGTGGGAGCGGTTGCTATCGAGGTTGCGAATCGGCAGGAGCTGCGGGAAGCGTTTTTGCAAGGCCGGAATGAGGGCCTCAACGGGGGCCTGTTGGGGCAAGACCACTGCTGCGGTGCTGCCCAAGCGCAAGCCAAATTCCTCGCGCATCAGTTTGACCACCTCATAGGCCTCTGTGTCGCGGGCCCCACTGAGATCCACTTCGGGATTTTCGTGGGGGTTGAATTTCAAATTGAGCCCCGCCAAGACCAATGCAAATAACCAGACAAACAAAATGTAGACACGTTTTTGATAGAGAAAGCGGCTGAGGTGTTCGAGCAAAATTTGCAAAAGGGAACTCCTTGACGGGCTGAAATAGAAGGCCTTTTTCAGCTATTTTTAATGCTAGCAGAAATTCGCATTCAAGGCTGGGGTTGTGGTATGATGCAGCTGACGTTTTTTTAGCATACAGCTGAATGATAGGCTTGTGTTCACACTTGCGAAATTCAAATCGCGAAGTTTAATGCAAGCAGTTCAATGCATTTGAGCGGATGACAAAAGCTGCATCACACCTCCTTGTGCGGAAAGGGACAGTACATGGAAAAACAAAAAGAACAGGACAATTGGGAGAAATTAACCCGGGTCGAGCGCCTGGGTGAAATGTTGGTGCGGATTCACGCTCTCAAACTCTCTCAGCTCACCGAATTGATGCAGGAGCAGGAGCGCACAGGCAAACGCCTGGGTGAGTTGGCCGTTGAAAAAGGTTTCATCACCCAAGATGAGCACGTCGATTACCTGATCGCTCAGATTCGTGGCAGTCAAGTGGTCGATGATAGTCTGAGTGAACTCGGCCGCATGACCACCGAAGAAAAATGGGAACGCCTGTCTCAACACGAACGTCTCGGTGAAATTTTGATCAAACGCCAAGTGATTCGCCTGTCTGAGTTGGTAGAGGCAATTGAAATTCAGAAACAAAATCCCGAAAAACACCTGGGTGAAGTCCTGAAAGAAAAAGGCCTGATTTCCGAATCCGATTTGGATGAAGCCCTGCGGATGCAATTTCAACAAACCGAAACCCTGCGCAACACAATTGAAGAAATCCAAAGCGCACCTGCCAAAGACAAAGAGCCCACTTAAAGGAATTTCTCGTCTGATTGTTAGCCCTTGGATAGCCCGACAACGGCAGAGGCAATTAAGGTTGCGTGAGCCGTAAACTTAGGCTTTTGGGTTCGTTGGATGGATTTTTGGCTCGGGGGTAGGGTTTGACATCATTTAACGTCAGGGTGTAACCCCCCATTGCGGTAGACAAGATCTGTGCCTCTTTGCCTGGCAATTTTAAGTTGATACTTTCGCTGTTTTGGCCCTTTTTGAGCATTACCGTGACTGCGACTTCTCCCGCCCAAACACAGGTCACATCACTGGGGCAGCGTGAGTCTTGGGCCGCCGAAATCCAACTCAGTGCCAGATCCGTGTTTTTGAGCTGTGCAATTGAGCCAAATGGCAGATCAAAGGCTGTGTCCAATGCAACTTCAAACAGGGCTGGTACAGGTGTTGCTGTGACCTTTCCTGTCGGCGTTGGACTGCTGACCGGGACTACACTGGGGTTAATGCTGGGGCTTTGCCTTGGCAGGGGTGTTTCACTTTGGGCTGAGGCCTGGGCTGGGGGATTGGCCGTTGTACTCAGTGAGGGATGGGGGGGCGTTGGGCTACCTTGGCTGGTCGGTTCACACGCCTGCAGAGGTAAACTCAGCAATATCAGTAGGCAAGAAGCACCAATCCTGAACATTTTGGGGGGGTCTCATTTCAACGAGATAATCCCCATTTTAGCATTTCTGCTGAGTTAAATAATAACACGTGAACATTCGGGCACTTTGAAGTGCCTAATTAAAGTGAGTCAGATCAGCATCTTGACAGCTGAAAATAAAATGTATAAAATACACTTGTAATCTGAATTTTGAACAAAACAATGAGGTAGCGTCCCATGGGAGAATCATCAAGCCGAGAACGGGATCTGGTTTTGGCCCCCAACGAATACGCCTTTATTTCTGATCAGACCAAAGGCAATATCAACGTCTATGTGGGTCCCTATAAAACCTCACTCGCCAATACAGATCAGCCTGTGATCTTTAATTCAGAGAGCAAGCGCTTTGAACGCTGTCTCTTGGAGCAGTCTATATCGGTGTTTGCCACGGCTCCCGAGGGCTGGTATCTGGTCATGAAAAATCCCCCCAAAGATGGCCATCAGCCTAAAAATGGAACCGTCAGTAATCTCACTGAACTCGAAATCGGCCACAAAGTAAATACCCCCGGCCCCATTTCATTTGCTCTTTGGCCTGGCCAAATGAGCCGGGTACTCAAAGGCCATCACCTGCGGTCCAATCAATACCTCACAGTGCGCGTTTATGATGAAGAATCTGCCCGCAAACACTGGAGCAAAGCTGTGATAAAGCCCCAAACGGGCAGCGAAGATGTCTCGTTGACCGAACAAGAAGTGCCCGATTTGACTTTGGGCAATTTGCTGGTGATCAAAGGGACGGAGATCTCCTTTTATATCCCCCCCACCGGCATGGAAGTTGTGCGCGATGAACAGGGGCAATATGTGCGCGAAGCCGTGACTTTGGAGCGCTTGGAGTATTGTATTTTGCTCGATGAAGACGGCAATAAACGCTTTATTCAGGGGCCAGATGTGGTCTTTCCCAAACCGACTGAAACTTTTGTCGAAAAAAAAGGCACACGCAAATTTCGTGCGATTGAACTCAACGAAAACAGTGGCCTCTTTGTCAAAGTGATCGCGCCATATGAAGAAAATGGGACTGCGTATAAAGTGGGTGATGAACTGTTTATCACCGGCAAAGAGCAAATGATCTATTTCCCCCGCCCGGAACACGCGATTATTAAATACGGTGAGCAAGAAATTCACTATGCGGTAGCCATTCCGGCAGGTGAAGGCAGGTATGTGCTCGATCGCGAAAGTGGTCAGGTCTTTTTGCAAAAGGGTCCCAGCATGTTTTTACCTGACCCTCGCCGACAGGTGATTGTGCGCCGGGTCTTAGAGCCGAGCCAGGTTCAGCTCTGGTTTCCGGGCAATCAAGAGGCCCTCGAACACAATTTGCAACTCAAAGAACTCTTGCGCAAAGAAAAGGGCGAATACGCGACCGAATCCCAGCTATTACAGCTCAAAGCTGAAAAGCGCTCCGCCCCAGCACCAGCTCCCGGTGCCGCAGAGGGCTTTGCCGGGGACGATTTCTCACGCAAGACCAAATTTACCCCGCCGCGCACAATCACCTTGGACACCAAGTATGACGGGGCTGTGGCCATTGCGGTTTGGACAGGGTATGCCATCTTGGTGGTCAGTAAAACCGGGGAGCGTCAGGTGATTGTGGGTCCCGGAACGCACCAATTGGGTTATGACGAAGCCCTCGAACCCATGACTCTTTCTACAGGCACCCCCAAAAGTGATAGCAAACCCCTCAAAACCGTTTATTTGCGGGTTTTACACAATAAGGTGTCTGACCAAGTTAAGGTCGAAACCGCCGATTATTGTGAGGTCTTGGTGGATCTTTCTTATCGGGTCAATTTTGAGGGCAATCCCGCACTCTGGTTTAATGTCGAAAATTATGTCAAATTCCTGACCGAACATATGCGCTCGATTCTGCGCAATGCGATCAAACAATTGGGCATTGAGACTTTTTATGCCGACGCCATCCGCATCATTCGCGACACCATTTTGGGTTTGGCCGAAGAGGGCAAACGTCCTGGCCGCTTTTTTACTGAAAATGGCATGAGTATCTACGATGTAGAAGTGCTCAATGTCTCGATTTCGGATGCTGAGATCGAAAAAATGCTGGTACAGGCCCAGCGCAAGGTCTTTGAACAGACGCTGGCGATTTCGTCGGAGCGTCGCCATTTAAATTTTGTGCGCGAAAACGAAGAGATCAAACGCCAAATTTCGCTGTCTCAGTCTGAAACCCGTCAAGCAGAACTCAAGTTACAAATTCAAGAATTGGTCACGGAGTTGGAGTTGCGGCTCTCACGTCTGAACACAGAGGTGCAGGCCGAACAGAGCAAACTTGAAGCCAAATGGGCCTCTCAAGAGATGTTGGGCAAGATCAACGGGGCCGAACTGGAACGCCAAAAAGCGACCGCCAATTTGGATATCGAGACCGCCAAACAGCGCCTTGATCAGCGCCTAGAAGCCCTACAGGCCGAAGTTCAGGCCATGGTGGCCAAAGCCGAAGCCATTTCACCCGACTTTATTGCCGCCCTGCAGGCCTTTGGCGACAAAGCCCTGGCCGAACGCATGGCCGAGTCCATGGCCCCACTTGCGATTCTCGGCGGTAAAAGTGTCGCCGAGGTGCTTTCGAGCCTGCTCAAAGGCACCAAGTTAGAAACGATCATGCTCAAGCAGCCGCCGCAAGTCTAGCCGATAAAACCAGTCCAGGGTAGCTATTACCCTGGACTGTCATTTTTAAAAGGAGAAAGGGTATGTCAGTATTAGAAGATTTACAAGCCAAACTGAAAATGGCTGGCCTCACGCGCTCAGTTTGGCTGCCTTTAACCGAGGCAGGAGAAAAGAGCCGAACAGAATCCAAATTCTCTGGCAAAGCTTGGCTGCCTGTCGAAGAGAACTGGCCCTTCTGTCAAAACTGCCAAACACCCATGCAGTTGATGCTGCAATTAAACTGTGCCGATCTGCCTGACGAAGTGCAAACAATCGCAGGCACGGGGCTGCTTCAGCTCTTTTACTGTGTGAATACCGAGCCCTTTTGCGCCATCGACTGTGAGGCCTGGTATCCCTTTGCAAAATCTGTTCTGGCCCGCCGGGTTCAGCCCAATGGTCAGGGATCTGTGGCTCATTTGCCCGAAAATGCTTTCCCAGCTCAGCGGATCATCGCTTGGAAAGCAGGGCCAGAAGAATATCCCAGTGCAGAAGAGGCGAAGGACTTCCTCTCAGAACGTGAAGCAGACTTGAGTGATGACGAATATGATTTGCTCTTGGAAGAAATGGGGCCTGCATCTGGCGAAAAACTGGGTGGCTGGCCCGCTTGGGTGCAAGGGGTAGAATATCCCCACTGCCCCGATTGCAAAGTGGCCATGGTGGTGATTTTTCAGCTCGATTCTGAGCAAAACCTGCCCCATAGCTGGGGAGATATGGGCATCGGGCATCTGAGTGTCTGTCAGCAACACCCGGATATATTGGCTTTTGGTTGGGCCTGTTAGATGTCACCAAGTGTAAAAACTGTCGAACGCTGGCATCAAAGCCTTAAGTCCTTTCGTTTTTATTATGCCATCGGGGGCCATGCCAATGATGGTGACACAATTTTGGGCCGCATTTTATTTAACGGAGAGGCCGAATTGCTCAGCATTTTTGAAAAGATGGAGATTCCCTTGCAGCGCATTCCTGAAGGGGCTGAGCGGCCTGTGTCGGGCAGGTCTTATACCTCCGATGAATATGCCCGTTTGGCCCATCCGATTTGGGCCTATCCGGCTTACCAAGAGCCGGGGTTAATAGTGATTTGGGGGATCAAGCTCTATTTAGAAGTCCATCAGGCAGATATTTCTATGATTCTTTCGGGGGCAGAGGGCGATCCCTGGTCTGTGACTGAAAAAGACGTTAAAAATGCCTTCAAAATTGAAGCTCAATGTGAGACGGTCGGCATCCGTTTGGCCCTTGTAGACAAAACTTAATCACTCACAAAATCAGCCACACAGCTCCGGCTGGGAAACCTTTTTAATAATTGGTAAGTTTACTGACGGTAATCTTGTTGACAATGTGTAAACTTATCTTGGATAATGGACTTATCAACATCGTCACACAAGGAGCCTTCTATGATACTCAATCAGAAATTAAAATCCGGTCTGTTATTGGCTGCGACATTTTGTCTGGTCTCTTTGCCTTTAACAGCATGCAATGGTCTGTCTTTGGGGCAAATGGGTCTCATTGGCCAAAGTGATTCGGGCATTTATGGCCTGCCACTCAAGCTGATTCACGAAGGTGAATGTCAAATGCCCAATTACACCCGCTATGAAGTGAAAGCCGATGGCACCTTTGGTTATTCCGAAGTGCCTGCCCCGGGCAGCACCGAAACGACCCCGCCCCCGCTTCAGAGCCGCAAGCTCTCCAATCTTGAGCAAAACAATCTCAAGGCTCTGCTCAAAAAATTGGACTTGGCCCAATTGGCCAAAGCAGACAAAGTTGTGCCCGAAGGATCTCCACAGACAGCAGAATGTCGCACGGTTGAAGTGGCTGAACTGCTTGTCAATGGCAAAACCACCCGCTATGACAGCAATGGACGCAAGCTGATACACACCCCAGCTTATTCAGCGGCCTTAAAAGAGTTGCGGGAATTCCTCGATAACCTCAAGAACAACCCCACACCTGATCCCAGTCCCAGTCCCTCTGTTTTGCCCAATGGAGAGGGTGCTTTGCCACTCAAAGTCACTGGCAATGGCGAATGTGACATGGGTGAACAGCTTTTGTATGAAGTCTTGCCCGGCGGGCTCTTCCGCTTTCAGGCGGGCTCTGAGGCAGCTGTTCCACCGCAAGGCACCACGACAGGATTACAAACCCGACAATTGACGGCCGCTGAAGTCAATGAATTACACAGTTTATTGGCTGAACTCAACATCGAAACACTCAGAGCCGCATCCAAACCTGTCCCCGAGGATGCCCCCCAAACCCTGGAATGCCGGACCATCAAAAATTTTAGCTGGATGGTTCAGAATCAAGCCAAAACCTATGACCTCAATGGTCGTAAGTTTGTTCATAGCGAGGCCTATCGCAATGCTCTGAACAAACTGGACAGCCATTTAAAGGTGCTTGCAGAGCGGCATCAAAATACGGGCAAACAGCTCTATACATTGCCGCTCAAAGTCAATGTTGAAGGGGAATGTGGCCTGGACAGTTACACCCGTTATGAGCTCAAAGCCAATGGCATGTTTACCTGGGCTCTGGAAAACGCCCAAACCTTGGTGGCGGGTCCCCCCCCGGTTCAGAGCCGGACTTTGAGCAATGGTGAAATCGAGTCTGTACAAAAATGGCTCAACAGCTCAGCTTTGCAGGGGCTCTTTCTGCAATTGGAAGCCATTCCCGCTGACGCCCCTCAGACCAAAGAGTGCCGCAGTGTCGAAAAGCTGGAAGTGACCGTGAATGGTCAAAACTATCTGCTCGAAGGGCGTGGAACCCGCAAGTATCGCATCTCTGACGCTTATTCCAAGGCTTTGGGGGAACTTCAGAGCCTTTTAGAGCGTCTAGCAAAATAATCCACTTGATTTCAGAAAGGAGCAGTTTGTATGAACGGATGGGAATTTATTTTGGTTGTCATGATTCTTGGCGTGCTGCTCCTGCCTGATTTTCACTGAAAATTAATCGGCAGCCAACTCCAAAACCTCAAGCTCCTCGGACGATTGTCCGGGGAGCTTTTGCCATCCCCGAATCTCGACAGATTTGCCTTGCAAAAGTTGGGGATAACCCGCCTGCAATTCATTTAATGTGGCAAGCAGTTTCAGGCGTTCAGTGCCTGTGTTTAGAATCCAACCCCCTTGTTCGGAACGCTCCAAAACCCCTTTTAAACGCTGAGCTTGGTATAAATTGGGGTCTTTGCCTGAGGCGCGCAAACAGGCCTCAAGTGCCAAATCGGCTTGAACAAAGGGTACCTTCGCACCCGACTTGCCCAAAATTTGACTGCCATCCAGGCTTTTGCCGCTGTTTAAAAGCAAATCGATCAATTGACGGGCTGTCAGATTCATACACCGGGACCGCAACAGGGCCATCACGCCTGCCATAAAAGGAGCAGAGGCACTTGTCCCACTCATTTGATTCGGCAAGACCCCTGCCGGATCTGAGCTGGCGATGTCCAGACCCACAGCAGGAGCCCAAATCAGGCCTGCACCATAATTCGACCCCCTGGAATTGTAGCCTGTGAGAATATCTGGGTTGAACCAGACCTGCAATGTTTTGCCATCTTTAAATTCCACACCCCCCACGCCCAGGACATTGTCCTGGCTGGCAGCCAAATTGATCGGAAACCACTCCCGTGGGCCGCCCGTGATCGGTTCGCCATAATTGTGGGCTGGGATGACCAAGGGCAAATGGCTTTCTTTGCCCAATTCTTGAATCGCGGCTTTGAGCAAGAGGTATTCAGAATATTCTGATAGTTTTTCCCAGCCAGGGTACATGGGCCAGGCAAAATTCATCCCAATCACATCGGGTTTTTGGGCCGCTGCTGCTTTCAGCGCACGTGCAGCTTCCCAGACACTGCCTGCTACATAAGGCAAAACCTGGGCATTGGGTGCCACACCCACACTGGGCAGGCCATTGTGTCGTTCGGCAAAACCCACCATGATTGAAGCGGCACCGTGGTCGCCAACTGGCAATTCAATATTCTCTGGAGCCTTGCTATTCCAGGCCAACGTTTGGTTATTGTCGCCGGTGATGATCAAGCGGCGTTCGACTTCTGGATGATGCCGTTTAAATCCCACATCCAACCAAGCGACACGCACTCCCGTACCGATTGAGCGTTGCCAGGCCCTTTCCACACCGGTTTCACGCCGCCACCAGCCAGGTTCTGCGCCCGCTAAGCCTGTCTGTAAATCATTAAAGGCAGGTGTTTGGGGCAATTCAACCAAGGGATTGAGCTGGATTTGACCCGTTTGAAAATTCCCTTCTCGGCGCATATCTTCAGCCAAAATCAGGGTTTGCCAATGGGAGGCAGGCAAAGTTTGTTGCAACTCATTGAGTTCTCGGTTTTGCCAAGTCTGACTGAGATCTGTATAGAGACTTTCAGGCAGGGCTTGGAAGGAAAATTGCATTAAGACCCAGTCCTGATAGCCAAATTTGATTTGGTCGCGGATTTTGCCTTTCCAGCGCTGTGTGAGCAGGGTCAATTGGCGCTGACTGGGCTGTCTAAACATCAACTGAAAGGGTTCAATCTGCAAGCCAGCGGGGCCGTTTGTGGTGTTGGAGGCAAGTGTGTTGAGCGTTAAAGGAAAAACCTGGCAGGCACTCACACAGAGGCCTGTGAGCAGCCCTACCCCCATTGCTCTCAGACCAAATTGGCTTTGTCTCACTTTTTTCATGGTTCTAAAATCCGAATGCGGTGATTGCCCGTATCTGCCACCAGCAATTGGCCCTGAGGCCCCAGGGCAATCCCTTTGGGTTGGCTAAAATAGGCGTCGGGGCCGCGCCCATCGGCAAAGCCACCGCCAAAATTGAGGTATTTGCCATTGCCAGCCAGGGTTTGCAAGCGCGACGTTTGGGGGCTCCATTTGCGAATGCGGTGGTTCCAACTGTCGGCAATAAAGACTTCACCCAAGGGGTTAATGGTCAAACCCTCTGGCACATAGAGACTGTTGAGATGATCCCGTTGGGGCTCAAAATCGGGCTGTCCTGGCACTTTTTCACCCACCACTGTGGAGACGTGGCCCGTTGGCGAGATTTTGCGAATGCGGTGATTCCAACTGTCGGCCACCCAAAGACTGCCATCGGGGTGCAGGGCGACACCTGAGGGTTTATTCAAGCGAGCTGCTGGGCCGATTGCGTCGCGCCAACCGGCCTCTCCATTGCCCGCCAAAGTCGTGACACTGCCATCTGGCGCAATTTTGCGAATGGCGTGATTGCCCTGATCTGCGACATAGACCGTGTTGTCGGGCCCAACGGCCAACCCAAAAGGCAGGTAGAATTGGGCTGCTTTGCCTTTGCCATCTTTCAGGCCGACCTGCCCACTGCC
>JBFWRL010000157.1:0-13313 GCA_050248915.1 Candidatus Sericytochromatia bacterium
GCCAAGCTGGGTGGCATCTATTGCCCGGCCCTCTACAGCACCCGCGAGGAAGAGAGCACTGGCTTTACCATTGTGGCAGAACCCCTCTTTGAGGGTGTACCCGCAATTGTGCGGCGCACAATTGTTGAAAATATCAACGACTACCCCTACCCATCCGACTCACCCGTACCTTTGACCGAAGCGGTTTTTGACCGTACCACCATGGAGATTGCCCGTGGTTGCACCGAGGGTTGCCGCTTCTGCCAAGCGGGCATTATCTACCGCCCGGTGCGCGAGCGCGACCCCGAACAGATCGTCAACTCGGTCTTGGCCAGCATCGACAAAGCCGGTTACGACGAGAGCAGCTTAACCTCACTTTCGACCGCCGATTTTAGCTGTGTCTCCCCGCTGGTTAAAAATTTAATGGGAAAACTCAAAGAGCGCCGCGTCTCGCTTTCGGTTTCTTCGCTGCGGGCCTACGGCCTGACCGGCGACCTGCTCGACGAAATCGCCGACGTGCGCAATACCAGCTTGACCTTTGCCCCCGAAGCGGGCACCCAGCGCATGCGCGATGTGATCAATAAAAATATCACCGAAGAAGACATTGCTCAGAGCGCCCACAATATCTTCTCGCGCGGCTGGCGCAAAATGAAGCTGTATTTTATGATCGGCCTGCCCACCGAAACCGATGAAGACGTGATTGGCATCGCTGAGACGGCCGCACGTATGTTAAACATTGCCAAAAAATATTACAAACACTGGAAAATGGTCAATGTAACTGCCTCCATTTCCTCGTTTGTGCCCAAACCCCACACGCCCTTCCAATGGTGCCAAATGATGGATCTCTCCGAAATTCAGCGCAAACAGGGCCTGTTAATGGGGCTCGCGCGCAAACACCAGATTGGCATCAAATGGCACGAATCGCTGATCAGCCATATCGAAGGCGTCATGTCGCGGGGGGATCGCAAGGTCTCAGACGTGATCGAAAGGGCCTGGAAAAAAGGCGCGCGCCTGGATGGCTGGGGCAATTTCCTCAAGTTTGAAGAGTGGATGACGTCCATGGAAGAGGCAGGGATCGACAAATACACCTATTTGCGTACCATTCCTCTCGACTCTCAATTGCCCTGGGGCCATATCCACGTGGGGGTCGAACCCAAATTTTTGGTTCAGGAATACAAACGGGCGATCAAAGACCGGCTCTCTCCCCCCTGCGGCAAGCCCTTTCGTGCCAAGGTTCACCACACCAATCTGCTCGAACACGAAGCCGATCAGCGCAAATTAATCTGCTACGACTGTGGCATTGCCTGCGATATGAAACAGATGCGCGAAGAGCGCAAAGACTATCTGGTGAAACTCGGTGCCATTGAATTGCCCATAATTCAGCCCGACCCCGCTGTCGGTGAATTGCGCGCACCCAAATTGGAAAAATTTGAACAGGGTGAGCCCTTTAGCTACCGCGCCACCTACACCAAACTCCAACGCAGCCAGTTTGTCAGCCACTCCGACCTGATCCGTGCCCTGCCACGGGTGATTCGCCGGGCTGGGCTGGAAGCCTATTATTCTCAGGGCTTTCACCCCAAACCCGTGATGGTCTTTGCCCCAGCCCTGAGCCTGGGTGTGCCGAGCTTTGGCGAATTGGTGGATTTTCAATTGGTGATGGACCTGCCCGAAAACGAAGTTTTAAATCGTCTCAATGCCGTTTGCCCGGAAGGCATCCGCTTTGAAAAGATTGAAAAAATCAGCCACAACAACAAAGATCTCTCGAAAGTCATCCACGGCGGAACCTATCTGGTCGGCATCTCCCGCGAGACCGTGGCCAGTTTGATGCAAATCCGCGACAGCCAGCTCGAAGACATTCTGCAGCAGCGAATTGACGCCCTCTTGGGCAGTGAAACCCTGATGGTCGCTCGTACCCGCCGCGATCGCACCCGCGAAGTGGATATCCGCCCGCTCTTGGGCAAAGTACAGCTCAAAACAGTTGCTGAACTGGCCCCGTATTTGACAGAGCTGGATTGGGATGACGATCTGATGCTGCTGCAAATGGAGATGCAAATCGCCGGAACCGACAGTGTCAAACCTGAAGAAATTCTCAAATCACTGTTTGGCCACGATGATTTTTATTACCATACCGCCCGACTCTCTCTGCAGCCCTTTGTCTCAGAACCCGCACGGGAACAAGCACTGGTCTAAATCTTCAGCGCTTGCCGGAACTTTTTCCTGCAAGCGCTGGTCTTTTGTATTACAGTTGAGACATGTGCAATTTCATTACCGCATTTGCGAGGAGGCAAAATTTCGTGAAGACATCCCGTCATCTGATCAAGCTTATGGTGGCTGCCGCATTGGCCACTGGAACCCTGAGTTACTCTCTTTCGACCCTCTCCCCGGCCCAAGCCCAAGTCACCCAGAATATGGGCTCTGGTTCCATTGACTGGACCAGTGGTAACTTGAAGGTTACAGGCTCTGGTGCTCCTCCCAGCAAAGGCAGTGCCGCTCAAAAACGCCTGATGGCCCGCCGTGCTGCTGTGGCGGACGGCTATCGCCAAATGGCCGAGCTGATCAACGGCGTGCGTGTTGATTCCGAAACCATCGTCAAAGATTTTGTAACTGAAAGTGACACCATCAAACTCAAAGTCTCCGCCCTGATCAAAGGCGCGCAGATCGGTGATACCCGCTATCTCTCTGACGGCAGCGTCGAGGTGGATATGCGCTTGGGCATGTACGGTGCCAACAGCCTCTCATCGGTGATTCAACCGACCTTCCTCGAAGAGCACCGGCAGGAGCAAATTGCGCCCACCCCAACCCGCACTCCCGTGCCCACCCCTGTCAAAACCGCTGAACCCCCCATTGAACCCGTGATGGTGGACAGCGGTGACAGCTATACAGGCCTGATTATCGATTGTAAGGGCCTGGGCGTGGCTCCCGGTATGAGCCCGATGATCATGGACAGCAATGGCAAAGAGGTGTATATCGGCGATCGTCCAATCGATCCAGATATGGTTGTTCAGATTGGCATCGTGGGCTATTTAAAAACCATGAGCGAAGCCAAAGCCAGCAGCCGTGTTGGCAAAAATCCCTTGGTGATCCGCGCCAGCCGTGCGGGCGGCAAAACCAAAGTGGATGCCGTGATCTCCAGCTCTCAGGCCCAAATGTTGCTGCAGGCCGACAGCCGCAAGTCCTTTTTGGCTGAGTCCAAAGTGGTGTTTATTATCGACTAATCTGTCTTAAAACGAAGCCCTGGCAATAAAGCCAGGGCTTTTTTATGGGTGGAGTTGGCCTGTTTTAATTGATCACAAATTCTTTTTGCAAAGCCAACTGGCGCTTATCTGGCAAGGTTAAAGTGTAATTGACATAAATTTTTTCACCCAAGAGCGTGAGTTGTTCGGCATTGAGGGTCAGCAGAAAGGGTTCATTGCTCTGGGCAATAATCGTGCGCCCGGAACTGATCAAATTGCCAGGGGCGCTGACCCCGTTGCTGCTGACAGATTGGGCCAGATAATACTCGACTTGAACCACGCCCCATTTCCAATCCACGGGTAAGCCGTTGGATTTGTAGAGTAAAAAATTCAATTCCAAGCCGTTGATCTTGCGTTTGAGAAAGACCTCTGAGAGTTTGGCATCGTCCAAAACCGGGTCGTAAAGCGGGCTGGGTGTTGGCACCGGCGTCGGTGTTGCCACTGCTGAAACACTGGGTAAAGGAATGACAGAGGCCGAAATAGCCGGAGAGGGTGTGGCTCCCCCAGGCAAAAGCAAGATCGGGGTGGGGCTGGTGAGCGGAGCGGGTGTCGGCCCGGCTGTGGGCAGAGGGGGCAAGCCCCCTGAAGCGAGTTGCAAACTCAGATCGCGAACTTGGCGGCGAGCCTGAATTTCGACCGTAATGGCCTGAGGGAGATAACCCGGCGCTTCGACAATCAATTTGGCTTCACCGGCTTCTATTTGCTCAAATTGGTAATAGCCCGCTTGATCACTTTGCACCTGTTTATCCCCCAAACGCACAGTCACCCCCGGCAAAAGGCGTTGCGAGGCAGCATCACTGACCACCCCACTGAGAAAGCCAGACCCCAAGCTGGGAAAAGGACTTGAGACCGTATTCGGCGCAGAAACGGGCGCAGCAGACACGCGGGGAGGATCCGCCGGGGTCAGCGTTTGGGTTTCGATCACGGGATCTGTACAGGCCCCCACCATCAGCAGCGCGCTCCCGAGCCAAAACATCCGGGCGGGTGTATTCATGAAAAGGGCCTCGTCTCTTTGGGTATTTTTAAGGCGTATTTTTAGACTATTGTGCCATTCTCAGCCAGCAAAAATCCACAAATTAGGCGAATCTTGTTTTCAAAACAGGCGTTGGTGGTTTATCTTTAAGATAGGGTTATTTAACTGAGCTTAATTTTCTACTCGCCTGCCCGTTCATCTTTGGTTATACTCTATAAAAATATAAAGAGAAAACCCTTCCTGAATTTGTACCGTAAAAAGTGAGTTCACGTCTATGCGAAAATGGTCACTTGTCTGGGGCTTGGCCCTGAGTATGCAAATGGGCTTGCCTGCCCTGGCCCACGAGGAACACGGCGCTTGGCTCAACAGCGCAGCCCCGGTCAACAAAAACAATACCCAACTGATTCCCTCGCGCAGTGTCGAATTGACCGATGCCGAAAAAGAGGCGGGGGTGATTTGTTTTAGAGATCTCTTGCCCACCCTCGATCAGGTCAACCAGCGCTACCGCATTTATTCGCCCAAAGAATATGCCCATTTTGTACAGAATTTTCACTACCCTTTTCGCGAGCGCTTTTTTATTCAGGATCAGCCACCCCCGACGCATGTTGTGCTACATTGGACCGCCAATAAACGCACAGATATACCCCTCTACACCCTCTCGGCTTTTTTGCGCCGCCGCCAATCTGGGCGGATCGTCGAAAGACCCAATGCCTATAAAAATGTTTCCAATTATTTTTTGACCGGCAGCCTGCCCCGGCCCGATGGTGAGCCCGAAGCCCAAATGGTCAAATTGACCCGTGGGGATATCAGCTCCTGGGGGGATATCCCACGGGTGACGGCTTATCCCACGGGTGACAGCTGGGACGACAATAAATACGACGGACGCGGTGCGATTGGGATTGAAATTGAAAGCCCCGATTTTGGCACCTTTTATAAAAACCAAAGCCAGCGCGACAAATTGCATAATTTTTTGATGCTGGTCTTAAAAGAGCGCGGCGTCTTACACGAATTTGCCGCATTGCGTGACGCTGAAGAGTGGAATGAATTGCTGCGCTTGCATGAGTACTTACAAACGAACTTGGGCAAAATCGACGTGCAGGCCAATGGGGGCATTCCCCAGCAATGGCAATTGCTCGACAAAACCGCCACTCAAATCGGCATCTCAGCAGAAACCGTCAAAATGGCCAAACGCATCTTCAATTATATCTCTGGCCATGGCGTGATCTCACACGAGTACAATACCCGCATGGTGCGCGCCGGACGCCACCGGGACGCCGATTACGACAAAATTGACTTCACCGAACCCCACGTCTTTTTGGTGGCCATGGACATGCTGCAAAATGGGCTGGTCTACCGGGGCCAAAACTATTACGGTGGCTATGATCTGGCGGTTCAACGCATGATCGAAAACCAAAGACAGGCCAACCAAAGTTTACCCCCCAGCTCAGATGTCGGCAGCACCCCCGATGAACCCCCCATTCTGTTTTACCAGCTCTTTCCCACCCTGCCCGAAGAGAGCGAAGCCCACGAGCCCCGCTAGAGCTTGTCGGCAGACATGAATTACCAGTTTCACTATGACTGGTTTAGCCCCTATCTGAGTGCTGTAGAGCCCGATCTGCGCGCTTTGGCCGGCCAAGCGAATCTGCAAATTCTCGAAATTGGCAGCTTTGAGGGGCGTTCTGCTGTCTGGTTTTTGCAGGAATTGCTAACAGGCCCCGGCAGCGGCCTGACCTGTGTTGACCCCTGGCAGATCACCCCTGAAATGGTCGACTTTGAACCCGAGATCATGCTGGCCTGGGCCGAGTCGCGATTTGACAGCAATACCGCTTTGGCCCTGCAAAACAGCCCCGCCCAGTTGAAAAAAATCAAAGCGCCATCGGCCGCCGTTTTGCCGCTTTTGCCCGCTGGCTATTTTGACCTGATTCTGGTCGATGGCTCCCACCGCGCCCCGTTTGTGCTCAGCGATCTGGTCTTTGCCTGGCGTTTGCTCAAACCCGATGGGCTGCTCTGGTGTGACGATTATGGCTATGACCGCTTTGTCGAACCCCATTGGAATCCGGCCCTGGCGATTGACAGTTTTTTAGCCTGTTATCAGGGCTTTTATCAGATCTTACATCAGGGCTATCAGGTGCTTTTGCGCAAAACCGGGGAGGGAGGGCCTGTGGGCCTGCGGCGAGAGGAATAGCTTGGGCATGTTATAATAGGCTTAAAACAGGACCTAAAAACAGGGGCCAATTTAAGAGAAACGCATTTTTTGGGGTTTAAGATGATTCAAGCCAAATTCAGTCTCGATGAAAAGCAGCTTCAGTTTTTAAATGCGTGCAAGTCCTTTGGCTTTAAAGACAAAAGTGAAATGCTCCGTATGGCGCTCAGCCGGTTTCAGGCCGAACTGGACAGCCAAGCACTGGCACAATCCGCAGATTTATACGCTGAGATTTATCATTCCGATGATGATTTAAAGGCGTTGACACATGTCGCAACGGAAAATTGGCCTGAATGAACCTTTTACAGCGAGGAATGGTGATTGATGTCAATCTCGATCCTGTCAAAGGTTCTGAGACAGGTAAAGTACGCCCCTGTATAGTGATCACCAACAATACTTACAATGCACGGGTGCCTGTAATTCAGGTGATTCCAGTGACCGAATGGTCCGAGAAAAAAGCCCGCATCCTCACAAATTGTGTTTTAGAGCCCTCATCGGACAATGGACTTGAAAAGCGCTCTGTAGCGGATTGTCTGCAAACCCGCCCGATTGATTGGAAAAGCCGCTTTGTCCGTCTGCGGGGGAGTTTGAACGGAACTGAAATCAAAGCCTTGGAAAAGGCCTTGCGCGTTGTTTTTGCCCTTGAATAGGCCCAACACATAACCAAAGGGGTGTTTAGACCAGCGCTTTTCGCATCACCACACTCCGGTAGCTTTTGCCTTGCCATTGCACGTATTCGACAAAGGTATAGCCCTGACGGGTATAGAGTTCAATCAAATGGACCGCCTGCTCGGCCGTGTCCAGCGCCATTTCAGCATAGCCTTGCTCCCTTGCCCAGTCTTCAGCAGCAGCCATCAAGGCCCGCCCCAGACCTTGGCCCTGCAAATCGGGGTCAACGGCAAATTGGTGAAAACTGGCCACGCCAGGCCGTCGAAAATAGCTACAGTCCGAGTGTGGGCTGGGCGGTGTGATCACCAGCGTGCCCACCAATTTGCCCGCCTGCTCGGCCACCAGGGCATGGCCCTGGGCCAAACGCTGGGCCGTCACATCTTCACGCTGGTCGACAGCGGTGTAATTCAGGCCCATTTCCCCCAGCCGGGCATAGGCTCTGTGTAAGAGGGCGGTGATCTCTGAAAGGGAGTCGCTGGCTTTTAATGGACGGATGTGAATTTGAGCCATTTTACAACCCCTCCGGCGTCAAGGCTGTTTTGCCCACCCGCAGCCGCCCCCGGCTGAGCAAATGGGCCTGGGCCGGTGTGGCCTGCAGCAAGGTAGCATCGGGCACTTCCAGATAGTTCTGACCCCGATTCAAGTGGTTCTCGGCGTCGAGATACCAGTGCCGGGCATAGATCAGGTAAATCACAGGCCGCAATTGCATGCTTGTATTGGGCGTGCCTGCATGGACCAGCCGAAAATCCATCAAATAGGCATCGCCTTTGCGCAAATAAGCCGGGGCAATGCCTTCAAAGTCAAAGCTGCCCGAGGGCCGAATTTTTCGGTGAGAGCCCGGATGCAGGGCCGTGGCCCCGGTTTCTGGGCTGAGATCAACCAACGGAATCGCCAGATTGATAGCCAGGGGCGGGATTTGCCCCGAAAGCGGATTGGCCCCAAAGGGCAATTCATTGTCGCGGTGCATCTTTTGGGCTTTGGCACCGGGCAAGGCCATCACCACACTGCTGGTATTGATCACACAGTCATGGCCAAGCAGGTTTTGCAGAATCGGCAAAACCAGACCGTTGGCATAATAATAAGGGCTGTCAAAAGGCGGGCTCAGGGGTTGTAAATACATCAAGCGGCGATCGCCCACAGGCACACCACTGCGAATCAGTTGGGCTTCGTCATGGCCTTGCAGGCGCGCAAAAAAAGCGGCGCTGAGTTTGTCGACCCAGCTGCGGGGAAAGAGGTTTTCGAGAATCAGGCAGCCGGCTTCATCCATGAGCTGCGTGGCACGCTCGATGCTGGCCCGAAAGAGGGTTTCGGCCTGTTGTTCCGATTCAGAGACGCGCAGAGAGGGCGTAAACATACCTCCAGATTAACATGTCCCAAGCAGCAAACGGCGGAGCGTCCAAGGTCTGACTTGACAAATTCAGCCCAAAACCGCTAGCCTCAGGAGAGACTTTGCCGGAGGTTTTTTATGAAACGGTTTCCTTTTTCCCTTGCATTTGTCACCCTATCTGCCACTCTCGCTTGGAGCCAGAGCCTCTTGCCCGCTGCAGCCCTGGACCTCGACAGGGTTGAAACAGAAATCCACAGGTTGACCAATCAATTGCGCCAAGAAAAGCAAGTGCCGCCGTTGGCCCCTTTAAAAGGCCTCTACCAGATTGCCCGCAAACACAGCCAAGCCATGGCTGACCAGGACTTTTTTGCCCATACTGATCCCCAGGGCCGTGGCCCCTCCGACCGCATGAAGCTGTTTTTGCCAGACCTGCTGACCATGGGCTCAGGCGAAAACATTGCCATGCGCAGCTTGGGCCAAGACGACGAAGCAGAGCTGGCTTTGGCGCTTTTTACCCAGTGGAAACACTCTCCGGGCCATTATGCCAATATGGTCAGCGCAAGTTTTCGCCATTTGGGTGTGGGCGTGGGGCTCAAAAACAGCGACATTTATGCCACTCAGAATTTTGCCAAAGGCCTCGTCCAATTGCAGAGTGGGCCGCCAGCCAAGGTCAAATCTGGGCCAGCGGTCAAAATGCGCTTTGAATTTCTGGCGGATTTTCCCCCGGCAGAGGTGTCGGTCTTTGTGCATGTGCCCGATAGCAGTGCCCGCTTTTACACCAGCGGCGGATCTTTTTATACCGGCGGCGGGCCGATTGCGCCTGTTTGGCTGGATAAAACCCATTTTGAAATCAGCCTGCCCACCGACAAGGGCCTGGGGGCTTATACCCTGGGCATTGGCCAGAAGGGGTCGTATTACGATACCCCTTTTGGTTTTGAGGCGGTGGCCAGTCTGAGCTGGGGAACGGGCTGTGGATTATACGCTGCGCGTCCTTGATAGGCCTGCGGTATAATTTTTTATAATGAACAGAATATTTGCCCTTTTTGCTCTTGTGATTCCCGCTTTGCTGTCGGCCTGTGCCCCTGTGCAACAGTCCCAGGCCACCTCCCAGCGCTTGGTGGCCCTGGGCGATCTCCATGGCGATCTGGATGCCGCCCGCCAGGCCTTGCGCTTGGCCGGGGCAATTGACACTTTAGACCGCTGGGTAGGCGGCTCGCTGGTGGTGGTACAAACCGGCGATCAACTCGACCGGGGCGACCAAGAATTTGAATTGCTCGATTTTTTGGACAAAGTGGCAGCAGAGGCCGAAAAAGCCGGGGGCAAAATGCATTTGCTCAATGGCAACCACGAAATTATGAACGTGCAAGGCGATTTTCGCTATGTCAGCCCGGCGGGCTTTCAGAGCTTTGAAAAACTCAACTTGCCCGAACCCCCTGCCGCCCGCGCGATTTTAAGCAAGGTACCGACTTTTGCCAAACAGCGGGCGATTGCCTTTTTGCCAGGCGGGCCTTATGCCCTGCGGCTGGCGGCCCGCAAATCTGTGCTGGTATTGGGCGACACACTCTTTGTACATGGGGGGGGGTGCACCCGCAGCATGTGGACTATGGCATCGACAAACTCAACGGCGATTACCAAAACTGGCTCAAAGGCACAGCGCCAAACTTGCCCGAACTCTTAACCAACGACCAAAGCCCGATCTGGAGCCGGGTTTACTCCGATCCCAGCCAAAGCCCAGACTGTGCCCAGCTCAAGCAGACCCTCGACAAACTCGGTCTCAAGCGCATGGTGGTGGGCCATTCGGTGCATCCCAAGGTCAACAGCGCCTGTGATGGCCAAATCTGGCGCATTGATGTCGGCATGGCGCGGGCCTATGGTGGGCCTGTGCAAGTGCTCGAATTGACAGGGCCCGAACCCAAGGTGCTGGAAGAAAAGGCCACAGCCCAGAATGGGGGTTCTGGACAATGAGCGCCTTTTTATACTGGATCTTTGTTCAGCTCAGTGTTTTGCTCGTGCAGGCCGATGGCTACCAGAGCCGCTTTGTGGATACCGCTCAGGGGCGGGTGCATTATTATGAAAGTGTTGGGCAAGGCACCTTGCCGCCCATCGTGCTCTTACACGGCATTGGCTGCCAGAGCACGGATCTTTACCCGGTTTTTCGGCATTTGCGGGCGGTGAGCCGCAAGGTGATTGTGGTCGATTTGCCCGCCCACGGAGAGACCGAAATCCCCGTCGAAACGCTCTCCCTGCAAGCGGTGCAAGAGAGTTTTTACCAGGGCCTGGACCAAATTTTGGCCCAAGAAGAGCCGGCAATTCTGTTTGGCAATTCACTCGGTGGCTGGCAGGCCCTGCTCTATGCCCAGCATGCCCCCCAAGAATTGGCGGGGCTGGTGGCCGTCTCTCCCGCAGGGGCCCAGGCCGATGACCCCGCCTACCAGCGCCTGCGCCAGATTTTTGCCCACGACACCATTCAAGAGCCCTATTCAATTTTGCCGCTGCTGTTTAATAAAAAACTCGCAGCCCCCGGCCTGGTGGCGATGATGATTCAGGCCCGCTTTTCCCAGCCCAGGGTCAAAGCCCTGATGGCTCAACTCAGCCCCGAAATGACTCTGTCGCCGGAGCATTTGCACAAACTAAACATGCCCACACTCTTGATCTGGGGCGGGCAGGACCGCATTTTTCCTGACATGTTGCCCTATTTTAAAGCCCATTTGCCGCCCCAGGCCGAAATCCTGGAACCCACCTTCTTTACCCACAGCCCGTATATCGAGGGGGAGATGGACCGTGAATTGCATCAATTGATGATCCAGTGGGCCACGCGGGTTTTTCCTGGCCAAGTGGCCCAAGCAGGCGTGAAGCCAAATTGGGAACTGAACCTGATCAGCGGGCTTTGAGTGACCTGTTTTGATCTTTAAGCTGGTTTGTTTGCGACTCAGTTTGGGATTGGCTTTGACAGTCCTGGGTTTGGTCGGAGGCGCTTCTGCTCAGACCTTGGCCTTAAATTACCCACTTGAAGCACAGATATCTCTGGGCCAGCCAGCCCTGACAACCCCCACAGCTTGGGAAAAGGGACGCGCTCCGCTGCAGGCGCGTTTTTTAGAAGAGATCTATGGCCATTTGCCCCAGGCCCCTGAAGTCAGCGGACATCTACACAGCCAGGGCCCGTTGCAAGGACTGCCCGGTTCTTTTCAGGAACATGTCATTGCGCTGCATTGGCAAAACAAACCACTGTCGCGCTTGCATTTGCTCATTTTGCGTCCTGAACGGCCCCAGCCCACAGCCCTGCTCTTTTTGAATAAATGTGGCAATGCCAGTCTGCTCAAAGACCCTGTGTTGCCCCGTTATTTGCCACTTTGGCCAAGCCTCTGCCCAGGTGAGATGGGCGAGCGGGGCTGGCAGCAGGACTATTGGGATATTGCCAGCGCTTTGCAAGCCGGCCTGACCCTGATCACCTTACACGAAACAGAGCTGGCCCCCGATGCCCCTGCAGCCTTTGCGGCGACGTTAAAAACCTGGCCCGAAAGCCTCTTTCGAGTAGGCCCACGCCCCGGTTTGATCGCGGTCTGGGCCTGGGGGCTGCAAAGTGTGCGCAGCTATCTGGCCACCCTGCCCGAATTTCAGGGCAGCCAGATAGGTCTCTTGGGGCATTCGCGCCGGGGCAAAGCAGCTCTGCTGGCCACGGCCCTGGATTCCCGCTTTGCTTTTGTCGTGCCGCATCAAACGGGCACGCTCGGAGCGGCCCCACTGCGCTTGCATCCAGCGGAGAGCCTGGCCAGCATCACCTCCTTTTTTCCCCATTGGTTTACCCCCGCCCTGGCCCAGCGGCAAGTCGCTGAACTCTCGGTCGATCAACACCAATTATTGGCCCTGGTGGCCCCGCGCCCGCTTTTGATCAGCGAAGGTGCGCGGGATTTTTGGGCCAGCCCCACCCTCTCTTTGGCAGCCCTCAACGCTGCCTTGCCAGTCTATCGGCTCTATCAACCGGATTTGCCACCCCAGCTCCATTCCTGGCAACCAGGCCAAGAGCTGGCTGCATTGCAGCGGCCTCCGGCCCATGTGCTAACAGATGATGCCCATACCCTCAACCGGGGCTATTGGCAGGCAATTTTGGCTTTTTTGCAGGGCCAGGGCTTGCTTCACTGAGTCAGGTGCAAAGACCGATCAGGATGGGGCCAAGTATGAATCCTTTGCTGTGGGTCGCTAGCCCCGCAACAAACGCCCCACAACAGATCTGTGAAAAGCCAAATAGCCTTTTTGTTGCACCTTGAGTTCGGGGGCCAGCAAGGTGTGGAGTTGGGGTAACGCATGCCAGGGAATGGCTGGGTAGGCGTGGTGTTCGGCATGGTAAGGCATATTCCAAAACAACCAGCGGATAGCCGGGCCCGTCAAGGTTGTGCGGGTGCGTTCGAGAATGTCTCCCTCACCCGGCAAACCTGTGTGTTCGCAAAAAGTGTATAGGGCCAAAAGGCTGTGCCCCAGCCAAATTGCCAAAAACAAATGCAAAATCCCTGGCAGCCAGCGCAGGCCCGCTATCAGCAAAAGCAGGTAAAAAGCCAATACAGCGCGGGCTTCCCAGGCATGTTGGCGCTGGGCCCGGGGGGGGATATAGACCAAAAAACGCTGCCAGACAGCGGGCCAAAATCCCAGCGAGGCGGCCACGAGCCAGGCCAGTTTATACAGCAGCAGCGGCAAGCCCGTGAGATAACCCAGATACATCCCAATGCTGCTGTCCAGCTTGGGTGCGACCTGACCACCGATTGAAATCTCGGGGTCGCGCTCGGGATGATGGGTATAGCGGTGGTGGGCAAAGTGAAACTCACGAAAGCCCGTGGGGCTATAAAGAATCACCAGCGCGCCCAGCCAACAGACGGCCCGAGTCAGGGCTTTGGAGTCAAAGGCCGTATTGTGACCACTTTCATGGACATTCGCAAT
>JBFWRL010000158.1:0-13185 GCA_050248915.1 Candidatus Sericytochromatia bacterium
CAGGTGATGTTGACTTAAACTCTCAGCGGCTTTTAAAGCCAGGTGGCTGGCGGTGCCCGTGCTCAGAATTGCCACGCGTTTGCCGGCTTTTAAACGCTGAGCGACTCCAATTTGAAAGTCAAAGGGCGCATCATGTACGGCCGGTTCACCTTTTTTGCCCAGGCGCAGATAGACCGGGCCAGGGGCTGTCAGGGCCGCCGCCAAAGCCAAACCGGTTTCAAGCGGATCAGCCGGGCAGAGCAGGGTGAGATTGGGCATGGCCCGCAAAACGGCCAGATCTTCGCAGCTGTGGTGGGTGGGCCCCAGCGCTGCATAAGACAGACCCGCGCCCACGGCGACAATCACCACGGGCAGATTGTAATAACAGAGATCGACGCGGATTTGTTCCAGGCAGCGGTAGGTGGTAAACGGGGCGATCGCGTAAGTCACGGGTTTGAGTCCCGACATGGCCATGCCTGCCGAGAGCGAGATCATATTGGCTTCTGCAATGCCACAATTCAAAAAACGGCTGGGGTAAGCGGCTTTAAAATCGTCAAAGAGGCGGTTGCCGGTATCACCTGAGAGCAAGACCAGCTCTGGATGGGCTTCTGCGAGGCGGGTAATTTCACGGGCAAAGGCGTTTCTCATATATGGCTCACCCCCAGTTCACCTTGGGCCAAAAGCACTTCTTCGTAAGTGGGAATGCGGTAATGCCAATTATTGTCGTCTTCCATAAAGGTCACCCCTTTGCCTTTGACCGTGTGAGCCACAATTGCCACGGGTTTGCCGGAGCCATCGGGCACGTTGCGCAAGAGTGCCACAAGTGCCGGCAAGTCGTGGCCATCGACTTCGTAGGCACTCCAGCCGAAGCTCTCCCACTTCGCTTTGAGCGGTTCCAGGGCCATGACCTCTTTGCTGCGCCCGGTGGCCTGCCATTTGTTAAAATCGACAATGGCGACCAGATTCCTCAATTTTTGGGCCCCCGCCAGCATGGCGGCTTCCCAGACGCTGCCTTCGTTGCATTCACCGTCACTGAGCAGGGCATAGACCCGGTAAAAGCGGTCCTGAATGCGGCCCGCGAGGGCCATGCCCAGCCCCACCGAAAGACCGTGCCCGAGCGAGCCCGTGGCCAATTCCAGTCCGGGGACCGAGCCGGGACTGGGTTGTTCGGCCAAAATTGCGCCGTTTTGGTTATACGAATTGAGCAGCTCTTTGTCGAAAAAACCACTTTCAGCCAAGGTAGCGTACAGGGCCGGTGCGGCGTGGCCCTTGCTGAAGATCACCCTGTCACGTTCTGGGGCCTTGGGGTTTTGCGGATCCAAACGCAGAAATTCACCTGCGTAAAGCGCCACGAGGATGTCGATACACGAAAGGGCCGAGGCCAAATGGGGGGTGCGGGCCTGGTGCGACATTTCCACCGCGCGCACCCGAATGCTGCGGGAGAGCTGATCCAATTTGCGAAAATCTGGGCCCATCTTTAGCGCCCTGCTTCCAGAGCTTGGCTGAGGGGGCTCTGTTTCATCACCCGCAGATTGTAATAGCGGTCGTCGGTCAGAGAGTTGGGGACGCGGCCTTCGGAAAAGGCCTGAACCAGATCGGCAATCGCATCTTCGAGGCTGTGGCTGGGCGCAAAACCCAGCTCGTCGCGGATTTTTTGTGAAGAGATATGGTAAGAGCGGTGATCGTCACTCGGCGTCACGACAATTTCAACATCGGGGCCGACTTTGTTTTTGACCATCTCAGCAATCTCTCGTACGGTGTGGTTTTCGTAGCCCACATTGTAGGTTTTTCCGTCGATTTGGGCATCGTCCCAGCGCAGGGCTTTGAGGTAGACATTCACCATGTCTGCGATATGAATATTGGGGCGCATTTGCTCGCCGCCAAAGACCGTGATTTTGCGGTTGAGATAGGCGTGGTGGGTGAGAATATTGACGGTGAGATCCAGACGCAGACGGGGCGACATGCCACAGACCGTGGCTGGGCGCAGAATCAGGCCCACAAAGCCGGGGCGGCGTTCTTCCTTCAAGATCTCTTCACATTGGGCCTTAAATTTGGAATAGTCGGTGAGTGGGTCCAAAGGCAGATCTTCGGTCACATTGGGCACGTCTTTGATGCCATAGACACTCGAAGACGAGGCGTAAATAAAACGCCGAACACCGCTCTCACGGGCGATTTGCACCAGTGGACGGAAGGCATCAAAATTGATCGATTTTCCCAATTCGGGGTCGAGTTCAAAGCTGGGGTCGTTGGAGATACAGGCCAGGTGAATCACGGCATCGACCCCCGCCAGGGCCCGTTTGAGCAGGGTCTGATCGCGCAAATCGCCTTGGATCACCTCCAATTGGGGGTGGGGGGGCAGCACGCTTTCGCCGTAGAGCAAGAGATCAACCACCTTGACCTGGTAACCGGCGGACAGCAATTCGGGCACCAAAACAGCGCCAACATAACCGGCACCCCCTGTGACGAGGATGGTTTTGAACAGAGGCTTTGAAGAAGAGGTCATGGTGAACTGCCTGCCAAGGTTAATGATGGGTAAGAATGCCCCCAGTATAACATTCTCGTGTGGGGCGATTGGCGTTGGGGCGACAGAACTTGGTGGAAAGCTGTCAATCCAGACTCTTAAGGGTTACAATGACCCTTGCTCAATTCGGGCAGGAGGAATCACTGTGACCCATCTGGATGTCTTTGGCTATCCCCGTCAGGAAAAAAGCGCCTGTGGGGTGGGTTTTGTCGCAAGCCGACAGGGAGAATACTCCCACCAGATCGTCGAAGAGGCGCTGTATGCCCTGGCCTGTGTCGAACACCGGGGGGCCTGCGCTGCGGATCAAAGAACCAGCGATGGCGCAGGTCTGATGACCGATATCCCCTTTGACCTGTTGGGCTACGAACGCGGCACAGTCGCGGTCGCCACGCTCTTTGTCTCTCCCGACCCCGAACCCCAGCGCCGCCTGCTGCAACTCTTTGAAGAGACCTTTGGCTTTTGGGACATGCCTATTCTCAATTACCGCGAAGTGCCCGTTGATCTCTCGGTCTTGGGTGAGCAGGCCCGGCGCTCGCTGCCGACGATTTTGCATGCGATTATTCAGCGCCCAGTGCATGCCAATAATGACGTGGCCTTTAACCACATGCTCTACCGCGCTTTGCGCAAGACCTTTACCCGTCAGCGTCGCTTGTACCCCGATCCGCCTTTTTTTGTGGCTTCGCTCTCGGTGAATACGATTGTCTACAAGGCCCTGACCCGCTCCGAATACCTGGGCAAGTTTTACCTGGATTTGATGCGCAGCGATTATAAAAGCCGTTTTGCGATGTTTCATCGGCGCTTTAGTACCAATACCGTCACCTCCTGGGACAAGGCCCAGCCCTTTCGCCTGCTGGGCCACAATGGCGAGATCAACACGATCCAAGGCAATCGCTCCTGGGCCTATTCGCGCGAAAAAACCCTGGGCCTGCCGCGCAATGAATTGCTGACCCACGAAGGCATCAGCGATTCGGGTAGCCTCAATGAAATGGTTGAAGCCCTGATGTACCGCAGCAGTTTGCCGTATATCGAAGATGCAGTGGCGCTGATCATTCCGCCTTCGGATCTGCGCAATTCCTTTTATAAATTCTGGAGCCGGGCGATGGAGCCCTGGGATGGCCCTGCGATGGTGACCTTCTCCGATGGCGAAATTGTCGGGGCCCGGCTCGATCGCAATGGCTTTCGGCCCTGCCGCTGGATGATGAGTGAGTCGCGGTTTTATCTGGCTTCGGAGACGGGTATTTTTAACGTGCCCGATGCCCAGATACTGGCACGGGGTGCCCTGCGGGCGGGTCGCGGTGTGCAGGTTGAATTGGCCAGCGGCCAGGTTGACTTTACCGATCCGAGTGAGGCCCGGCGCAATGCCAATGTGATCTTTGATCCCCGGCTCTATCCCCTGGACTATCTGCCTCCCAGCGCAGAGGCAGATGTGTCTGCGGAGTGCCCTGCGCTTTTTCAATACACCCGCGAGGCGCGCGAAAAAATCCTGGCCCCGATGGTGGCATTGGGCAAAGAGCCGATTGGCTCCATGGGCGATACCGCCCGGCTGGCGGTGCTTTCGGATCAGGTGCGTTCGTTCTTTGACTTTTTCTACCAGAACTTTGCCCAGGTCACCAATCCACCTTTGGATTATTTGCGGGAAAAAATGGTCACCCAATTGTCGGTCTACCTGGGCGTGCGGCCCAATATTATCTCGCAAAAAGAGCTGATTCCCCCGCCTGTGGGTTGGGAGCTGAAAAGCCCCCTGCTCAGCCTGGGCCAATTGGACTATTTGCAACAGCAGGGCCAAACCCAAACCGGGACGGGTCTGAAAGCGGTGGTGGTCAATATGACTTTTCGCCGTTTACACGGCCCTGTGGACTTTAACCACCGCCTCGAAGAATTGGCCCAAGAAGTGGTGGCTGCCGTCAAAAACCACACTTCGATTGTGATTCTCTCTGATCGCGATGCCGATTGGGAGAACCTTCCCTTGCCCGTGCTGCTGGTGTTGCGCCGGGCGATCATTGCCTTGGATAAAGCCGGCTTGCGTCTGCAGGCCTCATTGGTGGTGGACTCTGGCCAAATCTATGCAACCCACCATGTGGCCTGCACAATTGGTTTTGGGGCCTCAGCTCTCTGCCCCTGGCTGGCGCTGCAACTGGCCCGGCAGGGCGCGTTGGGCGCAGAGGGCCTAACCCCCGAAGCGCGGGAGAAAAATCTCTTGGCCGCTTATGAAGGCGGGCTGCTCAAGGTCATGTCCAAAATGGGTATTTCGGTTGTGCAGAGCTACCAAAGTGCCAAACTCTTCACGATTATTGGCCTCGACCGCGAACTCAGCCACCTCTATTTTCGCGGAGTGCCTTCGCTGGTCAGTGGTCTGAATCTCTCAGACATCGCCACACGGCTCTTACAAGAAGCCGACGCGGCCCAGGCCGCTTTTAACAGCGGTCAACCCCTGCACAATTACCTGCTGCGTGAACACAACCGCCACGAAAAAGGCGAGCGCCATGCCATGACCGCGTTGCGTTCGCGCCAAATCCACAGGGCCCTGGCCGCCGAGAGCGAAACTGAGCAAAGAGCCCTGTGGCAGCGTTACCAAGCCGATTTAAAATCCGAAGCGCCGTATCATCTGCGGCATTTATTGGGCTTTCAGCCGTCGGCTATGCCTTTGCCCATCGACCAAGTGCAGAGCCCTGCTGAGATTTTGACCTGTTTTGGCTCGGGAGCCATGTCGTTTGGGGCCATCAGTGCCGAGTCCCAGCGGGATATTATTCAAGCCATGGCCGAGATCGGTGGGCGCAGCAACAGTGGCGAAGGGGGCGAAAACCCCTATTACGAAAGCGAAGGTATCAGCGCAGGCATCAAACAGGTGGCCTCGGGCCGCTTTGGCGTGACGGCCCGTTACCTGATGGCTGCCAATGAATTTCAGATCAAGGTTGCCCAGGGTGCCAAACCCGGCGAAGGCGGGCAGTTGATGGCGCCCAAAGTCGATGCCGCGATTGCCAAGGCCCGTCATTCCCTGACCCATGTCGATCTGATCTCGCCCCCTCCCCTGCACGATATCTACAGTATCGAAGACCTCAAGGAGTTGATCTACGAACTCAAACAGCTCAAACCCACAGCCTTGGTCAGTGTGAAATTGGTGGCCGGGGCGCATATTGGCACCATTGCGGTGGGTGTGGCCAAAGCCGGGGCAGATATTATCCATATCTCCGGCAACGATGGTGGCACGGGCGCAGCTTCACTCAGCTCGATGAAACACGCGGGTTTGCCCTTTGAGTTTGGGCTGGTCGAAGTGCATCAGGCGCTTTTGGACAATCAATTGCGCGATCAGATTGTCTTGCGCGTGGATGGCGGTCTGCAAACCGGCCAAGAGGTCTTGATGGCTGCCCTTTTGGGGGCCGACCAATTCGACTTTGGCAAATTGCTGCTGATCGCTGAAGGCTGTGTAATGGCAAGGGTTTGCGAAAAAAATACCTGCCCGACGGGCATTGCCAGCCACGATCCCAAATTTAAAGCCAAATACAAGGGGGGCTCCGAAGCGATTGTGAAACTGCTCCGGCTTGTGGCCGAAGACCTGCGCTTAGGTCTGGCCGAACTCGGCTTGCCCACTTTGCGTGCGGCGCGGGGGCGCACAGATTTGCTGCAGATTCAACCCCAATACAAGGCTTGGGTCAATGCCCTCAAGCTGGATTTGGGCTTTTTGCTGGGGGCACCCCGGCTGGCGTCTCAACCCAGCCAATGGCCTGCCGGACAACAGGCCGTGGCCAACCCCCTCAATCTCAAATTGCTCTACGATTGTATGCCCGCCCTCGACAATAACCATAGCCTGAGCCTGAGTTACCCGATCAACAGTCGCGATCGGGCGATTCTGGCCTCCCTCTCAGGGGAGTTGGCTCGCCGCCAGCATCACAATCATTTGGCCCAACTCTCAGCGAAACCTTTGCCTTATCCGGTTTTTGAGCAGACTTTGCAGATCATTCTCACCGGCAGTGCCGGTCAGGGCTTTGGGGCCTTTTTAACCGCCGGTTTGCAGGTCTACCTTTACGGTGAGGCCAATGACTCGGTGGCCAAATCCATGTCGGGGGGCCACATGGTGATTATGCCCACGCCCCACACCCGTCTGCAGCCGCAGCAGGACGTGATCATTGGCAATGGTGCCTTGTATGGGGCCACGGGCGGCACGCTCTATGTGCGCGGCATGGCGGGCGATCGTTTTGCTGTGCGCAACAGCGGTGCGATCAGCGTGGTTGAGGGCACGGGTTTTCATGCCTGTGAGTACATGACCCATGGCTGTGTCGTGATTCTCGGCCCGGCAGGCCCCAATATTGGCAGTGGCATGACCGGCGGTCAGATCTTTTTGCTCGATGCCCCAGCCGAACAGGTCAATGGCGAATATATTTCGCCCCGGCCCTGCAGCGAAGCGGATTATGCCCAATTGCGGGCCCTGCTCGAAGACTATTTTCGCGAAACCGGCAGCCAAACGGTAGAACCCCTTTTACATGCCTGGGAGCAAGAACGGAGGCGCTTCGTGCGTTATTTGCCTGTCAACCTGCTGGAGGCCGCTCCGCTCTTATTGCCTGTGCGAAGCTGAGCGAGCCCATGTCGCTGAGTGTGATTATCTCCTTCTCACCGGGGCGGCAGGCCAATTTATTGAACTGTTTAACGCTGCTGGCCCGGCAGAGCTTGCCGCCGGATGCGGTTTGGGTGGAATCTGATGGCGAAGAAATTGCTTTGCCCGAAACCTTTGAAGCCCGATATCCGTTGCCGTTGCAATGTCACAGCCGTCCCCGCGATTATTCTGTGGCCCGCTCGCGCAATTTGGGGGCGTCTCGCTCGCAACACGATCTTTTGGTCTTTCTCGATTGCGATGTGCTTCTGCAACCTGAAAGTCTGGCTATTTATACCCAATTGGCCCAGGCCCACCCCCAGCACGCTTTTTATGGCTCGGTGACACACCAGGTCGAGGCGCTCAGGCCCTCGCGGTTTTTTCCTGAGCAGCAAGTCTGCGCCGAAGACCTGCGCTTTTTGTGGCGCGAAGGCCAATGGCAGATCTTGCCCACGCTCTGGCAATACCCCCAGCTCTTTGCCTGGACGGGCAATTGCTGCATTCCCCGCTTACTTTTTGAGGCTGTGGGGGGCTTTGACTCGGGCTTTGTGGGCCCCGGCTGGGAAGACGTGGACTTTGCCAATCGCCTGCTTAAAGCGGGCTTTGGTCTGGCTTTTAGCTTGGCAGCCTGGGCCGAACACCTGGACCACCCCAAAGGGCCTGCTGCGCCGCTGCAAAAGGCCCGCAACCGGGAGCGGGTCGGGCCGCTGGTGGAGGGGGCACAGGCGCTGGTTTTGCCAGACAATTAAGACTTTTCATCCAGCACTTCTTGCAGAATCTGCACCAAGCCCAGAAGTTCGTTGTAAATTTTTTCCAAGGGTTGAATCGAAATTTTGCGGGTGTCAAAATCGTCCAATTGATCGGCCACAGAATCACAGGCATCGAGCAATTGCTCAAAGGCCTGATGGACCTCTTGCTTCTCATTTGCTGCCCGGATCAATGTGCAGGTTTTTTCTTTTAAGCTGGCGATCTCTGTTTCCAGCACTTGGAACTCGGCACTGGTCTTGAGGGCCTGTCGGTAGCGGCGCAGAAGCACCTCGATCGGGTGCATTTGAAACGTCAGAGGGGTGCTATCCAACTCTTCTTCGAGCAGCTCGATCTGTTTTTCGATCCCGGCTTTGAGCTCCCGTAACTCTTCGAATTGTGCTTGGAGAGCGGCCAATGCTCCTGGTTCGAGTACGGGTTCTGTTGTGTGGTGAGACGACATCACCTGTTTGAGGGTTGTGGTAATCATTTTTTGCAGGCTTTGGTATTGGAGGTCGGGATCGGCTGTGCTTTGAAAGCGCTCAAAGCGTTCCAGGGTATCCTGGGCCCGCAATTCAATCGCGGCAGCTTCTTCCATGCTGTCCAAAAAGTTTTGAGCGGCCTCGTTTTGGGGGTCGAGTTTGAGGGCGGTCAGAAAATAGCGTTTAGCTCTGGTGCGATCGGCGCTGATCATCAAAAGATAGCCCATGGCAACATAGGGACGGGGATTGTTGCGGTTTTTTTGCAGGGCCGCCATCAGGTGTTCACAGGCCTGTTTGAGCAGGTTTTTATCTTGATAACCATTGGCTTTGGCCTGGGCCAGGGCTTGAATGCCTGCTTGGTAATCTTTTTCTGAGCGCTGATGCCGGTTCTGTGCCAAGGCACTCAACTGTTGCTCAAATCCGGCCAAAGTTTTAAGTTGTGGCACCCTGCTTTTCCCTTGCTTCAAATTCAGACAAAGGGAAGATCCCTGTCTGCAATATGTTAACAGCACTTGAATCAGAAGGGAATTGTTCGTCTGAAAGTGGCGTCTTTCTATGTCTGCGTTTCTGTGTTAAGATAATGCCCATCTTCACCAAAACAAGCGGGAGCTTTGATTATGCAGGTCAATAACCCTCGGATTTCAGTTCCAACACCGATTACTTCAACGGGTCAAAAACAAACCGTTTCAAGTTCGCCGCCCACAGTCACCGAAACGCCTTCGGGCCCCCCGCCTAAAACGGGCACACAAACGACCGACTCCGTGCCAACGAACACGCCCTCAGAAGACCAACAAGCCCTAACACATGTTTCAAGCACTTCCTCTGAGACTGTTCAGACAGAGGTGCAAACCTTGGAAAAAACGGAGAAATTTAAAAAGGGCGAAGAGTCCATTTTCAGCGAGGTCAAACTCGAAGAACAACCCAAAAAAGTGGGAGATATCATCGCCAAAAAGACCCAACAGACCGTTCCTCCTGAAATGCTGGGTCAACAACCACAAGACCCTTCCACGCTGCCACCGGGCCAGCAGCCCTCGGATCAGGTTGGGGTGGGTGGTGTCTTGATTCCCACCGCCAATGGGGTGGTCGCCCGTTTCCGTCTCACGGACAAGAATATCGCCAACACAGGTTTGACAGCCGTGCTCAGCGGTGGCTTTGCCGTGATCAACCAGGAAAACCACCTCGACGACGGGCGAGTCTTGCTGGTGCGGGCCCGGCAGGTGGATGTCAATGTCGGTGTCAAACTCAAGGGTGCAGAAAGCTCTCTGCCCGTGGGCGGCTCTTTGAATATTGGCGTGGAGGGCAGCTCCGATGTCGCTTATGCCCGCAAACTGCAAGAGGGAGAAACCCTGATTCAGGTCAGAGAGACCGATCCGCCCAGCAAAAAAGAGATTCAAAAAGACCCGGTCGGCAGCTTGGCGCCGGGGGATGAAATTGCCTACCGGGGCATGCTCAAGGTCTCTGTCAAAGCGGGGGTGGTTGAACCCCACAGCCATGTCAAATTTTCAGTCGGGGGAAGTGTCGAAAATGAATTTATTACCTCGATCAAGCGCATGGAGGGAGACCCGCCCAAATTCCTGTTGCATATTGAGCCTGGCAACCGCAAGATCGACGTCAATGCCAGTGTCGGTTGGGGCCCTTTTTCTGTGACCGGCGGCGGCGGTTTTGCCTCAACGGTGCATTACCAGTTTGAGATGACCCCCGAAGCCCTTTCCAAGTTTATGAAAGATGGCAAATTGCCCAAGGTACCTGATCCCAACCAATACCTGCGCTCGATGGACTCGCTCAGCCAACGCAAACAAGAAAAACTCTTGGCGGCCTTTAAACAGGAGAGCAATGGCGTCAAATTGGTGACCTTTGGTGCAACCAAATCCATGGAAGGCTATCTCGAAGCCAGTGCCACCGTGGCCAAGGCCAAAACCAGTTCCACCCGCATGGAAGCCATTTATATCCGCAATGGAGATATCTTACACGAAGATATTCACACCATGATGGCCTCCCATTCGGCTTGGTTTCATGGCGAGCTGAAAACCTCGCTGAGCCTGAATCAGGCCAATCGCTTTACGATTGAAGAGGGCAAAGATCCGGTCAAGACCTATCAGGGCTTGGATGTCGGTTTTAAAATTGGGGACACCAAAACCAACGACACAGATTTGCGCAAGCGCATCGAACAGTTCAATACCCTGCTCGGGCCCGTCAAGGATTCCAAGGGGCAAACGGGAGATGCCTTGGTTTTACCCACCCGCTCAGACAGCAGTTGGGGGGAGACTTCGGTTTCGATGAAGGCCAATATCACCCCCGAAATTCTGGGCAAATTGGAAGAACTCGGCTCTGAGCTGATTACCCGAGAATCCCAATCGACCCCCACCATCAGTGGCACCCGCTCGGTCACGGCCACAATTGAGCACCTCAAAAACGAGCACGGACTTTCCCGCACCGAACTCAAGTCTCTGCTCAAAGATTTGCGGGCGATTAGCGAAAAACCCGAGCTGCAGGGCAATCAAGACGAAATCCGGCGTGAGCAGGGCGTGCGGGTGGCGGCTTTCTTGGCCAGTGGAACCACCTCCCATGTGGGCGATGAAGAAATGAAGCGCGTGGCAGCCTTGCAACGTCTGATCGGGCCAGATACTTCGCTGGTGGAACTCACCTTCAGCAGCGATATCCACACCCGCCGGATTGAGGGTTTGGCGATTGAGGGTTTTCTCGCGCCCGAGCGCTCAGATCAGCTCTCAGAAATGACCCACACCCTGCCCACCAGCTCCGATGGCTTGCAGGATCTCAAATCGCGGATTACCGGAGACCCCTGGGATCGCTTCAACGTGGGTGCCCAAAAGCTCAAGGCCCTCGAACAAATTCGGGTAGATCTGGTGGCCGATACCACCCTCGAACCCGAAGAAAAAACCAATCTGCTCAAAAAAGTCGATGAATTCCTCGATGGGCTTGACGCTGCGATCACACGCCAGCTCGACACACCCGAAGGGCGTTTGGCGGTGACCAAGGGCCTGATGGCCGCTGGCCCGATTCTGCCCAAAGAGTTGAAGAAACTCTACAGCTCGCCTGAAAAAATGTATGAAGACGCCTCGGTCAGAAGTGAATTCCTCGATATGGTGTTGTTGACAACTGTGCGGGATATGTCACCGAGTAATACCTCCGAAGTGGCGAATTTGATCAAAGAAATCGCAGGAGAAGACAAAGGCACCATCGGCATGGAGCATGCCTTTAAGCTGCTCAACAGTGTCAAGGAGTTCAGTCCCGAATTGCAGGGCGAGGTGATTCGGCAAGTGGGCGTCAAAACCTTTGCCAGCATGGTGCCACGCATGACCGATGATCAGAAGTGGAGCCTGTACCATGAGATCATCCCGGCTGGTTTTCCGAAGCAGCCCAAGGCCTTGGAAACGATTGAATCTGCGATTATTTCTGCCAGCAAATCCGGGGCCAAACGCTTTAAAGAACTCGATGGCCGCCTCGATGATATCGAACACGAAATCGGTAAACTGTCGGATAAACAGGACAAATTATTGGACCGCACCTCCGGCATGACCACGCTGACCTCGTCAAAAAGCGAAGACCTGCTGGAATTGGTCAAAAATAACTACAAAGAGACCCAGATTCCCCTCGAATCGGTCAAAGAAAAGATTGCCGAAGACTTCTTTGTCTTGGGTGGGGTGCGCCACCAGCAATTGGTGAGCCGCTCTGAGCAATTGACCCAGGAGGTCGAGACCCTGATCGGGGGCATTGACCGCATGGAGACGGGGCAGCGCAAGGCCCTGTTTTCAGAAGTGCTCAAACAAGACATCATGGGCGATGTCAGCCAGTCGATTCTCAAGCGTCTGATTGGCAGCAGCCAGGATCAGGGTGAGTTAATTGGCTTTGCCCGCGCAATTGAGCAGAAAATTCGCAAAACCAATACCACCACCGGAGATAAAATTTCTTCGCCTTTCCGCAATTACAGCAAAAGTGAAACGCGGGAAGGGCTGCAGCAGCGCCTCTTGGAGATTCAGCTGATGGTGGGGTAAGTTCCTGCTAAACAATCAGAAAAGGTATCCACATAATACAGGTCTGAAATTTGCACTTCTGCATCAGGGGCGGGCAGGTCGGTAAAGTCATAGGCATAGCCTGTGACCGTTGGCCATTGCTCAAGCCATCCCAGTTTAGGCTTTGGTTGCCCAAGAGCTTGGGCCAGCTTTTGAGTACCTTGCCTTTGTGTTGAATTTCGACGGTATATGTTCCCGGCAAGCGAGAAAACACCTCAAAGGGCAGGGTGTCTTTGGCCCCGTCCCCATTGGGCGAAAAATACGAGTCAGGCACCTGGCGGCGCAGCGGGACGTCGGGGACTGTGGCTGGGTTGCTCGTAAGTTTTTCTATTGAACAGAAGCATTGTGTTCATGGGCTTGCATGATTTTATTCAAGCCGTCTGCAATCTGTTGCTCAAAATTGCTTTCCAGGCTTTTGGGGTAATAGGCATCCAGTACCAGATATTCATGCACAGCATTAAAGTCTGTGCGGAAATAGCTAAGAATGGCGTAGCGTTCAATATGATCTGGATGCGATCGTTCGTAAACACGCAACGTTAATTTGGCCGGTGCTGGGTTGATGAGTTTGTTGTGTAAATATTGAGAATTTTGGGGAAGAGCTTTGACGCCCATGACAAAGGGGTGGGTAGGGAAATCATGAATGTCAAATTGACCTTCGATTAAACAATATCCATCTATTATTTTGTTTTTATTCGCAAAATAAATGGCAGATTCGTGATTGAATCGCTCAACTCGGTCCCAAGTAATATTTAAAACATGAATATTGTTTATTTTATATTCATTTACTTTGGTCTCCCCATATTCGGGATCTTTCCAAGCACGGTGTTGTTTTTTTATTTCATT
>JBFWRL010000159.1:0-13135 GCA_050248915.1 Candidatus Sericytochromatia bacterium
AATTGACCACCAACGTCGGGCCAATTTTTTGGTAATTGCCGATTAAGACTTTGGTTGCACCCAAAATTTTGCCCAGTTAAGGGGCTGTTTGAGGGTCCACAAAGGCCGATTGGGTAAAACTTTGTTCTTGTAAAACCGCCTGAATCTGGCTGCGCTCTATGACTTGCAGGCTATCTACCTGGGCCAGACTCATGGTCAAACTTTCAGAGAAACTCTCTGACATCCAGGCATCTTCAGGCAGACGGGTGATGTTTTTAAAGGGCAATACCACCATGCGCAAAGGGGGAGCGCTTGATGCCATTTGTGCCGGAACATCATTCTGTGTTTGGGCAAGTACAGGCCACAGGGGCAAGGTCGGATAAGTCATTAAAAGCAAAACCCCCAGAGCCTTTGGGATAAACGGGAAAGTGATGCTTTTCATAATGGGCCTCGCATTCAAAAGACGTGAGTCTGTGTAAAATAAAGATAGCATGTTTGCCCTTGGACAGCAGCCATTCTGCGCGACGAATTTGGGATTCTGTGCTATCCTGAGGGATGTCCTGAGCGGGCTTCCGGTCAGAGACCATGTACTTCAAAGATGTTTTAAAAAGGAGCCTCCGCGTGACTCATCCAACTCTGGCCCGTTTGCTGGCCGAAAAACCATTTCTCAAAGTGATTGCTGGCATTGAAAACTTTAATGCCGAAGAAATTCGCACTGTGGCACAGGCGGCTCAGGGAAATGCCGTTTCGATTGACCTGTCTGTCCATGCCGACAGCGTCAAATGGGTCAAAGCCAATACCGAATTGTTGGTGTTTGTCTCTTCACTCTCACCTGAAGAACTCGAATCATCCCTGGAGTGGGGCACAGACCTGGTTGAACTGGGTAATTTTGCCCCCATTTATGAACGCGGTGCACTGATTTCTCCCGAAATGGTCTTGGCCTGGACCCAAGACCTGACAGCCCGTATTCAGGGGCGCGTTCCGGTCTGCGTGACTGTCCCCGGTGTGTTAGATCTGCAAACCCAAATTGATTTGGCCAAGCAGATTGCCGCTGCCGGCGCCGACCTGCTGCAGATCGAAAATATCACCGGCGATTTGAGCCATGTGGCAGCCATTCGTGCCGCCGTCTCCATTCCTGTTTTGGTCAGCGGCAAATTACATGCAGGCAATGTGCATGAAGCCATTGCCACGGGTGCTGAAGGCATTGGCATTGGTGCGGCAATTCGTGCCGGTGCCGATTTAGCTGGTATGAGCGCTATTTTGCGTGAGATTTCTGGCCAGCTCCAAGCAGCAGCCGTTCGTTAAGATTTTTTTGCCCGGTGGTAATATCGCCACCGGGTTTATTTCCGTTTTAAAAAGATTCAAAGGACACTGCGCTTTGGAAATTTTGCTGGTCAGACATGCTGAATCTGAGGGCAACCTGCGGGGTGTGATGCAGGGCCATGTAGATTACCCCCTTTCTGATCTGGGACGGCAGCAGGCCATCTGCGTTGCTGATTATCTCAAAGCCCATTTTGCGGCACTGAACCCCCCTGATTTTTTTCTTGCCAGCCCACTCAAACGGGCTTTTCAGACGGCAGAAACCATTGCTCAAGCCCTCGATATTCAAACTATTCCCACCGATTCGCGTTTAATTGAGGTGAGTTCTGGGATCTTTTCGGGCCTGACATGGGCTGAAGCGCTGGCACAACACCCAGAGGTCTGTGCCCGTTTTAAGCAATTGGGTGATTGGAGTGCTGTGCCGGAGGGGGAATCCCGCGAGGCTCTTTGGCTGCGGGCCCGTCAATTTCTGGAATCTTTGATTCAAAGTCAACAACCTAAAGCCCGGGGCGTGGTTGTGACCCATGGTGGCTTCATTCGGGCCCTAATGGGTGTCGTGGCGGGTGTTGCGCCCTCAGAAAATGTCTTTATTTGTATCGACAACACATCCCTCAGTTTGATTGGGATTGCCGGTTCACGCAAATATATTCGCTATGTCAATCGCACCCAACATTTGGCGGATTGTGAATTCAGTCCAGACTTTGTTCCGCAATGAAGCCACAGATTGCTGCGGGTTCTCTTTTGGCAGGCCTTGTGCTGTGCTGTTTCGGGCTGGGGTTCACAGCTCCCTCTGCCGGAGCTGCCCATGGTCTGGCTTTTTCCCAGGAGACTGTGTTTGCCCCGCTGGGTAAACAACGCGAGCGCATAGACACAGCAGGTAAACGAGTGACTGCTTTTGGGCGAGAAACAACTGAGTTTATGGGGCTGGCGGGTTTCAGCGACCTTTCGCCCAATTGGCGTGTGCTCTACGGTTTACAGGCCGCCCAAGTCGGATATCCACTGTTCAAATTCAGTGGCAGTCTCGCTTTTATGATCAATACCCCCTATAATTTGCCGATGCGTCCCTATCTCTTCCTGGGCGTGGATCCCCTGCTTTCTGCGCACCCAGATTTGGCTCCCTTTGGACTGGGGAGCCATGGTGGCTTTGGCGTGGAATACAGCTGGAACAACCGTTTACATCTCAATTTGGAATTGCGCAGTTATTTTAACAGCCCCTATCAGGCCAAAGAAACCACCGAAATTGCCCTTTGGCCCAGTGGGACGTTTAGCCTGGGAGGGGCTGCTGGTTTCTTTTTTTAAGATTCAGAGCTTGATTTAGACGAGGAGCAGAGCATGCATATTGGATATCACCGCTGGTGGAGCCCGCAATTGGGACAAGACATGGAACTCAAAGTCTATGGCAGTGCTGGCAAACCCATGTTGGTTTTTCCGACCCAAGAAGGCCGTTTCTTTGAATTTGAGGACTTTGGCATGGTCGAGGTCTGCAAGCCCTATATTGAAGCGGGCCGGCTGCAAATTTATACGGTAGATGGCATTGATGCCCAGAGTTGGACACATCCACATTTGCCTGTGCCAGCCAAAGTGGCGCGCTACAATCAATACGACCGATATGTGATATCAGAGGTTTTGCCTTTTATCCGTGAAAACAATGGAGGGCATCCCCAACGGATTTTAACCACCGGCTGTTCAATGGGGGGCTATCATTCCGCCAATTTCTTTTTTCGCCACCCAGACGTTTTTGATTCCCTGTTGGCCATCAGTGGGGTTTACGACCTGCGTCTCTTTATCGGCGATTATATGGACGAACAGGTCTATTACCACACACCGCTGTTTTTCTTGCGTGGCTTAAAAGATCCACAGCAACTCAAGCTCCTGCGCGAAAGCCAAATCATTGTTTCGGTCGGCCAGGGGGCTTGGGAAGATCCCATGCTCGAAGACACCCGCCAATTAGATCGGATTTTGATTCATCAAGGCATCCCCGCTTGGATTGACTATTGGGGCCATGATGTCAATCACGATTGGCCTTGGTGGCGCAAGAAAATGAATTATTTTCTCATGCATCTCAAAATTTAATTAATAGATCAATGAAGAACTCTGTTCGGCTTCACTGAAGAGTTGCCGAATTTCTTCGCTGGAAATTTTGAGAAAAGCCTCAACCACATCGGGGTCGTACATTTTGCCGCTGTATTTGATGATTTCTTCGCGGGCGACACGGTCAGGCAACCCTTTGCGGTAGGCACGGTCGCTGGTCATGGCGTCGTAGGTATCGGCCACCGCCAAAACCCGGCTGCCAATGGGAATATCTTCTGCTTTCAGTCGATCGGGATAACCCAAACCATCAAAACGCTCGTGGTGATGGCGCACCAGCGGAGCATGGTCACTGAGGCATTGTACCGTTTTAAGCAGGGCCGAAGACATACCCGGATGGGCTTTAATGCGGCCATATTCTACATCTGTCAAAGGGCCGGGTTTATCCAAAATACATCTGGAAATCCCCACTTTGCCAGCATCATGTAAAAATCCCGCCCGCTCAATCGTGGCCGCTTCTTCTTCGACAAAACCCATTTCAAGAGCAATTCTGCGCGACAGGGCTCCCACTCTCAAAGAGTGACCTTTGGTGTATTGGTGTTTGGCGTCAATCACGTGGGCAAATGTTTTGAGTGTGACTTTAAAATAATCGACTTCAACATCCAGCAAAAGTGCCAAATCAACAGCGTCAATTCCGAGTTCTTGCCAAGCCATTTGATTAAAATTGCGTGCACCCCAGAGCTCCGCTTCAGCCAACATTTTTTTGAAGTGTTGGATCACATCAGGGGAAAAGCGTTTGCGCAAAACGGGGCTCAGCCGCTGGCTTAAGGTGGATTTGTCGCTGTAGACTGAACCCGCGACATCGAAGGTGTCGCAGAGACCCAATATTTGCGATTCAATCGGGATATTGTCCCCTTTAAGCTTGTCGGGATAACCACTTCCATCCCAAGACTCGTGGTGGGAACGGATAATTTCTCCCGCTTTTTTGAGGGTGGGCAAATGGGAGACGATGGCTTCGCCAATTAACGGATGAGGTTGGATATAGGGATTGTCTTGCCATTCAAAATAATCATAATCTTCGGTTTCTTTGGGAAACCCCACTTCTCCCACATCATGCAAGAGCCCTGCATAAAACAGGTTGCGCAATTTATCGGGACCCAGGCCCATGTATTTGCCCAATTGCACCGAACTCAGAGCCACATTGTAGCCGTGCTGGGCATCGTAGCCTTCGGCCAAATCGATTACCAAAGCCAGGGCTTTGATAATATCCTTGAACTGTCGCCGTTCTTCACCGCGGATGAATTGAGAAATCAGGGCATTATTGCGGGGCATGGTGGGCCGGAGTCAACCTCATTGATACATTCACTCTGATTGTAACACAGGGGTCTTTCATAAAAATACGAAATACCCAGACTGTGGCTCAGGGACGTCAGCAGAAAACCAATTGAATTGGCTTACTCTGCGCCTTCGACGTCAAACTTAAAAAAGGTTTTGCCCATAATCAGCTCATCGCCATGTTTGATTTCTTGGGGTTCTCCCGGAATCAAACGTGGCCCCCGATTGATATAAGTGCCATTGAGACTGCCCATATCTTCAAGTAAAAATTTGCTCTCTTGGTATAAGATGCGGGCATGTTTGCGAGAAATTTTGGCTTCGATATCGTCATTGGTGAGGTCTACCTCTGGGAAAGCACCGCCATCCGGGTCCCAGCGTCCGATTGCAATCACATCTGTTTCCAGATGAAATTCTTTCCCTTGGGTGCCTCCCCGGGTGATGGTCAATTTGGACTTCGGTTGTTTTGCTGTATCTGTCAAGGTTTGAATCCCGTTCTAATACATTAATACATATAGTAGTGAAACAATCGGCATTTCATTCCGACTAGCTCGGAGGGTTCGGCATAACCCGAACACGATAAAAAAATTCTACCACAGAACCCGTTCAAACGACATCTTCTGAAATAGGTTTCAGGTGATAGGTCTTAGGTGCGCGTTACACGGGCTGTTGAAATAAAACCTAAAATCTAACCCCTAAAACCGCAATCAGAGCAAGGTATAATAGGCCTATCTGCTGCAATCTGAGGTAGTCAGAAATGAATCTTGGCAGGCTGTGAAAGGTAATTCATGACGTATACCCTCCCATATCGAGAATGGCTGAATCTCTTGGCTGAGCCTGCCCAAACGGGGTTACTGGAAAAGTACCAGGCGGGTCTAGAGCGGGAAGCTTTAAGGGTCGAGCACTCAGGAGGTTTGGCGGCAACCCCTCACCCGGCGGCCCTGGGCTCAGCTTTGACACACACTGAGATTACCACCGACTTTGCCGAAGCCCAATTGGAGTTGATTACTCCCCCTTTCGCGCAAATCGAATCCCTGCTCGATTATCAGACCCGCTTACATGCCTTTGCTGCTCAGACTCTGCCCAACAATGAACAAATCTGGTTTCAAAGCATGCCGCCGGCTCTCAGAGAAGCGCAAATTCAGATTGCCCAATTTGGCACTTCACACCAAGGTCGGGTCAAGGAGATTTATCGCAACGGTTTGGCCCATCGCTATGGCAAACAAATGCAGGTCATTTCAGGCATTCACTTTAACTATTCTTTTCAAATGGACTTTTGGCAGTTTCTTTACGCACAGGTTCAAACCCGTTCCAGTCTGACCAATTTTATTTCCGAAAATTACCTTGGGCTGATGCGCAATTATTTGCGTCAATGCTGGCTACTGGCCTATCTATTTGGGGCCGCACCGCTGGCGGACCCGCTTTTTGAAGCCCGTGAGATGCCCGAAGTCAAACGTGATCATTTGGCGCTGTATGGTCCGATGGCGACCTCTTTGCGTATGAGTCGCTTGGGGTATGTCAATTCGAATCGCTGTACCTATTCCATCAATTACAATAGCCTCACTGAATACTTGGCGGGCCTTTACAAGGCCATCAACAGTGAGTGTCCCAGTTTTTTGCGCTTTGGCACCTTGCAAAATGGTGAATACCTTCAGCTCAATACCCATATTTTACAAATTGAAAATGAACACTATGCTTTGATTCGTCCCAAACAGCCGCCTTTGCCCGGTGAGCGCCCATTCAGTGCCTTGCGCAGCCGAGGCATTGGCTATGTTGAGGTACGGGCTTTGGATGTGAATCCCTTTGATACCCTGGGTGTTTCTGCTGACCAATTGCATTTTGTTCGGCTCTTTTTATTACATTGTCTCTTGGACCCCAATCCTCCCATCGGTTCAGCAGAGCTGGAATTGGTGAATGAAAATCAGCATTGGGTGGCCATTCAAGGCCGACAAAAGGGCATGCGACTGCTGAGGCCCGAAGGCTCTATCTCTCTACAAGACTGGGGCTACACTATTTTTGAAGCACTTGAACCCCTGGCTGAGAATTTGGACAAAAACCGTGAGACCCCTCTTTATAGGCCGCTTTTGGCACGAGAAAGAGCCAAGCTCGACAACCCAGATCTCACCCCGTCAGCCCAGGTCTTGTCTGCCTTTCAGGCCAGTGGTCAACCCTTTACGGAGTGGATGACAGCCCTGTCGCTTGAACACATGGCGTATTTAAAGGACTTTGCCCTCTCCCCCTCCGACCAAAGTGCCTTTCAACAAGCCGTCCAAGATTCATTGAATAAACAGGCCGAAATCGAAGCCACAGACACGGGGACATTTGCAGATTATCTTGCGGCTTTTTTGCGTATCAAAGAATGGGGTTTAGAAACCCAGACCCAGGGATAAGTTTGACCAAGCTTAAGCGCTTGAATCCTATCCCCTGAATGTGTTTAAGTGTAAGTATGAGGCATTTAAGGAGCTTTCCATGAGTCAGGCTGAATTTCAAATTCGCATAGATCCCACGGGCGAAATTCTGATTGAAGTAATGGGCTCTCAAGGGCCTGTTTGCACAGATTTAACGGCTTTTTTAGAAGATGCGTTGGGAACAGTTCAGGAGCGGCGGTTTAAAAGTGAATATTATACCGGACAAATCAAATCCGACAATCGGATCCAAAACCAACAGTATTGAGATCTTCGTGGACGATGACGGTGCAGTGACCTTCACTGATTTGCCCACAGAACTCAGAGAAGTCGCTGATCTCCTGGCGGGAATCAGTGTTCCGCTGCCACCACGTGAACCTGATCCACAATCCCCAGAATGGCCTGATCTGCGGGATTGAACCAGCCAGAAATGCCCAAGGCCGCTTCGCGACCGCTTTCGAGAAAGACCAGATCGCCAATACCAGCCTGAGCTGTTGCGTCAATGGCAATAAACGGGGCTCCGGTGGGCGTATGTTGGTCGGTGACTTTTTGCACAATCATCAACTTAATGCCTTTTAAACTCTCTTCTTTGCGGCTGGCGACCACATTGCCTACCACGATTGCCAATTGCATGGGTGCTTCTCCTTGCCAATTTACGCTTGCCAATTTGTTGCCATTCTGGCTCAGCAGCCATTTTAGCACGAATGGCAGGCAGATTCCAAGTTTGGGGCTGCTCGGATCTGGAAAGGATCGTTTTTGCTGCCAAAGTGAATCAGGTTTGCTAAAGTAGAAACTGACCGCTCAAATCCACACAGGATATCCACCATGTTAGAAATCAACAATCTTACCCTCGAATTTGCCGACCGCGTTCTCTTTCAGGGCGTCACTGTCCAAATGTTTCCCGGCCACTGCTATGGCTTAGTGGGAGCCAATGGCACCGGTAAATCTACCTTGCTCAAAATTCTCACCAACCAAACCCAAGAGTACAGCGGCCAGGTCAATTGGCCCAAACATGCTTCGTTGGGCTATTTGCGCCAGGACCATTTTGCCTTTGAAAATTGCCGGATCATCGACACGGTGATCCAGGGTCGGCCCAAACTCTGGGAAGCCCGATTATTGCAAGACGAACTCTCACGCAAGTCACAAATGGATTTGCAAGATGCAGAGCGCTACGCCGAAGCCGAAGACACGATCATCCAACTGGAAGGCTACAGTGCGGAAAGTGATGCGGCTCGCTTGCTCGATGGCCTGGGGATTCCCAGCGATTTACATGAGCAACAACTGAAAACGCTCTCAGGTGGGTATAAGTTGCGGGTATTGATGGCACAATTACTGTTTAGCCAGCCCGAAATGCTGCTGTTGGATGAGCCTACCAACCACTTGGATATTTTTTCGATCAAATGGCTCGAAGAGCATTTGAAGAGCTTTCCTGGGCTCTTGATAGTGGTTTCCCATGACCGTGAATTTCTCAACGCTGTCTGCAGCCACATCTTGGACATCGACTATGGCACCATCCGCATGTATACCGGCAATTATGATGCCTTTTTGGCAGCCAAAGAGCTGGCCCAAGATCAGACAGAGCGGGCGATTGCCAATCAAGAAAAGAAAAAAGAGGATATGCAGGCCTTTATCTCGCGCTTCAAAGCCAATGCCAGTTGGGCCTCACAGGCCCAATCGCGGGTTAAAAAGCTCGAAAAAATGGAGGATATTGAAATCATCCCCTCCTCGCGCCGCTATCCCAGCTTTGAATTTAAGTCATCTGTGACCTCGGGGCGGATTCCTCTGGCGGTTCAGGGGGTTTGCAAGTCTTTTGGCGACAAACAGGTGATCCGCAATCTCGATGTCGAAATTGAACGCGGCGACCGCTTGGCAATCATTGGCCCCAATGGGGTCGGCAAATCCACCCTGCTCAAAATAATGATGCAATTGCTGGTCCCCGAAGCTGGCAGTGTGATTTGGGGACACGAAGCCCATCCCGGCTATTTTCCCCAAGATTACCACGATTTGCTCCAAGGCAGCCAAACCTGCTTCGATTGGCTCTATGGCTTTGATGCCACGGCACCCGTTGGGCAGATTCGCAATCTGCTCGGACGCATGTTGTTTTCGGGGGATGATGTCAAAAACAAGCTCTCTATTTTAAGTGGGGGAGAGGCCACCCGGCTGATTTTTGCCAAACTCATGCTCGAACCCAGCAATGTGCTGCTCCTGGATGAACCCACCAACCACTTGGACCTCGAAGCCATTGATATGTTGACCGAGGCCCTGGCGAAGTACACGGGCACCTTAATTTTGGTCAGCCATAACCGCTATTTTGTCTCGCGCGTGGCCACACGCATTCTCGAAGTGAAACCCGAAGGCTTCCTCGACTACAAAGGCAGCTATGCCGAATACCTCGAAAAATATGGCACTGACCATCTCAGCCGCGATGTCTCACTCAAAGAACGCACCGTTTTGGGCCAACAGACAGAGGCCGCCAAACTTGAAAAACAGGCTATTAAACAGGCCGAAGCCAAACCTGCTTTGAGCGGCAAAGAGGCCTATGAAGCCCAAAAGGCCCTCAAACGGAAGCGTCAGCAATTGGAGAAAAAACTGCCAGGGCTCGAATTGGCCTGTCAAAACCTGGAATCACTTTTGGCTCAAACCGTCGATGCAGGCAAAAAAGCCCAAATTGAGGCCGAATATGAGCAGGCGCTGATCGTCTGGCGCGAAGCCCAAAGTGAGCTGGACGCCCTGGTTTAGCAATGGCTGAAGCGCCATGAAGCACTTCAGCTTGGCTTGGGAATCTTCTATACTGTGAATATGGAAATTTCCCCCCAACCCGTGTATGACCAATCTACTCTGGCTGCAACCCAGTCATGTTGACCTTGGTCGCTGCGCAAAAATTGTCTCCTTGGCCGGGGCAGGCCAAAATGTCCCTGCTTCACGAAATTCTGAGATTCTGCTGCTTGGACTGCGCTGGTTTTGCGCAATGACACATCCAATGGGGACACCCCCCGTGCTCAGGGCAGAGGCCATTGGCAAAACCCTCGGCACCCAATTGCAAACCCCTGTTTTGCACGAGGTGAGTTTACAAGTCGAAAAAGCGGAGTTTGTTGCCTTAACAGGCCCCAGTGGCAGTGGCAAAACCACCCTGCTTTACCTGTTAGGAGCTCTGGATCGTCCCAGCAGCGGTGAAATATGGGTCAATAATCACCGGACATCGACCATGAAAGACCCTGAACTTACCGAATTGCGTCAAAAAGAAATTGGCTTTGTGTTTCAGTTTCACTTTCTATTGCCCGAATTCAGTGCCCTTGAAAATGTGGTTATTCCCCAGCTCTTAGCGGGTCAATCGCGACTTTTGGCTGAAAAGCGGGCCGTCAATTTACTCGAAAGGGTCGGCCTGAGTCACCGACTCAAACACCGTCCCGTGGAATTGAGTGGAGGAGAACAGCAACGAGTGGCCATCGCCCGCGCACTGAGTAATCAACCCCCTTTGATTTTGGCCGATGAACCCACCGGCAATCTCGATACAGAAAACACGGAACAGGTTTTTGCACTGTTACATGAACTCAATCGCTCTGAAGATTTGGCCATTGTCTTTGTCACCCACAATTTGGATCTAGCCGCCCGCAGTCATCGCACGATTCAATTGCGGGACGGACGGGTTACTTCGACGGGAGTTGGGCCTGTTGACACGCCAAAAACGTCGGTTTGAGGGTATCTGCCTGTAAAAGCAAGACTTGTTGCACTTTAAAAATGGCCCATTTTTCCAAAGCCGCCAAATCTTGGGCCTTGATGCTTTGCAATTGCCTCAAGGTCAATGGCGCAATATACACCTCAGGGATGTTAGGGCTCTCAAAAAAGTGTTGGTTTTGCAGTTGGGCCAGCAATTGAACCAAATATTCAAGTTGATACAGGGAATCAGCGGGACTGGGTTGGGGGAGGGAAATCCCCAATCGTACCAGTGTTTCTGCTTTTTGCTCTTCCAAAGCCGTTTGCTCACCTTGTCGACTCAAATCAAGCAATTCCAAAAGGGCACTTAAATGGCCTTCTAGGCCTTGCCAGGACTTGAGTAAGTCTGCTTTTTCGCCCAAAAAATGGGCGACTGAACTGTGGCTTTTTTCCAAATGTTTGATTTGGCGTTGCACTTCCAACAATTGGTTTTTGAGCCGCAAATAGCGGTTCTCAAGGTGTCGTTTGCCCAGGCGTTTTTCCAGATTGAGATAGGGTCGGCCGATTTGATGTAAAAACCAAGGCTGGACCTGCATACTCAGCAAACGCATTTCGTTTTCAAGCGCTTCAAAAATCCGGGCGTTTTGCTCTAAATAATGGTAGGTTTGATGTAAGAGCGCGTCAAACGAAGGCAGATCGATCAGGTGTCTTTCGATAAAACGTTGCATTTCCATATGGCGCATCGGCAAATCCAGCGCCTGTAAGCAGAGTTGAACATGCAAAAAAGCCTCTGAATTGTCGAGAACTTCTTGTTGTTGATGGTAAAGTACACGCAACCAAACAAGATTTTGCAAGGTTTTGGCTTGCATACCCCATGCTTTTAAGCGCAACAGGGTGGGCAGAGAAAAGAGCTGAAAGCGTCCAGCCACTGAAGGGGCTCGGCTGCGGAGCAATTGCTCAAAATCAGCCATAAACGCAGCCAGTTTTTCGAATTTGGCCAAGGTGGTTTCGGGGGCAATGCCCTGGGTGCCAAAGGTGTCTTCGATGATCTCCATTTCTCGTGCCAATTCTTCGCTGCGGCTCGACGTGCGAAACTTGCGATCGAAGGCCTTGCGCACCTGGGCGCGGTTCAACCCGTGGGTGATTTTTTCTTCGTCGAGGGAAATAAAATCATCAAAAAAGAGTTGAGATTCGTGATCCCAATCTTCACCCTCTTCGGGTTTGGCCCCTTTTTTCCGGCGTGGTTGGCGTTGGTACATGCTCTGACGGTAAGGGTCTTGGCCGGAAGAGGAGGCATTAAAAATCTCAAACAGCCGGTTTTTAAAGGGCTGAATAAATGAATCACGTTCGCTCAAGCCAGACTCCTTTCAATGGGGGTCACCCAAACAGCATGGTAACATTGATGCGCCGGTTTTCATAACCCTGTTTAAATTGGGGCGGGTCTGTGCGGTGGAAGAGCCGAGAGTGAAAGAGGACGGCCCGATTCTGACGGTGGGGTATCTGTGTCAATTGGGCATTTGTTTGTAGTAAATAAGCCATCATACGGCTTTGGCTCGATTGATCGTTATACGCTTTAAAATCCCAGTCCTGAGGGGCAGCGCGGTCGTATACCTGCAACCCACCCCCCATTGGGTTCAGATTGGCGCTGTCGGGGGTCAGCCAAAAATTGAGATTGATTTTGGCCTGATCGGCATGTAAGCGAATGCCCTGGCTGGATTGACCGTATTTAAACCCCCAGAGATAATGCAAGGCTGTATCACCCAAAATTCGGGGCAGAGCTAATTGCAACGCTTTGGCCAAATTTAACAGCAATGGCGAAACAAAACCATCATCCATAAACGCACCCAAATAGCCCTGATCAGCATAATAATCGCGCCAAACCGTGGCTCCCAAACAAAATTGTCGCAAACTGTTTAAAGCCTCGGATGAAAGAAGATCGTCAAACCAGAGCATGGGGCATGGGTTCTGTAAAAAAGTCCTTTCGATCGCTTGAAAGTCCAATTGGGGATTGAGCAAAGGCCCTTGAAAATCTGTTTGAGGCCAAGAGATCGGGGCGTTGTAGATAGTCTTTAGCAACGTGCGCTGTTCTGATGTCAGAAACCGGGTGTCGAGTGCTGATGAGGGCAAGCGTTCAACCATTGCTTGCAGTTTGGGCAACAGGGCCTGGGCTTTTGGCGGCAAATCTTGGTGTTGCGCGAGCCAAAGCCATTGCTCAACATCGTGTTGCAGTTTATCTAGGCTGATTTTTTCGGGCAGTTCCCTAAGTAAGGGAGGCAAATCAACTGCAGGAATGGGCGCGGATTGATGAGACCAGGGTTGACCCCGCTGCGCCAAAAAAGCTGTTTGATAGTGACTAAAAGCTGTGGGGTAATCTTGACCTTGGAGCGCTTTTTCGGCGAGGCCCTGATGGGCCCTGA